>JAHBUY010000005.1:324450-648901 GCA_019637795.1 bacterium | reverse complement strand
CCGCGGTGCTGGAGCGGCTGGAGCGCGAGACCGGCAAGGCGCGCGTCGACGTGGTGGGCGAGCTGATGGGGGTCTGCCTCGACCTCGGGTGGCTGGCGCGGCGGGCGCCGCGCTGGCTGCGGCGCCAGCGGGTGAGCACCCGGCCGCTGTTCGGCAAGCGCGGCTACGTCGTCCATCGGCCGCGCGGCGTGGTCGGCATCATCAGCCCGTGGAACGCGCCGCTCAACCTGGCGCTCGGCGACGCGCTGCCGGCGCTGCTGGCCGGCAACGCGGTGATCATCAAGCCGTCGGAGCTGGCGCCGCTGGCGGTGCAGCGCGCCGTCGCGGCGCTGGGCTCGGCGCTGCCGCCGGGCGTGCTGCAGGTGGTGATCGGCGCCGGCGCGACCGGCGCGGCGCTGGTCGATCAGGTCGACCTCGTCTGCGTCACCGGCTCGCCGCAGACCGGGCGGCGGGTGATGGAGCGGGCGGCGCGGCGGCTGACGCCGGTGCTGCTCGAGCTCGGCGGCAAGGATCCGATGATCGTCTGCGCCGACGCCGACCTCGACCGCGCCGCCGCCGGCGCGGCGTGGGGCGGCTGTCTGATGACCGGCCAGGTGTGCATGTCGGTCGAGCGCGTCTACGTCGAGGCGCCGGTCGCCGAGGCGTTCACCGCCAAGCTGGTGGAGCAGGTGCGCGCCCTGCGCACCGGGCCGAACGGGCCGGCGGCGGACATCGACTTCGGTCCGTTCACCAGCCCGCGGCAGATGGAGATCGTCGAGCGCCACGTCGCCGACGCGGTGGCGCGCGGCGCCCGCGTCCTCACCGGCGGCGCCCGCGTCGGCGACGGCACGGCGCCGTGCTACGCGCCGACGGTGCTGGCCGGCGTCGACCACGACATGGCGATCATGCGCGAGGAGACCTTCGGCCCGGTGATTCCGGTGATGGCGGTGGCCGACGTCGAGGAGGCGATCCGCCTCGCCAACGACAGCGCCTACGGGCTCAATGCCTCGGTGTGGACGCGCGACGTGGCGCGCGGCGTCGCCATCGCCGAGCGCCTGGAGACCGGCAACGCCTGCGTCAACGAGTGCGTGCTCTCGGCCGGCGTGCCGGCGCTGCCCTTCGGCGGCGTCAAGCAGAGCGGCGTCGGCACCCGCCACGGCGGCGCCGAGGGCCTGCGCCAGTTCTGCGTCCGCCAGGCGCTGCTGGTCGAGCCGCGCCGCCGCCGCCGCGAGCCGGCGTGGTTTCCCTACTCGCTGCGGCGCGCCCGCCAGATCGAGCGCCTCATGGGCTGGCTGTTCGGCTGAGCGCTCACGGGGCTCCGCGGCGCGCCGGCGGCGCGGCTTCGCAAGCGACCACGCTTTCGCTACAGCAGGCTCGCCGATGACGTTCCCGCCGCTCGACTTCGACGCCTGGCACCGGATGCTGCCCGAGCGCCTGGCGACGCCGGTCGGCCGTCAGGCGACGCGCGACGTGCGCGACGCGCCGCCCTTCGCCTGGCGGCTCGCCGATGGGCGCGCCCGCCGCTTCACGCCGGATGGCGAGACGCTGCGCGTCGACGCCAGCGGCGAGGCGCCGGTCGTCGCCGAGCTCGACGCGGCGGCGTGGCGCGACTTCGTCGACGAGACCGCCACCGCCGCCGGCCTGCTCTACGGCGGCCGGGTGCGTTTCGCCGCCGGCGGCTACGCCGACCTCGAGCGCTGGGAGCCGGCGCTGCGCGCCCTCGCCAGCGGCCGGCCGATCTTCGATCCGGCGGCGCTCGCTCTGCGCGACCCCGCCGGCGGTCCGCTCGACGTCCACCGCGCGTTTCCCGCCGACGGACCGCCGGCGCCGCTGCGCCACTTCCTGCGCGAGGCCGGGTTCGCCCTGGTCAAGGGCGTCTTCACGCCGGCGGAGATCGCGCGCCTGACCGCGATCGTCGAGCGCCGGCAGGCGGCGGCGCGGCCCGGCGACGGACGGTCGTGGTGGGCGACGCGCGGCGACGGGACGCCGGTGCTCTGCCGCCTGATCTACCTCGGGCTCGCCGAGCCGGCGATCGCCGCCCTCGGCGACGACCCGCGCATCCGCCGCCTGCTGGCGCTGAGCGACGAACCGCTGCGCGTCGCCGGCGACCGCAGCGACGGTCATTCGGTGGTGTGCAAGCAGCCGGACGTGGTGGAGGGCCTGTCGGATCTGCCGTGGCATCGCGACTGCGGCCTCGGCGGCCATCCGCTGACCTGTCCGGCGATCAACATCGGCATCCAGCTCGACGCCGCCACCGCGGCCAGCGGACAGCTCCACTTCGCGCCCGGGACGCACCGCGCGTCGTGCCATCGCGCCGATCTGGAGCGGGCGCTGACCGTCGCGGTCGACACCGAGCCCGGCGACTGCACGGTGCACGTCGGCGACGTCATGCACGCGGCGCCGCCGCCGCGCGGGCGCGGTCCCGGCCGGCGCGCGCTCTACCTGAGCTGTCTGCCGGAACGCGCCTTCGCCCACATCCCGGCGGGCAAGAGCTACAACGACACGATCCTGGCGCGGGTCGGCGGCTGACGGCGGGGAGATGGCGATGCGTCCACGGGCGGCGGCGATGCTCACCTTCAACGGCCTCCTGGTGCTGCTCGCGGGGCTGCTCGCCGGCGCGCCGTACGGCGCCGCGCTGGTCGGCGAGTGGGGCGAGGCGGCGGCGCGCGCCTGGAAACTCGCGCACGCCGAGGGGGTGCTCAACGGCCTCATGCTGCTGGCGCTGGCGGGCTGCGCGCCGTCGTTGCCGCTCGGGCGGGCCGGCGAGCGGCTGGTGACCTGGGGCGCCGTGCTGGCGGCTTGGGGCAACGTGCTCGGCGCCACCCTCGGCGCGCTCACCGGGCAGCGCGGCCTGGCGCCGCAGGGACCGGCGGCGAACTGGCTGGTGTTCGTCGCCTTCATGTTCGGCATGTGGGGGGTGCTGGTCGCGGTGCCGGTGGCGGCGTCGGCGGCCTGGCGGCGGGTGCGCGGCGCGCCCGCCGCGTGAGCGCGATGGAGAAGCGCGCCTACGAAGTGGTGATCGTCGGCGGCGGCATCGCCGGCGCCTCCCTCGCATACTTCCTCACCGCCCGCGGCCTGCGCGACGTGCTGCTGCTCGAACGCGAGGCGCAGCCCGGCCACCACTCGACCGGGCGCAGCGCCGCGGTGGCGGTGGAGTGGGATCCGATCCCGGCGCTGCAGGCGCTGAAGACGCAGGGCGCGGCCTTCCTGCGCCAGCCGCCGGCGGACTTCGCGTCCGCGCCGCTGCTGCGCCCGACCGGCATCCTCGTCGTCTGCGAGGAGCCGGTGTGGAGCGCGGTGCGCGCCCAGGTGCCGGCGGTCGTGGCGGGCGGCACGCGGGTCGAGCCGCAGAGCGCCGCCGAGGTGCTGGCGCGGGTTCCGGCGCTCGACCCGGCGCGCGTCGCCGGCGGCGTCTTCCTGCCAGACGACGGCCACATCGAGGTGCACGAGCTGCTGTGGGCCTACCTGCGCGGCGCGGCGCAGCGCGGCGCCGAGCGGGTCTGCGGCGTCACCGTGCGCGGCGTGCGCAGCGCCGGCGGGCGGGTGGCCGGGGTGTCGACCAGCGCCGGCGAGGTCGAGGCGCGCTGGGTGGTGGACGCCGCGGGCGCCTGGGCCGGGGTCGTCGCGGCGCAGGCCGGCGCGTCGCCGATCCCGCTGACGCCCTGCCGGCGCACGATCATCACCTTCGCGGCGCCCGACGGCCTCGCCGTGCGCGACTGGCCGCTGGTCGAGCACGCCTCGCAGCACGTGTACTTCGCGCCCGAGTCGGGCGGGTTGTTCGCCAGCCCGATGGACGAGGAGCCGCTGGCGCCGTGCGACGCGACGCCGGACGAGCTGGCGATCGCCACCGCCGCCGAGCGCGTCGCCTGCGTCGCGCCGCGCCTGGCGCCGCGTCACATCCGGCGCGCCTGGGCCGGGCTGCGCACGTTCTCGCCCGACCGCGTGCTGGTGGTCGGCGAGGATCCGCTGCTGCCCGGCTTCTTCTGGCTGGCCGGGCAGGGCGGCTGCGGCATCGAGACCAGCGGCGCGGTCGGCGCCATCGCCGCCGATCTGCTGCTCGACGGCCGCACCCAACGCTTCGACGCCGGCCTGCTGGCGCCGGGCCGCTTCGCGGCGCCGCGCTGATCGCCGTCGATCGCTCGGGTTGCGGGACCCGTCATCGCCGGCCGCGCCGCGCCCGCATGGCGGCAGGGCGGCTCAGCGGCGGGGGTCGAGCTGGCTCTGCTTCCAGCGCGCCAGTTGCCGGCGCACGTACTGCGGCTCGAGCTCGAGCGCTTCGCTGATGTTCTCGAAGGAGAACAGCCCGTGGCCGTTGGTCGATTCGATCCACGCCGCGGCTTCGGCGAAGAGCTCGCGGCCGGTGCGATCGGTGGCGTGGAGGTGCTTCTGGTAGCACTCGAGGGCGTTGCGCAGGACGGCCAGCATCAGCCGCTTCTCGCTCGAGGCGGCGGCGCCGCGCTTGCTGTCGCCGAAGAAGTCGCTCAGCAGCGCGTCGAGTGCCATCTGCTGGTGCCGCATGTCGCCTGCCCTCCCCTTGTGCCAGCGGCATCGCCGGGCGCGGGGCCCGACGAACCATGCGATGCGATGTGTGCGTTGCGAGGCAACGCCGCGGAGGCCCGGAAGGACCTCCGCGGCGCAATCGTCACAGCTTGACGACGTTGGCTGCCTGCGGACCCTTCTTGCCTTGGGTCACGTCGAACGAGACCTTCTGGCCTTCGTCCAGGCTGCGGTAGCCATCACCAACGATCGCGGTGTGATGGACGAACACGTCGTCGCCATCATCGCGGCTGATGAAGCCGAAGCCCTTGGCAGCGTTGAACCACTTCACAGTTCCCTGAGCCATTGTGCTTCCCTCCTTTCTTGCGAATTCGTCACTACTGGGGAAGCTGCTGGATCTGGAACACGGTGGTGGCTTCGGGGGTCAGGAGACTCCCGGGGTTTCCCGAACTGCCGTCTTTCCCGTTGGGACTGGCATCCTGTGTACGCGAGTCGGGAGGAAAGTACAACCGGCGTCGCGCATCGAAGACGAGATTTCGCGCCCGGCCGCGAGGCGGGTCGCCGCGGGCCGTGGCGCGGCCGCGATTTTGACGGCTCCCCGCACCGGTGGTACGGAAAACCATACATGAAGACGACGCTGATCATCGACGATCGGGTGATGCGGAAGTTGAAGCAGGAGGCGGCGGCGCGGCGACAGACGGTGTCGGCGTTGGTGGAGGCGGCGCTGCGGCAGTACCTGGCGGTCAAGGCCGCGCCGCGCGAGTTGCCGGCGCTGCCGAGCGCCGATCTCGGCGCTCCGCTGGTCGACGTCGCCGATCGCGACGCCCTGTATCAGGCCCTGGAGGGGCGCTGACGGGTGTTGCTCGCCGACACCAACGTCCTCGTCTACGCCGCCAACCGGGGCATGCCCGAGCACGCGCGCTGTCGCGCGCTGCTCGACGGCTGGCGCGCGGCGCCGACGCCGTGGTGCCTGACGTGGGGGATCCTCTACGAGTTCCTGCGGGTGGTCACGCATCGGCGCGTCTTCGCGCGGCCGTGGACGGCGGCCGAGGGGTGGCGCTTCGTCGAGGCGCTGCTGGCGTCGCCGTCGCTGCACATCCTGAGCGAGACCTCGCGTCATGCGGCGCTCGTGCTGCAGACCATGGCCGACGTGCCGCTGCTCAGCGGCAACCTGCTGCACGACGCGCACACGGCGGTGCTGATGCGCGAGCACGGGATCCGGACCATCTACACGCGCGATACCGATTTCCACCGCTTTCCGTTCCTCGAGGTGATCGATCCCCTGCGGGCGTGACGCCGCCCGCGGTGGTCAGGCCGCCGCCTCCAGGACCCGCCGTTCGGCGGCCGGCCACACCGATTGCAGGATGCCGACCATGCGGTCGACGTCGGCGCGGGTGCTGATCAACGGCGGCGACAGGGCGACGCACTGGAACATGGCGCGGGCGATGAGGCCGCGCTGGTAGGCGTCGTGCACGATGTCGTGCGGATCCTCGAAGTTGGGGAACGGCTCCTTGGTCGCCTGGTCGCGCACCACCTCGATCGCCGCCAGCAGGCCCTGGCCGCGGATCTCGCCGACGATCGGCGAGCGGCCGAAGGCGTCGCGCAACCGGTCGAGCAGGTAGGCGCCGACGACGCGCGCGTTCTCGACCAGCTCCTCGCCCTCGATGATGTCGAGGTTGGCGAGGGCGGCGGCGCAGCACGTCGGATGGTTGTTGTAGGTGAGGCCGAACATCATCGGCAGGCCGTCCGGCATCTCGTCGCGGATGGTGCGGTAGACGCGGTCGGTGATCACCGACGCCGACAGCGGCAGATAGCCGGACGAGAGGCCCTTGGCGAAGGACACCATGTCGGGGTGGATGTCCCAGAGCTGCATGCCGAACCACTCCCCCATGCGGCCGAAGCCGGTGACCACCTCGTCGAGGATGAGCAGGACGTCGTGCCGGCGGCAGATCTCCTGGATCGGCGCGAAGTAGTCGGGCGGGGGGACCAGGACGCCGCCGGTGCCCATCACCGGCTCGATGATCAGCGCCGCGATGGTGTCGGCGCCCTCGCGTTGGATGGTCGCCTCGAGATCGTGCGCGCACGGCACGCCGCAGTCCGGGCGGGTGCGGCCGAACTCGCAGCGGTAGCAGTAGGGCGGAGCGAAGTAGGCGTGCGCGGCGTCCTGCTCGATCAGCGCGTGGTAGGCGAGGATGCCGGTGGCGCTGCCGGCGGCGCGGGTGGCGCCGTGGAAGGCCCAGCGGCGGGAGAGGATCTTGCGCTTCTCGGGCCGGCCGCGCACCGCGTGGTAGAGGCGGGCGAACTTGAAGTTGGCTTCGTTGGCCTCGCTGCCGCCGCTGTTGAACAGCACGTGGGTGAGCTGGCGGTCGGCGGGCAGCAGGCCGACCAGGCGCTCGGCGAGGCGGGTCGCCGGCTCGTTCCCGAAGTCCCAGAAGCTCGGGTAGTACGCGAGCTGGCGCATCTGCGCCTGCACCGCGTCGGCGATCTCGCCGCGACCGTGGCCGACGTTGATGTTGAACAGGCCGGAGAAGCCGTCGATCACCCGCCGCCCGTCGGCGAGCTCGAGCTCGATGCCCTGGCCGCCGACGACGAGCTGCGCGCCGTCGGCCTCGTGCTTCTTGAATTCGGTGATCGGGTGGATGACGTGCGCGCGGTCGAGCCGCAGCAGCTCGGCGATCTCGGCGGCGGAACGGGGCATGGGTGGGGTCCTCCGGCACTGCGCTTAGCGCGAGTCGGGCGCGGCGCCAAGGACGGGACGCGGTGGGCATCGGCGTCCTTCACGGCGTGTCACGGCTGCGCTACAGGGCTCGAAACATGACGTGGCGGACGCAGTTGTGGGCGCGCAAGTCGGTCGAGGTGCTGCTGGCGGAGATGGCGGGCGAGCACCGGCTGCGGCGCTGCCTCGGGCCGGTGAGCCTGACGGCGCTCGGCGTCGGCGCCATCATCGGCGCCGGCATCTTCGTGCTCACCGGGCTGGCGGCGCGCGACTACGCCGGGCCGGGCCTGGTGCTGTCGTTCACCGTCGCCGGCATCGGCTGCGCCCTGGCGGCGCTCTGCTACGCGGAGTTCGCCTCGACGGTGCCGGTCGCCGGCAGCGCCTACACCTACGCCTACGCGACGCTGGGCGAGCTGTTCGCCTGGATCATCGGCTGGGACCTGGTGCTGGAGTACGCCGTCGCCTCGAGCACGGTGGCGCACGGCTGGTCGCACTACCTCGACACCTTCCTCAACCTGTTCGGGATCGCCATCCCGCCGGCGTGGATCAACAACCCGTTCGACTACGATCCCGCCGCCGGGCGGTGGCTGGTCACCGGCGCCTACGGCAACCTGCCGGCGGCGCTGGCGGTGCTGGCGATCACCGCCGTGCTGGTGATCGGCATCCGCGAGAGCGCCCGCTTCAACGCCGCCATGGTGATCCTCAAGGTGGCGGTGGTGCTGTTCGTGATCGCCGTCGGCGCCACCTACGTCGACACCGCGAACTGGCACCCCTACCTGCCGTTCGGCCTCGGCGGCGTGCTGCAGGGCTCGGCGTACGTCTTCTTCGCCTACATCGGCTTCGACGCCGTCTCGACCCACGCCGAGGAGGCGATCGATCCGCAGCGCGACATTCCGATCGGTATCCTCGCCTCGCTCGCCTTCTGCACCGTGCTCTACATCCTGGTCGCCGCGGTGCTCACCGGCATGGTTCCCTATCCGGAGATCGACATCCACGCCCCGGTGGCCGAGGCCTTCGCCCGCCAGGGGATGGGGATCGCGGTGCTGTTCATCTCCACCGGCGCGCTGGTCGGCATCACCAGCGTGCTGCTGGTGCTGATGCTGAGCGGCTCGCGGGTGCTGCTGGCGATGGCGCGCGACGGTCTCATCTCGCGCCGGGTCTTCGCCGCCGTGCACCCGCGCTTCCAGACGCCGCACCTGGCGACCCTCGTGCTCGGCCTGGCGGTGGCGGTGCTGGCGGCGCTCTTTCCGCTCAAGCTGCTCGCCGACCTGGTGAACATCGGCACCCTGCTCGCCTTCATCGTCGTCTGCGTCGCGGTGATCATCATGCGCCGCACCCATCCCGAGCTGCCGCGGCCGTTCCGCACCCCCTGGGTGCCGGTGATCCCGGCGCTCGGTATCGCGGTCAACCTGGCGATGATGCTCGCCCTCGGCTGGCACAACTGGCTGCGCCTCTTCGTCTGGCTCGCCATCGGGCTGGTGATCTACGCCGCCTACGGGCGCAAGCGCAGCGTGCTGGCGCTGTCGCGGGAGCTGCAACTCGGCGGCGCCTCGCCGGGCGGCCGCCCCGTCGAGCGCTGATCCACGCCGCCGGATGAGCGACCCGCAGGGCTACACGGCGCCCGGCTTCGCGGCGGTGCGCGAGGCCTTCGCCGACAACTTCGCGCGCCACGGCGAGTCCGGCGCCGCCTGCTGCGTCTACCGCGACGGCCGCGTCGTCGTCGACCTGTGGGCCGGGGTCGCCGATCACGCCACCGGCCGGCCGTGGCGGATGGACACGCCGGTGATCGTCTTCTCCGTCAGCAAGGGATTCACCGCCGCCGCCGTGCACCTGCTGGTCGAACGCGGGGCGCTCGATCTCGACGCGCCGGTGGCGCGCTACTGGCCGGCGTTCGCGGCCAACGGCAAGGGGGACATTCCCCTGCGCTGGGTGCTGGCGCACCGCGCCGGGCTGGCGGCGGTCGACGGCGCGCTGACGCTCGACGAGGTGCTGGCGTGGGATCCGGTGGTGCGCGCCATCGCGGCGCAGGCGCCCAATTGGCCGCCCGGGAGCGGGCACGGCTACCACGCGCGCACCTTCGGCTGGATCCTCGGCGAGGTCATTCGCCGCGTCACCGGCCGCAGCCCCGGGCGCTTCATCGCCGAGGCGATCAGCGGACCGCTCGGGCT
The DNA here is from genome assembly GCA_019637795.1 of bacterium. Lineage (NCBI taxonomy): Bacteria > bacterium. Next base: position 639,541 of record JAHBUY010000005.1, on the reverse strand, counting down.
CGAATTCTGGATCGGCCTGCCGGCGCCGCTGATGGCGCGGCGGGCGCGCCTGCGGCCCCCGGCCGCCGGCCTGCCGTCGCTGAGCGAGATGCTCGGCGCCGATTCGCTCACCGCGCGGGTGATGAACGGGCCGAGCGGGCTCTTCGGCTACGACGAGATGTGGAACCGCGCCGAGATCCTGGCCGCCGAGATGCCGTCGTCGAACGGCGTCGGCACGGCGCGGGCGCTGGCGCGGTTCTACGCGGCGCTGATCGGCGAGCTGGAGGGCCGCCGCCTGCTGCGGCCGGAGACGGTGGCGCGCGCGACCGAGGTGCAGTCGCAGGGCGCCGACCTGGTGCTGATGCTGTCGAGCTGCTTCGGCCTCGGCTTCATGCTGCAGCCGACGATCGCGCCGGACGGCGGCCGGCGCTGCTTCGGCCACGCCGGCGCCGGCGGCTCGACGGCGTTCGCCGACCCGGAGGCCGGCCTCGCCTTCGGCTACGTGACCTCGCAGTTGCAGTTCGACCTCGCCGGCGATCCGCGCAGCCGCGCACTGGTGCGGGCGGTGTACGCGTCGCTGTAGGGCGCCCGGCGCGGCGCCGGCGCTGCGGCCCAATCGACAGGTCGACCTCGGCCGGAGCGGTGCCGCCCGCCGCGGCGCGCCGCGCCGCGGAGATGGGGCCCTCGACCCGGAGACCGGCGTCGGCGAGCACGGCCGCACACCGTCGGGGCGGGCTGGCGCCAAGCCGCTCCGTTCGTCGGTGTCCCTCCGCGCCGCCGCGCGGTCAGTCGAGCGCGAGCTCGAGGTAGGCGCGTCGGCCGATGCGGCCGAACAGCCACGACACGCCGTCGAGGATCCACATCTGCCAGCCGTACTTCTCGACCAGCGCGGCGTGGGCGCGCTCGATCAGCGCCGCGTCCGCGACCACCCGCCCCGTGCCGTCGAGCCATTCGCCGGTGACCGTGCCGCGGACGGTGCAGGGGGCGACGCGCACGCGCTTGCTGGCGCGCAGGCGCTTGACCTTCGCCGACGTCCCGTCGGTGACGACGTAGAGGCGCCGGTCGATGGTCGCGAACCACACCGGCGTGCGCACGCCGGCGCCGGTGCGGCGAAAGGTCTCGAGGCTGATGTACGACTCGGGCTCCAGCCGGGCGGGGGCGCGTTTCGACATGGCGCCTCAGGTCGGGGTCGGCGTCTGGGTGAGGGTCGGCGGCGGCGTCGGCGTGCAGGGCAGTGGCGTCGCCTCGCAACTGGTCGGCACGGCGAGCACGGTGGCGAGCGTGTTGTTGCTCTCGTCCTCTTCCACGACGTCGTTTCCGGGGTCGACGGCGATCTCGGGAGCGGGCACGAGCGGCATCTCGATGCATTCCTGGGTGCCGGCGGGCAGCGGCGGCGCGAAGCCCGTGCCGCCGCCGGTCTGCTCGACGACCACGAAGCCGGGACTGTCGCTGGCGCCCTGGTTCGCCACGCACACCTGCATGAACCGCGTCTCCTGTGCCATGTCGTAGCAGGTCGGACGGAGGCAGCGCGAGAAGGCGATCTCGAGGGGCGCGAGGTCCGGCAAGCGGCAGCCGGTGAGCGCCCGTTGCACGGCGGCGATCAGCTCCTCGATGCTGACGCTGCCGTCGAGCGAGGCGTCGATGCTCCAGCAGAGCGACGCGTCGGCGAGTCCGAGGGCGATGCGGATGCCGCGCAACAGCTCGTCGATGGTGACCACGCCGTCGCGGTTGCAGTCGCCGACGCACGGCGCCGGTCCGTAGGCGGTCATGAATTCGGCGCTGGCGATCTCGCGCTCGCCGAGCGTGGCGCGCAGCAGGTGTCCGGCGTCGGGCGGCGCATCGAGAGGCACGGTCACGGTCGCGCGGTAGACCCCGGACGCGTCCGCCGTCGCCTCGGCCAGCGGCTGGTCGTCGAACCAGATGGTCACCGCGTTGCCGCGCGCCGCGTCGCAGCGGCCGCTGGCATCGACCAGGGCGCCGGGCGCGCCCTGGCGGATCGACAGCCGCAGGTCCGCCGGGCAGTCGTCGCGGCAGAGATCGAGCGCGACGTCGCCGCTGGCGTCGACGAAGACATCCCGATCCGGATAGCAGGGGATCAGCGGGCAGTTGGGAGCGACGCTCAGGATGTAGTGGCCGTAGGTCAGGTCGGCGAAGGCGAAGCGGCCGTCGGTGCCGGTGCGCGCCGCGGGCGCGACGGCCGGCGAGATCGATACCGTGGCGCCGGCCAGGTCGCCGGCGCAACCGGGCCCGGCGGCGACGTGGCCGGCGACGGTGAAGAGGCCGGGCGGCGTCGGCGGAACGTAGGGCGTGCCGGTGGGCGTCGGCAGCGCCACCCCGGCGAACGCGGCGCCGGCGGCTGCGATCGCGGCGGCGATTGCGAGGCAGCTTCGACCAAACAACATTAGTTAGTCCCCCTTTCGCTCGAGGAGATGCGGGGCGCAAGCGCTTTGCTGCCGGGATGCGGGCGGTTCGAGGCGCACCCATCCCATCGGCCGAGCGCGCCGGGTGCCCCGGCGAGGGGCTCCTGAAAGCGGCGCGCGTTCGCGCTAGGGCTGGCCGATTCCATGATCCGCCTCGACCAGATCAGCAAGCAGCACGGCCGCCAGATCCTCTTCGTCGAAGCCGAGGCGGCGGTGCACCGGGGCGAGAAGATCGGTCTGGTCGGGCCCAACGGCGCCGGCAAGTCGACCGTCTTCCGCCTCATCACCGGCGCCGAGCATCCCGACGACGGCCAGGTCTCGATCGACCGCGGCGTGACCATCGGCCATTTCGACCAGGACGTCGGCGAGATGGCGGGCCGACCGGCGGTGGTCGAGGTGATGGAAGGCGCCGGTCCGGTCTCCGCGGTGGCCGCCGAGTTGGCGGCGCTGGCGCAGGCGATGGCCGATCCGGCGCGCGGCGACGAGATGGACGCGCTGATCGCGCGCTTCGGCGACGCGCAGGCCCGCTTCGAGGCGCTCGACGGCTATGCCCTGGAGGCGCGGGCGCGCGAGATCCTCGCCGGCCTCGGCTTCAGCCAGGAGATGATGGACGGCGACGTCGGCGCGCTCTCCGGCGGGTGGAAGATGCGGGTGGCGCTGGCGCGCATCCTCCTCATGCGCCCGAGCGCCATGCTGCTCGACGAGCCGTCGAACCATCTCGATCTCGAGTCGCTGATCTGGCTCGAGCGCTTCCTCGCCGACTACGACGGCGCCCTGGTGATGACCTCGCACGACCGCGAGTTCATGAACCGCGTGGTCGACCGCATCCTCGAGATCGACGGCGGCAGCCTCACCACCTATGGCGGCGACTACGACTTCTACGAAGCGCAGCGCGCGCAGCAGGAGGCGCAGGCCGAGGCGGCCTACCAGCGGCAGCAGGCCAAACTGGCCAAGGAGATGCGCTTCATCGAGCGCTTCAAGGCGCAGGCGGCGAAGGCGGCGCAGGTGCAGTCGCGGGTCAAGCAGCTCGACAAGATCGAGAAGCTCGAGCCGCCGAAGCGGCGCAGCACGCTGGTGTTCAATTTCCCGCCCTGTCCGCGCTCGGGCGACGAGGTGGTGAAGATCGCCGGGGTGCGCAAGGCGTACGGCGCGCGCGTCGTCTACGACGGGTTCGACCTGCTCGTCCGGCGCGGCGAGCGCTGGGCGGTGATGGGGGTCAACGGCGCCGGCAAGTCGACGCTGCTCAAGCTGGTGGTGGGCGAGAGCGCCTCCGACGCCGGCACGGTGACGCTCGGCGCCAACGTCCGCCTCGGCTACTTCGCGCAGCACGCCATGGAGGTGCTCGACCCGCAGGGCACGGTGCTGGAGACCCTGGAGCGCGCCTTCCCGGCCGCCAGCGGCGGCGCGCTGCGGGCGCTCGCCGGCTGCTTCGGCTTCTCCGGCGACGACGTCGACAAGCGCTGCCGGGTGCTCTCCGGGGGCGAGAAGGCGCGCCTGGTGATCGCCCGCATCCTCTACGACCGCCCCAACTTCCTCGTTCTCGACGAGCCCACCAACCACCTCGACATGGCGACCAAGGACATGCTGGTGCGCGCCCTGGCGGACTACGAGGGCACGATGCTCTTCGTCTCGCACGACCGCCGCTTCCTCGCCCAGCTCTCCAACCGCGTGCTCGAGCTGACCGCCGACGGCGTCATCCCGTACGGCGGCGGCTACCTGGAGTACGTCGCCGCCAGTGGCCACGAGGCGCCGGGCCTGCGCTGACGGCCGCCGGTCAGGCGCCGAGGGCGTGGCGCAGCGCCGGCTCGAGCATGACGGCGTGCGAGACGCCGACGCTGGCGAAGACCCGCGGGTGGGCGGCCAGCGCCGCCCGCAGGCGCGCGAGCATGTGGATGTCGCGCCGGCGATTGGAGAGGCGGGCGATGCGCTGCGTCGGCAGCTCGTCGCCCATCGGATCGGTGTCGCGCGCCGTCACCGCCCGCGGCGCGAGCCGCCGGCCGAGCAGGCGGGCGTGCTCGCGCTCGACCAGCGGCCAGCTCACGGTCAGCCCGAGCGGCGGCCCGATGAGGGCGAAGAAGTCGGCGAAGTAGGCATCGAAGTCGAGGCGCGCCGTCTTGCGGTTGAAGGACGCGAGCTGTCGCACCACCAGGTAGACCAGCACCTCGCCGCGGCTGAGCTCGCCGCACAGCAGGCGCGCCTCCTCGGGCAGCGGGATGTCGAGGCTCGCGCTGGCGATGCCGGCGCGCGCTGCGAGGTGCCGCACCAGTCCGGCCTCGCCGTGGCGGCGAATGGCGATCTCGCGCTCCGGCTCGACCGCCGGCGGCGTCCCCTCGTGCAGCGCGATGGTGGGCGCCAGCGCCGCGAAGGCGGCGGCGAGCTGCGCGAACATCGGGTCGCCGGGATCCGAGCTGTGGCGGCCGCCGAACAGCAGCAGGCGGCGCCCGTCGCCGGCGAGATCGACCACGTACGGCGTCGCATGCCGCCGCGCGGCGTACTCGGCGAAGCTGAGGATGTGGTCGGCGGCCGCCATGCGCGATCGGTGCTCGTGGTCGGGCGTCCGTGCGAGCACCGCCAGGTGTTCTGGCCCGTGTGGCGCGGCGAGCACAAGTGCCGACCCCGACGCGCGACCGTCGGGACGACCGCGGCAACGCCGCGACCACCGGCTACGCGGCGGCGGCCCAGGCGACGTCGGCGTAGCGCCGGTAGCGGAGGCCGGTCTCGGTCAGCCGCAGGACGAACGGATTCCCGGGACGACGATCGGGCAGGACGACCAGGTAATCCGCCGGCATGCCGAGGACCAGCTCCGCGAAGCGCGCCGCGGCGTCGGCCGCGGTCGCGTCGGGCAGCGTCTCGGCGCGCGGGCAGCGGTCGGGCACTGGCACCATCTGGCCGTTGCCGTACACGACGCTCACCGCCGAGCCGTCGCGCCGCAGCACCACCGTCTCGACCTTGTAGCGCTGGCGGCAGTCGGCGATCAGGCGCAGCAGGCGCTGCTCGGCGTCCGACAGATGACGGGCGCGCAGCGCGATGCGGTCGAGCTCCTGGCGCGACAGCAGCCGCGCCGCCGGCCAGCCCAGCGGACTGAGTCGCCGCGCCTCGCCGTCGCGCTCGATCAGCCCGGCGCGCTCGAGCTCGGCCAGCGCCTGGCGGTAGCGCTGAGTCACGGCGCGGTCGGTCGGGTCGTAGAACTCGCGATCGTCGTCCGGGCCGGCGCCCGCGGCCACCACCGCCGGACCGGCGATCCGCGGCACCAGCCGGAACTCGCCCCGCGACGACACCGCCGCCAGCAGCTCGCGCGCCGATGCGGTCATCGCATCGAGGCGCACCGCCCTGAGCGGCGGCGGCGGGGGCGCCGGGCGGGCGACCAGGCGCAGCGCCGGCAGATGTTCGCGATACGCGGCATGGCACAGCAGCGCGATCACGGTGAGCAGCGGCAGGGTGAGCAGCGTCAGCACGCCGTGCTCGGTGCTCCACGCGGCGAGGCGCGCCCACGGCGCGGCGTCGCCGCCGGTCATGCCGAGCGCGCCCGCGATGCGCAGCCCGCTGCCGGGCAGCGACGCGATGAGCAGGGTCCGCCAGTTGTCCTCCAGTACCTGCATCGGGTGCGGGCGCCGCGTCATCTCCACCTCTTCCTCCTCGCCGCGGGCGTCGTGGTCCGCGGCTGCGTCCGCGACAAGGCAATTCCCGTGCCGCGCGCGCGGCGCGCCGGCCGGTGTCGCGCGCCGCGGCGTGGGCGCGAAACGGCATCGCTGCCGATGGCGGCGTGGGCGCAGCGCGTCCGCGCCGCCTGCGACCTGTCCCGGGGGCTGCCGTCGACCCTGCCATGCGCGGCGCCCGGAGGCGCCGCGGCGCCCATCGGACACCGCGGCATCCGCTGTGCGGGGAAGTCCCAATTGCGCTCCGCGGCGAAACCTTGCAGAAGGCGCGCGGGGATCATGGCGCATCAGGGCAGGGAGTCGATGTGTCGGGGACCGACGTCGATCGAGGTCTCGGCGTCTCCGTGCGCCGTCGTCGGGGGGAGCGGATGGATCCGCAGCGGGCCAGCATGACGGCCTTGGCGGCGTCGCTGATGCGCGCCGTGCACACCCGGTGCGATCGGCCGCCGCTGCTCGACGATCCCTACGGCGACCGGCTGCTGGCCGAGACCGAGCGCCCGTTCGTCCTCGAGCGCCTGCTGCTGGCGCTGCCCGAGGACCGCCGCGCCGCGATCGCGGCGATCGCCGACCGGGCGCATGCCCTCGATCGCGCCGTCCAGTCCCATCCGGCATACGGCGGCATCGTCGTCCGCGCCCGCTGGGCCGAGGACGCGACCCTCGCCGGCCTGGCGCGCGGCATCGGCCAGTACATCGCCGTCGCCGCTGGGATGGACACCTTCGCCTGCCGCCATCCCGAGCTCGGCGAGCGGGTGCGGATGATCGAGATCGATCATCCGGCGACCCAGGCGCTGAAGCGCCAGCGCTTCGCGCTCGCCGGCATCGCCATGCCGCCGGCCGTGCGGCTCATCGCCGCCGACCTGGATCGTCGGCCGCTGCGCGAGGTGCTCGGCGAGGCCGCATACGACCGCGCCGCGCCGGTGCTGTTCACCGTCCTCGGCCTCACCCAGTACCGTTCGCGCGAGGCCAACCTGGCGCTGTTCGGCGACCTCGCGGCGCACGGCGGTGCCGGCAGCGAGGTGCTGTTCGACTACCTCGACCTCGATGCCTTCGACGCCGGCCGCGCCTCGGCCGACCTGGAGCGTCTGCGGCGGGAGCGCGCCCAGACCGATGAGCCGTGGGTTTCCGGCTTCGATCCCCGCCGGCTGCCCGCCGCCCTGGCGGGACTCGGCCTCGAGCTGGTCGAGGACCTCGACTCCGCCGCCCTGGCGGCGCGCTACTGCCGCGGCCGGAGCGATGGGCTGCAGGTCCCCGCCCACATGCACGTCGCCCGCGCGGCGCTGCGGGCGGCGCGCTGAGGAGAGAGGACGCGATGGCACTGGGCCCGACCAGGTTCGATCCCCGCGAGCTCGATCTCGCCCCCGGCCCGCTGCCGAGGCCGGCACCCGACTTCGGCGGCGAGACCCGCGACGTCAACGCGTTGCGCGCCCGGACGCTCTGGATACGCAGCAGCGTACGGCTGCTGGCGGACCTGATCGAGGTGACCGAGGACCACGAGCCCGGGCTGCAATCGGATCACCACCTGCTGGTGCGCGCCCGCCTGGCGTCGCCGGCGTTGTTGCGCAGCGCGCAGTTGCACCGCCGCGCCCGGCGCGCGGCGCGGGCGCAGCAGGCGACGGTGCACCGCATCTGGGTGACGAAGAAGGACGGCTTGGCCGTGCCGCTCGAGGCGATGACCCACGTTCTCGCCCACGCGATCAGCCGGCAGTTCGGGGAGCCGACCACCGTCGTCACCTTCGAGGGCCGACGGGTCGTCGCGCATCATTACGGCGCGCCGGGCCGGATGGGCGAACCCGAGACGGTGTCCCGCGCCGCCGTGACGCCCCTGATGGCGGGGAGGCGCCTACACCGCTTCTTCGTCGCTCCGGACGGCGGCGATCCACGGGACGTGCTCGGCGAGCTCCACGGCGGCATGCACCGCATCGTCTATCTGACCGACACCCTGCCGAAGCGCATGCCGCCGGCGCTGTTTCCGCTGCTGTTCCCGGCGACCCGGCGGCGCGCCCGGGTGCGCTACGTCAATGGCGAGATCGTGCACCACTGGACCCGCAAGGACGAGGGCCCGTTCTTCTCCTCCTTCATCGCCGCGCTGACGCGCCCGCTCGAGGACGAGAACTTCGCCACAACGGAGGTCGACGTGGAGGTGGACGGCGAGAAGCGCCCTCTCCACTGGCGGGTCGAACGCGATCACTGCCGCGTCTGGCGCCTCGATCCGGACGCGGTCCAGGCCGCCTGGGATCGCGCCGGGACGGGGCCCGACCGGGCGCGGCGGCTGCTGCGCGCCGTCGATGCCATGGCGGGGGCGCGGGAGACGGCGGAACGCTGGGCGCGCGCCGTGACCAACCGCAGCGTGGGCATCGCCCTGAGCGGCGGCGGCGCCTCGAGCTACGCGGTGATCCCGCTGCTGCGGGGTCTCGCCCAGGCCAAGGTGCCGATCGACGTCTTCAGCGGCGTCAGCGGCGGCGCCTTCCTCGGAGCCTACTATTGCCGCGATGGCCTCGCCGGCCTCGAGCGGGCGATCCGCGACGGCGTGCTCTACCAATTCGCGCTGCTGCCCAACACCCTGACCTCGGCGGTCGGCGGCTGGGTCGTCGACCACACGCTGGGCAAGACCCTGCTCGGTCAGACCGAGGTGCGGTTCGCGCCGGTCACCGTGCGCCTGGAGGCCGGGAAGCCGCCGCGCGCCCGCCGTGTCGTCTCCGGGACGCTGGGCGACGCCGTGCAGGTGAGCGGTGCCGCCCCGCTGTTGTTCGCGCCGGTGAGCCGGGACGACGCGGGCTCGCGGGTGCGCTACGCGGACGGGGCTTTGGCGCTGCTGATTCCGGCCCGCATCCTGCGCGACGTCGGCGCCGACCTGCTGTTCGCGTGCAATTGCATCGCCGGCCCGCGCGATGCGAACCCGATCGCCGCGCTGCCCGGCGTGCGCTGGATCTATGACCTGACGCCGCTCGGCGGCCTCTCCGATCTCTGGGTCTCCGCCACCTACATGCAGCAGCGCTTCGGCCGCGCCGTCAATCCCGACGTCAGCGCCTTCTTCGAGCCGCCGCTCGAGGCGGCGCCGGGGATCATGAGCGCGTTCTTCGCCGCCGCGGGTCGCATCGTGCGGCGCGCCGAGTGCAGCCAGGAGCTGAAGGAGAGCCTGCGCGACTTCGAGCGCAAGTGGCGCGCGTTCGCCGGCGCCGGTCCCGCGGCCGCGCGTCCGTCGCGCCCGACGGCCGGAGGGCGGCGATCATGACGGGGGCGCCGCTCCTTCCCGTGCGCATCGCCGGCACCGCCAGCGTCACGCCCGGGCGGCGCGTCACCACCGCCGAGCACGTGCGGCGCCTGTCGGCGCCGCGCGACCCGGCGCAGGTCGAGGCGCGCACCGGCATCGCCAGCCGCTACGTGGCGCCGCCCGACGCCTCGTTCGCCAGCCTGGGCGCCGACGCGGTGGGCGCGGCGCTGGCGGCCGCCGAGCTGCCGGCGGGCGAGCTGCGGCGCCTGATCTACGTCAACTCGACCAACGGCGACATGGTGGTGCCGGCGACGGCGAACCTGATCGCCGCCCGCCTCGGCCTGGGCGGCATCTGCGACTGTTTCGACATGAACAACGGCTGCATGGGCTTCGTCACTGCGCTCGACCTCGCGGCGCGCACCGTCGCCACCGGCGGCGGGCCGGCGGTGGTGGTGTCGTCGGAGATGGGCTCGCGCTGCACCGTGCCCGAGGATCCGCGGCCCTTCCTCGTCTTCGGCGACGCGGCGGCCGCCGCCGTCGTCACCGCGCCGCGCGACGGCGAGGGGATCCTCGGCGTCTGGTTGCGCAACGACGGCGCCGCCGGCGGCGAAGTGACGCTCGCCAACGGCGTGCTCACGCACCAGCGCGAGACGGTGCGCTTCGGGACGCCGAGCGCCCGCATGCTCGAGCTGGCGCTGACCCTGTTCCGCCGCGGCATCGACGCCGTGCTGGCGCAGGCATCGCTGTCGCTCGCCGACGTCGAGTGGGTGGTGCCGCACCAGCCGAACGGCAGCATGCTGGCGACGGTCGTCGAGGTGCTGGGCATCGACCGCGCGCGCGTCGTGCCGGTGGTGCAGGAGGTCGGCAGTCTCGCCTCGGCATCGATCGGCATCGGGCTCGACCGCCTGCTGCGCACCCGGCCGGTGCGTCCCGGCGACCGCATCCTGGTCGCCGGCGTCGGCGCCGGCCTGTCCTGCGGCGCGCTGCTCTACCGGGTGGGCGCATGAGCCCGTCGCAGGCGCTGCCGCTGCGGCTCTGGCTGGGCTACTGGCGCGCCAAGCAGCGCTACCATCGCTATACCGTCGAGGGCCTCGAGTCCCTGGTCGATGCGCCGGCCTCGCTGATCGTCGGCTACCACGGGCGGCCGGCCGCGTGGGACATGTGCATGCTCACCGTCGCGCTCTACGACGCGCTCGGCTACCTGCCGCACGCCATCTTCAACGGCTCGATCGACCACCTCCCGGGGGCGCGCTGGCTCGCCGACGCGCTCGGTTTCGTCGGCGGCGACGAGCCGGCCCTGGCCGAGGCGATCGGGCGCGGCGAGCACCTGGTCGTCACGCCCGGTGCCGCCACCGAGGGCGCGCGGACGTTCTGGGACGGGCGCTACACGGTCAACTGGGGCGGGCACCGCGGCTACCTGAAGCTGTCGCTCAAGTACCGCATCCCGATCGTGCCGGTGGGCGCGTCGGGCACCGACGACGCCTACCTCGGCCTGGTCGACGGCATCACGGTCGGCAAGCGGCTCGGCCTGCGGCGCGGCTGGGGCCTGTGGACCGGCATCGGGCCGCTCGGGCTGTTCCCCTTCTCGCCGTCGTTCCCGGTGAAGATGCACCAGGTGATCGGCGACCCCATCCGCCCCTGGGCGGAGGACAGGGCGCGGCTCGACGATCCCGAGAGCCTGGAGCGCGCGCACCGGCGCGTCACCGGCGCGGTGCAGGCGCTGCTCGACCGCGCCCGCGGCCGGCCGGCGCCGCGCCACGCCACGCGGGCGCGCGGAGCGACGCGATGAGCGAGCGGTGGGCCATCATCCTCGGGGTCTCGTCGGGCAGCGGCGCCGCGATCGCCCGCGCCGTGGCGCGCGACCCCGGCCTGCACGTCTTCGGCGTGCATCGCGGCAACTTCCCGGAGGAGGCGGCGGCGCTCGCGGCGGCGATCGGCGACGCCGGCCGTCGGGTCGTGCTGCACGTCGGCGATGCCGGGACCTCCGACGGCATCCAGGCCTGCGCCGCGACCTATCGCGAGGTGGCGGGCCGGGGCAGCGCCGCGCTCCTGGTGCACGCGATCGCCGCCGCCTCGCTCGGTCACTTCCTCTCGACCCGCGGCGACGCGCTGCACCCCAAGCAGTTCGAGAAGACCTTCAACTACATGGCGCACTCGTTCGCCTACTGGGCGCAGGCGCTGCACGCGAACGATCTGCTGGCGCCGGCGTCGCGCCTGCTCGGGCTCACCAACGTCCTGCACGAATCGCTGCTGCACAACTGCGGGCTGGTGGCGGCGTCGAAGGCGGCGCTCGAGATGTACGTCCGCCATCTCGCGATGGAGCTCGGGCCGCTCGGCCACCGCGTCAACCTGCTCAAGTTCGGCACCGTGGCGACCCCGGCGCTGCGGAAGGTGATGGGGCCGGAGGCGATGGGCCGCCTCGAGCGGACGCACGCGGAGATGATTCCCGCCGGCCGCATGGTGACGCTCGAGGAGGTCGGGGCGTTCGTCTCGCTGCTGCTCCGCGACGAGGCCGCCTGGTTCAACGGCGCGACGATCGACTTCTCCGGCGGCATGACGCTGCGGCTGCTGGACCTCGTCCTGCGGCCGGCATGACCAGCGCGCCGTGCGCGTTCCCCTGCACGCAATCCATCGACCGGAGGCCCCATGGACCCGAGCGACCTGAACGAGATCCTCACCGACGATCAGTTGCAGCGGCTGCGCGAGGCGTGGGCCGACGCGCGGGCGCAGGGCGCGTTCAAGACGAAGATGGGCACCCTCCTGCCCGCCGTCTACCCGACGTCCAGGCCCCTCCTGGAAGCGATCCAAGCGCTCTTCTACGGACGGCTGCCGCCCGATGACGACCAGCCGCGCGATCAGCTCTCGGAGCGCGACCGCGAGCGCTGCATCATCGCCCTGCTGGCGGCGCGCGAGATCAACTCCAACATCGCGCTGCACATGTACATCGCGCTGATGCTCGGCGTCTCGCCGGCCGAGATCGCGCACATCCTGCTCCTCGCCGGGATCTACACCGGTATCCCCTCGTTCACCGACGGGATCGAGATGGAGGTGCGGCTGCTGCGGTTCCTCGCCGAGCGCCTGGCGCAGCAGCCGCAGCGCGGGATCAACCCGATCGCCCCCGACGCGATGTTCGAGGCGATGCGCGCCGGGCTCGACGGCTGACCGGCGCCGCCCGGCGCGCCGCCGGCATGCGGAACGTCAGGCAGTAGTAGAAGCGGCTCGCCTGCTCGTCGCGGATCCCGGTCGCCGCGGCGGGCAGCAGCGCCCGCGGCGACCGCGGCGCCGGATCGAAGAGGGTCAGCGCCCCGAACATCAGGCGCGGGTACCAGCCGTGCGCGCGGTGCGGGTCGAGCTGCTCGTCGAGCACGACGATCGGCGTGTCGGGGCGCGCCACCCGTGCCATTTCCGCCAGGCCGCGGCGCGGGTCGTTGTACGCGTTGATCGCGCCGGTGTGGAAGACGCGGTCGAAGCGGTGGTCCGGGAACGGCAGGGCGTGGGCGTCGGCGAGCAGCAGCGCCACCGGATGTCGCGGGGGCGTCGCGATCAGGCGGCGCCGGCACTGCGCCAGCATGCCCTCGCTCAGGTCGACGCCCCAGTATTCGACCTCCAGCCCCGGCGGCAGCCCGGCCTCGACGAGCGGGATGTTGGCGCCGCCGCCGACCCCGACCTCGAGAATGCGCAGGGGTCCGCCGCGTCGCGGGCGCAGGGCGGCGAGCTCGAGGCGGCGCAGGTAGTTCTGGCGATCGATGGCTTCCCACTGCAACACCGGCAGGAGGAAGCGCACCGCCGGGTCGTGGAGCGCGCCGAACCAGTCGTAGGCGACGCGCATGATGCGGTCGAGACCGCGCACCTGCGCCGGATCGACCAGATGGGGCAGGCCGTCCCGGACCGGCCAGCGATGGCCGCGCGCGCACCCCAGGGCGCCGTTCCACGCCGCGCCGTCGCGCGTCTCGCCGCGGTAGCGCAGACCGCCGTGGCAGTCCGGACAGCGCAGCACCGCCAGCGCCTCCGTTCTCACGCCCATCCTCCAGTCGTGTCCGGCGGCGCGCCCGCCAGCGCCTGTCGCGTCCATTCCAGCTCGATGCGGCACTGGATGCGGGCGAAGATCTCCCGCGCCTGCTCGAGATGGGGCCGCCGCGCCGGATCGCCGACCGCCTCGCGCCGGCCGATCTCGAAGTGCGCCCGCGCCTCCTCGTAGGGCGTGCCGAGCTCGGCGGCGACGCCGAGCGTCCGCCGCCACAGACGCTGGGCGCGGCCCTGACGCCCCTGGAGGAAGGCCTCGACGCCGCTCCACAGGGCGGCGTGCGAGCGCCCGAGCGGAAAGCGGCGCGCGAACCGGCGCAGGCACAGGGTGGCCTGGCGCGCCTCGCGGAGCACGACGGCGCGGCTCTCGCCGAGCCGCGCCAGATCGCACTCGAGCGCGGTGAGGAAGACCTCCGCCGTGGCGGCGGTGCCGTGTTGCACCCAGTAGCCGAGCGGCTGCGTGGCGAGCAGGTGGGCGAGGGCGCCGCGGGCCGAGTCGAGGGCGCCGGCGGGATCGCCGCCGCGCAGCCGCGCCAGCCCGCGCATGCCCATGCCCCAGATGGTGTCGGTGGTGGTGGTGCGCTCGTCCAGCTTGGCGAGCCCTTCCTCGTAGTACGGCAGCGCCTCGAGCGGGCGGCCGAGGCGGGTCAGCATGTCGCCCATGCCGAGCAGTCCCCAGCACTCGGCCTGGCGGTTGCCGCTGCGGCGGCTGAGCGACAGCGACCGTTGCTTGGCGGCGATGCCGCGCTCGTACTCCCCGACGTAGAGATAGTGGGCGCTGAGCTGCGACTGTGTCTCCTCGAGCAGGCGGATGTCGCCGACCTGCTCGGCGAGCGTCGCCGCCTCGAGCAGCGAGGCGTGCGATTCCGGCCAGCGGCAGGTGCCGAGCGCGATCACCGCGGTGCGCGACAGCGCCAGGGCGATGTCGCGGGTCGTGCCGCTCGCCTGCGTGATGTCGAGCGCGCGCTGGCGCCAGGTCGCAGCCAGGCGCGGCAGCGGCAGCGTCTCCGCCAGAACGGCGAGCAGGATGTATGCCTGCGCCAGCGCTGGCGAGGGTCCGACGGGCTCGCAGCGGTTGACGATGCGCAGCAGCAGCCAGAGGATCGGCAGCGGGTCGAGGGCGTAGAAGTACGCCTCGGTCAGCCGGTGCTCGACCGGGGCGATGACGCTGGCGACCTCGCGGCTGGCGACGGGCGATGGGCGCCCGCGCAGCCAGGCGCGCTGTAGCGCGCGGATGAGCGCCTCGCGCAGCGCGCCGGTGATCCAGCCGATGCGGCGCGGCGGTGTCGGCTGGCCGATCCGCGCCAGGGTGCGCTCGGAGTGGGCGCGGCACAGCGCCAGGTTGCCGAGACGGAAGTGCGATTCGCTGAGCGCCGCGTCGAGACGGGCCAGGCGGAAGGCATGGCTCGTCGGGTCGACGCCGGCGTTGCGATCCCACCGCGGCCAGGGCGCGCGGCGGGGCGGCGCCGCCACCTCCGCCGGCCCCTGCAGCAGCTCGAGGGCGCGATCGAAGTAGGCGACCGCCTCCTGGCAGGCGGCGTTCTCGAGCGCCAGGAAGCCGGCGCGCTCGGAGAAGTGGGCTTCCTTCTCCTCGCTGCCGGCCTGGCGCCAGTGGTGGGCGAGCGCGGTGACGTACTCGGTGCGCCCGGCGTGGACGCTCTCGATGGCGCGCGCGACGCGGCCGTGCAGCGCCCGTCGGGTCGTCGGGTCGAGATCCTCGAGGAGCAGCTCGCGCAGCTTGTCGTGGGCGAATCGCCACGTCCCCGCGTGCGCCTCCAGCACGGCGCCCATGGCGCATTCCGTGGTCCACGTCGCGAGGTCGAGGGTCGGGTGGAGGAAGGCGAGGAGCGCGAGGTCGATCGCGCGGTCGATGACCGCCGCGGTCCGCAGTGGCTCGAGCGCGCTCGGCGGCAGCCGCGTCAGGCGGCGGCGGATGGCGCGCTGGATGCCGCCGCCGACGACCCGCCGCGGCACGCCGAAGTCGCCGATCTCGGCGAGGTGCCCGGCGCTCTCGGCGAGCGTCCGCAGGACCTCGACGATGAACAGCGGAATGCCCTCGGATTCGCGCTGCACCAGCGCGATCACCTCGCGCGTGCCGCCGCGCGGGCCGATCACCAACTCGCAGAGCGCCGCGACCTCGTCCGGCGCCAGGCGCGGCAGCGTGAGCGCGTGCGCGCCGCGCACCGCCTGCCCCAGGTGCGGCGCCTCGTCGAGGCGGTAGGTGCCGAGCAGGAGCAGCGGCAGGCCTTCGGCGGCCCGCGTCAGCCAGCTCAGCATCTGCAGACTCTCGCTGCCCGCCCAGTGCAGGTCGTCGAGGATGACGACCACCGGCACCGCGGCGGCGGTGAAGAGCTCCTCGACCGCGATCATCAGCCGCGACTGCGCCGCCGACGCGTCGACCATCGGCGCGTCGGCCACCTCGCTCCCGACCAGCGCGGCGATGGCCGGCGCGACCGGCTTCAGCACCGCCGCCTGCGCCGGCGTCACCGGCGCGTGCAGCAGCAGGTTGGTGATCACGTCGCGCCACGGGTGATACGGGCTGCCGCCCTGGCTGACCACCTGGCCGCGCAGGACGACGAAGCCGCGCGCCAGCGCCTGGATGCGGATCTCCTCGAGCAGCCGGGACTTGCCGACGCCGCTCTCGCCGCCGATCAGCCAGGTGCCGCCGTGGCCGTTGGCGGCGCTGGCCAGGGCGGTGCTCAGCGTCGTCAGCTCGTCGGCGCGGCCGACGAACGGGGCGGCCTGCAGAAAGCTCTCGCGCGTCGCCATGGTCTCGATCGGCAACGGCTGGCCGAGCGCCAGCTCGAGATCGCGGATCACCTGTTCGGCGCCGCGGTACCGGGCCGCCGGATCCTTGGCGAGCAGGCGCGCCATGACGGCGGTGAACCGCTCGTCGAGATCGTCGGTGGGGCGCGGCAGCGGCGTGTGCAGGGCATCGGCGTAGAGTGCCGCCGCCGTCGACTCGTCGAACGGATAACGGCCGGTGAACAGCTCGTAGGCGATGAGTCCGAGCGCGTAGAGATCGCTCTGCTCGGAGGCGGTGCCGCCCTGCATCACCTCCGGCGCCATGTACGCCGGCGTCCCGACCAGCATCGCGTCCTCGCTGTCGAGCAACGTGCGGTGCGCGGAGAGGCCGAAGTCGAGCAGCTTCACCTGGTCGCGCACCACGAGCAGGTTGTCGGGTTTGAGGTCGCGATGGATGATGCCGTGGCGATGCAGGTAGACCAGTGCCCGCAACGCCTGCGCGATCAGCTCGGCCTGGATCGCCGGCGGCCGCCCGCGCCCGGCGGCGATGATGCTGCGGGCGTTCTCCTCCAGATCCATGGTGAAGTAGGGATGGCCGTCGGCATCGAAGCCGTAGTCGAGAACGCTGATGATGTTGGGATGGCGGAGCGACGCCAGGAGCCGGAACTCCTGCGCCAGCGCGAGGCGGCAGTCGATGCCGAGGGTGCTCGAGGCGCGGACGTGGGTCGCCTTGAGTCGCTTGAGCGTCGCGACGCGGCCGGTGAGGCGGTCGAGGACGCGGAAGACCTCGCCCATGCCCCCGCTGCCGAGCTCGTTCAGCACCTGGTAGCGGCCGCCGATGAGAACGGCGTGCGGCGGCATGCCGCGGGTCGGCGCGGTGGCAGGCGGGACGACGCCGGGCGCCGGTCGGGCGATGTTCACGGGCATCCCCGCCGTCGGCACCCCCTCCGCAGCCATCGCACGTGTTTCACTTCTCCGGGGGTCGCGGATGCCATCTCGTGGTGCGATACGCTCGGCTCGCTCGGGCCGGCACGGCGGGCGGCGGCGGGGGGACCCCACCGCCCCCCATCGGTGCGGCGTTCGTATCGGAGGTCGCCGACGCCGTCAACGATTCCTCCACCCGGTCACGCGCTCCGGCGGAGGCGCGCGCGGCGCCGTGGCGTCGCGAAGGCGCGGCCCGCCGGCCGCCGCCGCGATCGATCGCGCCGGGCAGGGGGCAGGGCCCGGCGGGCCCGTGCCCGGCGCGCCTACGCCACGTGCCGCTTCACGAAGGCGACGTAGCGGTCCATCCAGCCCTGCAGGAACTTCCGGCTCCCCGGGCTGGCGATGCCGCCGGCGGCGTCGAAGAAGTCGTCCTTCACCTGGATGAACGCCTCGGGCTGTCCCAGCGTCGGCACGTCGAGATAGGCGAGCACGTTGCGCAGGTGCTGTTGCGCCAGCGCCGTGCCGGTCGAGCCAATGGATGCGCCGAGCACCCCCGCCGGCTTGCCGGCCCAGGCATTCTGGCCGTACGGCCGCGAGGCGTGGTCGAGGGCGTTCTTCAGCACCCCCGGCATCGACCGGTTGTACTCCGGCGTCGCGAACAGCAGGGCCTGCGCGGCCGCGATCTCGCTCTTCAGGCGCCGCAC
Organism: bacterium; assembly: GCA_019637795.1. Classification (NCBI taxonomy): domain Bacteria; species bacterium. The sequence goes on along the minus strand of JAHBUY010000005.1, from coordinate 621,879 downwards.
CGCCGGATGCGGGTCGGCGTCGTCGTCCTGGTTGTAGAGCGGCAGATCGTCGATCCGCAGGGGCGCGAACGCGAGCTCGGCGGGCGCGAGTTGCTGCACGGCGTTGGCGAGGCGGCGGTTGTAGGAATCGCGGCGCAGGCTGCCGACGACGACGGCGATGCGGTACTGGCTCATGCTCGACCTCCGTGGTTCCTCGCGGTCCGGTCTTGGTGCCGACACCGTACCGCCCGGCCCGGCGCCGCGCCAGCCGCTCGGCGGGGTTGGCGATAGACGGCGCGGCGCGGTATCGCGGGGACATGACCCGTACCCGCACCGCAATGGCGTTGGTCCTTCTCGGCTGGTTGCTCGGCGCCGCGCCGCCGGCGCGGGCGCAGGTGCTCTGCGCCGGCGATTGCGGCGGCGATGGCCCGGTGACCATCGACGAGCTGATGCGCATGGTCGACATCGCGCTCGGCGCGGCGCCGCTCGCCGCCTGCGCCGCCGCCGACGCCGATCACGACGGCACGGTGCGGGTGGACGAGATCCTCGCCGCGGTGCACGTCGCCCTGCTCGGATGCCCGGCGCTGGCCATCGATCAGGCCAGCGAGGCGCGCTGCGATCCGTTGCTGCCGGCGTGCATGCTGCCGCTGCCCAGCGACTACTTCACCGTCGCGGCCGCCACCCCGACCGGCCGCCGGCTGGCGCTGGCCGCCGAATCGCTCCCCGTCAACGTCGCCGGCAGCCACGTCGATCCGACCGACCAGAACCGCGGCGACGGCTGGAGCCCGGGGTCGCCGATCCTGGTGCAACTCGACGGCCTCGACGCGCAGCGCAGCCAGCTTCCCAGCCTGGTCGACGCCGCCCGCTCGCTCGCCGCCGATTCGCCGATCGTGCTGCTCGACGCCACCACCGGAGAGCGGCATCCGTTCTGGGCCGAGCTCGACGCCATCGCCGACCCGGGCGAGACGCCGCTGCTGCTGCTGCACCCGAGCGTCAACTTCGCCGACGGCCACCGCATCGTCGTCGCCCTGCGCGGGCTGGTCGACGCCGACGGCCAGGCGCTGCCGCCGCCGCCGCCGTTCGTCGCCTATCGCGACGGCATCCGCACCACCGACGCCCTGTTCGAGGCGCGCCGCCCGGCGATGGAGCGCGTCTTCGCCGCGCTCGCCGCCGCCGGCGTCGACCGCGCGCCGCTGCAACTGGCGTGGGACTTCACCGTCGCCAGCACCGAGAGCCTGACCGGCCGCCTGCTGGCGATGCGCGACGATGCCTTCGCCGCGCTCGGCGCGGACGCGCCGGCGTTCACCGTCGACAGCGTCGTCGACGATCCGAACCCCTTCGTGCGCCGGCGCATCGCCGGCACGTTCGCGCTGCCGCTGTATCTCACCAACGGCGGACAACCCGGCGGCCGCCTCGTGCTCGACGCCCGCGGACGGCCACAGCGCCAGCCCGGCACGTTCACCGCCCGCTATCTCTGCAACCTGCCGCCGGCGTCGGCGGACAGCCCGGCGCGCATGGCGCTCTACGGCCACGGCCTGCTGGGCAGCCGCAGCGAGGTCAACGGCAGCCTGACCCGCAAGATGTCGGCGAACCACAACATCGCCTACTGCGCCACCGACTGGTACGGCATGGCCGAGGAGGACGTCGTCGCCGCCGTCACCGCGCTCGGCGATCTCTCCCAGTTCCCGCCCATTCCCGACCGCCTGCAGCAGGGGCTGCTCGCCTTCCTCTACCTCGGACGGCTGATGAAGCACCCGGCCGGGTTCAGCGCCCACGACGCCTTCCGCTTCGACGGCCAGCCGGCCCTGAAGACCGATGAGCTGTACTTCGACGGCAACAGCCAGGGCGCGATCCTCGGCGGCGCGCTCACCGCGGTGGCCCAGGACTTCACCCGCGCGGTGCTCGGCGAGGCCGGCATGAACTACGCCGTGCTGCTCGACCGCAGCGTCGACTTCGACGACTACCTCAATCTCATCCTGCGCCCGAACTACCCCCGCCGCTACGATCGCGTCATCGGCATCATGGTGGCGCAGCTCCTCTGGGACCGCGGCGAGACCAACGGCTACGCCAATCACGTCACCGCCGATCCGCTGCCCGGCACGCCGGCGCACGAGGTCCTGCTGCTCGGCGCGGTCGGCGACCACCAGGTGAGCGAGTACAGCCTGCGCGTCGAGGCCGCGACCATGGGCGCCGCGGCGCACGTGCCGATCGCCAACCCCGGCCGCGTCGTCGAGAGCGATCCGGGCTGGCTGCTGACGCCGATCGACGCCTACCCGTTCTCGGGATCGGCGTACGTCCTCTGGGACACCGGCTCGCCGCCGTCGCCGCTCGGCAATACGCCGCCGCGCGAGGGGCACGACCCGCACGACGACACGCCGAACATTCCCGAGGTCCAGGAGCTGAAGAGCCAGTTCTGGCATCCGGGCGGCGCCATCGCGGACGTCTGCAACGGTCAGGCCTGCACCGCGCCGGTGCCGCCGGAGAACGCCGACTGAGGCGCCGATCCCCGCCGGCGAGCCGCCGCTCGACATCAACGCATCACGATAGTATGGGCTGATGCATGCGGACCACGCTGACCCTGGAGGAGGACGTCGCGCGCGAGATCGCCAAGCTGCAGAAGGCGCGCGACGAGTCGTTCAAGGACACGGTCAACGCGCTGCTGCGCGCCGGCCTGGCGAGCGTGCAGGCCAGGCGGACGGGCGGCGCCCGCCGCTATCGCACCGAGCCGGTGTCGCTCGGGGCGCCCCGCCTGCCCAACATCGACGACCTCTCCGAGGTGCTGGCCTTCGCCGAAGGCGACGAGCACCGATGATCCTGGTCGACGCGAACCTGCTGCTGTACGCGACGGTGTCCGACTTCGAGCAGCACGCGGCGGCGCGCGCCTGGCTCGACGATCGCCTCAACGCGCCGACCCGCGTCGGCCTGCCGTGGCCGAGCGTGCTGGCCTTTCTGCGGATCATCACCAATCCGCGCATCTTCCCGCGGCCGCTGGCGATGACCGCGGCCTGGCGACGGGTGGTCGCCTGGCTCGACCTGCCGACGGTGTGGGTGCCGGAGCCGACGGAGCGGCATCGCGAGATTCTCGATTCGCTGCTCGGCGGCGCGGCGAGCGCGTCGAAGCTGGTGGCCGACGCGCACCTGGCCGCCATCGCCGTCGGCCACGGCCTGGTGCTCTGCAGCACCGACGGCGACTTCGCCCGCTTCGCGGCGCTGCGCTGGGAGAACCCGCTCGCCGCCTGAGGCGGTGGCGCCGCGCGCGTCGCGGCGTCGGTCCGCGTTGCGTCGGCGCGCGCAGTCGCCGCGGCGGGCGTGTCCCGGGCGGCGCGGTCAGCGGCTCGCCGGCGGCGCGGCGAGCTCGATCGCCAGGGCGTGCGCGAGGCCGTCGGCCGGCAGGGCGGGGAGGGTGACGCGCAGGCCGGCGGCGGTCGACGCGAACGGGAGCGCGGCGCCGTCGGCGAGCAGGCGCACGGCGCTGGCGGCGGCGTCGAAGCCGTCGATCGTGAGATCGCCCTCGGATGGTGTGCCGAGCAGGATGGCGTAGACGATGCCGCGCGTCGGGTCGGCGGTGAAGCGCACCGCGATCCCGGCGTCGGTGGTGGCGGCGTGGCGCAGCCAGGGGCGGGTGCCGTAGATGGCGGCGCCGTTGGCGGCGAGCCAATGGCCGAGGGTCGCCAGGATGCGCTGCTGCGGCGCCGGGATCGAGCCATCGGCGCGCGGGCCGACGTTGAGCAGCAGGTTGCCGTTCTTCGCGACGACGTCGACGAGCAGGTAGACGAACTTCTCCGGCGGGCCGTAGTCGGCGTCGGTCTCGTTGCTGTTGTAGCCGAAGCCGCGGCTCATGCCGCGCACCGCCTCCCACTTGTCGGGCGAGATGGCGTCGTCGACGCTGAATTCCGCGGTGCGGACGTCGTGGTGCGCCGGCACCCCTGCGGCGGCCCAGCGGTCGTTGACGACGCCGTCCGGCACGGCGGCGTAGTAGTCGCGGAAGAGCTGCGCCGTGTCCTCGGTCGGCGGCGCGGCGATGTCGTTCCACAGGACCGCGGGCTGGTAGCGGCGGATGAGCTCGCGCCAGTGCGCGTCGACGTAACCGGCGTATGCCGGGTCCTGCGGGGTGAGGCGCAGGGCGTCGGCGATGGTGGCGAAGGGCGGCGGCGTCCAGGTCCAGTCGATGCCGCCCGAGTAGTAGAGCCCCATCTTCAGGCAGCGGCCGCGGACCGCGTCGGTGAGCTCGCCGACGACGTCGCGCGGCGCCTGCCAGCCGCCGCCGTAGACCGGGTTGGCGATCGCGCTCGGCCACAGCGTGTAGCCGTCGTGGTGCTTGGTGACGAGCACCACGTAGCGCGCGCCGGCCTCCTGGAAGAGGCGCGCCCAGGTGTTCGGCCGCCACTGCGCCAGTTGGGCCGCGAAGAGCGGCGCGAAGCCCTCGTACGGGAAGTCGGCGCCCCAGGTGTCGCGATGGTGCTGCCAGGTGGCGCTGCCCGGGATGGCGAACGAATTGCGGTACCACTCGCTGTACGGGTTGTGGGTGAGGAACGCCTCGACACCCTGCAGCGAGTAGAAATAGTTGGGGTCGGTCGGGTCGGTGAAGATCTTCTCGGGATCGAGCGTCCGCTCGGCCCACGCCGGGACCGCGAACGGTCCCCAGTGGATCATGATCCCCAGCTTGGCGTCCGCGTACCAGTCCGGCAGTGGGCGCTGCTCGAGGTCGGCGGGCACTGCGACCGGCGGCGTCGCCGGCGCGCTGGCGACGCCGCAGCCCTGCAGCGCGACCGCGACCCCGGCCACCAACTCGTCGGCGGTGACGCTGCCGTCGCCGTTCCGGTCGGCGGTGGCGCAGGCGTCGACCGGTGCCGTGCCGAGCGCCACGCTCACCGCTTTGAGCAACTCGTCGACCGTGACGCGGCCGTCGTCATCGCAGTCGGCGGTGCAGCCCGCGACGCAGTCCTGGCCGCGCGCCGGCGCGGCCAGAGGCCCGGCCAGCAGCGTGGCGAGCAGGACGACCGACCCCAAGCCGACGACGCGCATCATCACGGCAGCAGTCCAGTCGGAATCGCCGGCAAAGGCAAGGGGAAGACGGCATCTCGTTGCGCGCGGCCCGCGGGTCGTTCCCCGGCCGGTTGGCTACAGCCCGGCCGGCAAAGGCGCTAAGGGGGGCACGCAGGGGAGGGTGAGCAGCGCATGCAGCACGCAGGGTGGGGGCGCGCGGAGATCCGGGTCGAGCCGCGCGGCTACGCGATGTTCGGCTACGGCCTGTGGCGCCATCGGGCGCGCGGTCGGCAGACGCCCCTGTATGCGCGCGCCCTGTGCGTCGGCGACGGCGCGCGGCGGCTGGTCCTCTGCTGCGCCGACCTCGGCTCGATCAGCCACGCGGTGCGCAGCGGCGTCCGCGATGCGCTGCGCCAGCGCCTCGGCGCCGACTTCGACGAGGACCGCCTGGTCGTCGCCTGCACCCACACCCATTCCGGGCCCGGCGGCTGCTCGCACGAGGCGTTGTACAACGTCGCCACCCCGGGCTTCGTGACGCCGGACTACGACGCCGTGGTGCAGGCGATCACGGACGCCGTCGTCGCCGCCTGGCAGCGGGTCGCGCCGGCCGAGCTGCGGCTCTACCGCGCCGCCTTCGACCCGCGGGTGCCGGTGGCGTGGAACCGCTCGCTGCGCGCGTACAATCGCAATCCCGACGTCGTGCGGCGCGGCGAGTTGGAGCGCCACCTGGCGCTCGACCGGGCGATGACCGTGATCGCCTGCCACCGCGACGGCCGGGTGCAGGCGCTGCTCTCGCTCTTCGGCGTGCACGCCACCTGCGTCGGCAACGCGCTCGACCGCTTCGACGGCGACAACAAGGGCTATGCCGCGGCCCATGCCGAGCAGGCGCTGCGCGCCGCGGGCGCCGCGGATCCGGTCGCGATCTTCGCCCAGGCCACCGCCGGCGACGTCTCGCCGTACTACCACGGTCCCGGCGACCGGCGGCGCCGCCAGCGGATCCGCGGCGCCGCCGAGTACGCGTATGCCGAGCGCAACGGCCGGGCGCAGAGCGAGCGCGCGCTCAGCATGCTGGCCGAGCAGGCGGGCATGCCCCTGGAAGGACCCCTCGACGCCATCCTCAGCTACGTCGACTTCACCGCCGTGACCGCCGAGCCGCGCTTCGCCAACGGCCAGCCGGATGCGCAGACGAGCGAGCCGTGTCATGGCGTCAGCTTCTTCGAAGGCACGCCGGTCGACGGCCGCGGCATGCACCCGCTGCTCGGCGTGCTGGCGCGGGTGATCGCCGCCACCCTCAAGCGCCGGCGACTGGCCCGCCTCGAGCAGTTGCCGGCGGCCGATCGCGACTACTACCGCCGCCTCTATGCCGCGCAGGGCGTGAAGGCCATCGTGCTCGAAGCCGGGCGCAAGGAGATCCTCGGCCGGCCCCTCGCCAGGTTGGCGATGCCCGACGTCACCGACCCCAGCATCGCCGAGCTGAAGCGCCAGGCGCGCATCGGCGCGATCGCCGCCAGTCCGCTGGTGCCGACCGTGCTGCCGCTGCAGATCCTGCGCCTCGGTCCGCTGGCGATCGTCTGCTGCCCGGGCGAGTTCACCACCACCGCCGGGGCGCGGCTGACCGGAACGGTCGCGGAGGAGCTGCGGTCGGCCGGCGTCGCCGAGGTGCTGTTCTGCAGCTACGCCAACGACTACATGGGCTACGTCACCACCTACGAGGAGTACCAGGCGCAGTGCTACGAGGGCGGCCACACCATCTTCGGCCAGTGGACGCTGGCGGCGTTCCAGACGCGCCTGATGGCGCTCGCCCGCGAGCTGACGAAGCCGGAGGACGCGCGCCGGCACGATCGCGCGACGCGGCCGCCGCCGGTGCCCCCCGAGGAGCTGGCGAAGCGCCGCGATCTGCCGGTGCCGCGCTGACGCCCGCCGCGCGGTCGGTATCCGCTGGCTGAGCCCGGGTCACCGGCGCGCCGCGCGGCGGCGCGCCAGCAGCAGCGCGGCGCCGCAGAGCGCGAGCAGCGCGGCGCCGTTCGCGTCGCCGGCCGGGCCGACGGCGCAGCCATCACCGGAGCCCGCGCCGCCCGCGGCCGTCGGCTGCGGCGTGCGCGTCGGCGCTCCGCCCACCCCTCTCGGGGTGTTGGTCGGCGTCGGCGATGGCGACGTCGCCGCCGCCGACCAGCGGCAGAGCAGGGCGCCGGCGGCAACCGGCCCGCCGTCGTTGGTGCGGCAGGACCAGCTCGCGCAGCGCTTGTGCAGCGGGTCGCAGCCGAAGTGGGCCGGCGGCGTGCTGCCGGGGATGATCGGACAGTCGTCGGTGGTCTCGCACGTCGGGGACAGCGCCGCGCCGGCGAACCGCGCGCCGGCGTCGATCTCGCTCTTGCAGATCTGCTGCTGCACCGCGTAGCCGTAGCTCTCCGGCAGCGCGCTGCAGAGCGGGATCGGCCCCGAGTCGGTGATGGGGACGGTGGTGCCGCCGGGCGCGAAGATGACGCGGTAGACGCGGGCGTCGCTGGCGTAGGTCTGGGGATCGTTCGGCCAGGTGTAGCCGCCGGGGAACACCTCGTGCACGGTGTCGTCGCCGATGCAGGCGGTGGCATCGCCGGTCACGTCGGCGCAGTGGCCGAACGGTGGTTGGGCGCTCTTGTTCTGCGGCGTGTACGGATGGGTGCAGACGGTGGGCGGGCAGGTCTCGTTCTTGAGGTAGGCGCGGCAGGAACAGACCGAAGGGCCGCCGTCGCCGGTGTCCCAGCAGCCGCCGCTCTGCGCGCACTGGCTGTCGTCGGTGCAGGCGCCGCCGTACACGTGGTTGGGGTCGCCGGGCGGCGTGTAGCAACAGAACGCCAACCAGGCCCTGCAGCGCGCGTCGGTGGTGGGATCGCAGTGCGGGTCCGGCGTGCGCGGATATTCGTAGCGGCCGCAGTTGGTGAAGCAGCCGACCACGTCGTCCGGATTGCCCTGCCCCTGGATCATCTGGCCGACCTCGCCGCGGGTGAGGCGGAAGCTCGGCAGGCAGCGGTCGGACTCGCCAGGTCGACGCCGTGCATGGCCAGCGGCTGGTTCTGGCTGAGCCAGTTGGGTTCGGTCGGCGCGCCGGGCTTGCTGGCGCAGTGGCGGCCGAGCGCCTGCACGTCGGCGGTGATGCTGACGCCGTCGACCAGGCTGATGTCGGGATAGACGTAGCCCTGGCCGCCCTGCGAGTTGAACGTCCACTCGACGATGGTGAGCGGCGCCCGGCCGGCGCTGGCGAGCGGCGGATCGCGCAGCGCCTGCTGGCCGCAGTCGTAGGCGTCGCCGCAGCTCCCGGTCTCGCACTGCGCCAGGTTGTGCTCGATGTCGTACTTGCAGCCGGTGCGGGCGAAGAAGCGCGGGCCGTCGGCGCCGCACGCGGGGTTGGTCTGCGGGCACTGCGTGCCCTCCCAGCCGGGCGGGATGTCGATGGTGAGGACGTTGCCGAAGTTGGGCGCGCCCTTCGGCTGCATCACCCACGTCCCCTCGCGCGGCAGCACCGCGATCGGCGGCGGGATCGGCCCGCCCACGGACGCGTTCCCCCGATGCGCGGCATTGGCGCCGGCGAGCAGGGTCGCGGCGGACTCGTTCACGAGCTGCACCACGTAATTGAAGCCGGGCAGCGGGCTCGGCACCGGCAGGCTGTTCTGGTAGGGCGACGCGCCGGGCACGTCGGTCGTGCACTGCGGGCAGGGGCCCGATGCCGGCGGCTCGCCGGAGCACGGTTCCGGCGCCGGCGTGATCGACGGCGCCGCCGGTGCGTCGACCGGCGCGGGGTCGTCCTCGGCGATGGCGCCGGCGGCCGCGAGGCCCGAGGCCAGCCCGCCGAGCCCGAGCAGCAGCGCGGCGACCATGGCGGCGAGGCGCCGATCGCGCCGCGCGCTGGGGGAACGGAGGGGGTGTCGCGCCATGGGGGGAAACCTCGTGGGAGCTCGAATTTGTTCGCCCTGACGCTCATCCGCCGACGCCGCCAGGGCGCGGCCGGTGCCCGTCAGGTCGATCGGTGCGAGACCAACCACGCGGCAGCGAGAAAGGGAAGGCACGGCGGGTGGCCGGAGAGGAGCGCGCGCGCGGCGCGCGGTGCCGGTGCCCCGGGGCTGGGAAAGGCGTCGGGCAAAGTGATAGAGCGGCGCGCATGCTCCGCGCTCGCGCGCTCCCCGCCATCGCCATGGCCGTCACGCTCGCTGGGTGTGCCAGCTTCGGTCACTGGTTCGGCGGCGCGCCGGAGCCGACCGCCACGCCCGCGGCGCAGGGGGGAGAGGTCTTCTATTCCGCGGTCGCCGGCCTGACGGTCTATGCCGAGCCGTCGTCCGCGGCAGCGGTCGTCGGCCACCTGGCGCTGCACGAGCGCGTCACGCGCTCGCGCATCGAGCGCGGCTACGCCAACGTCACCGCGCCGGGGAGTGGCCTCAGCGGCTGGGTCGACAACGCGCAGCTCGTCTGGCGCCTGCCGACGGCGCGGGCGACCGCCACCGCGGCCCCGCCGCCGCCGCCGGCCGAAGCCAGTGCCGCGCCCGCAGCGACTCCGACGCCGGCGGCGGCGCCGAGCGTCGCCGCCCCGGCGGAGCCGAGCGCGGCGATGCCGTCGACGCCGGTCAGCGCGCCCACGCCGGCGAAGAAGTCCGGCGCCGAGCCGGCGATCCTCGATCCGTTCTAGCGGTGCGAGCCGTGTGCCGCGCCGGTCGCTGGCGGTCATCGCCGTCGATCCGCCTCCGACGGGGCACGCGCCCGGTCGCCAGGGAGCGCTGAGTGCAGCCGACGCACACCCACGCCCTGCTCGCCGTGCTGTTCGTCGCGGCCATCGCGCCGCTGTTCAACGAGCTGCCCATCCGCCTGCGTCTGCCGTTGGTCGTGCTGGAGCTGCTGTTCGGCGTCGCCATCGGCCCGCACGGGCTCGACCTGGTGCAGGCCGAGGGCAGCCTGAAGACGCTGTCGGCGTTGGGGCTGTCGTTCCTCTTCTTCCTCGCCGGCATGGACCTCGAGCTCGCCAAGCTGCGCGGGCAGCCGCTGCGCCTCGGGCTGCGCGGCTGGGTGCTCTCGGTGCTCGTGGCGCTGGCGCTGACCTTCGCCCTGCAGGCCGCGGGTCTGGTCTCCGGTCCGGTGCTGGTCGCCGTGGCGCTGAGCACCACCGCGATCGGCACCCTGTTGCCGATCCTGCGCGAGGCCGACGAGCTCGACAGCGAGCTCGGCCGCTTCGTGCTCGGCGCCGGCGCCGTCGCCGAGTTCGGCCCGATCGTGCTGTTCTCGCTCCTCATCACCGGCGACGAGGGCCTGGCGGTGCGCTCCGGGCTGCTGGCGACCTTCGTCTGCATCGCCGTCGCCTGCGCCGCGATGGCGCTGCGCCTGCGCCCGCCGCACGTCATCGCCCTGCTGTCGCGCACGCTGCAGAGCACCAGCCAGTTGCCGGTGCGGCTGTCCATGCTGCTGCTCGGCGGGCTGGTGGTGCTCGCCGACCTGCTCGGCCTCGACATCCTGCTCGGCGCCTTCGCCGCCGGCAGCGTGGTCGGTCTGGTCTCGCGCGGCCCCGGCGCCGAGCCCTTCCGGCAGAAGCTCGACGCGCTCGGCTTCGGCTTCCTGATCCCCATCTTCTTCGTCGTCAGCGGCGCCCAGATCGACCTGCCGGCCCTCGCCGCCAGCGCCACCAGCCTGGCGCGCATCCCGCTCTTCCTCGTCCTGCTGCTGGTCGTGCGCGGCGGTCCGGCGCTGCTGCTCTACCGCGGCGCGCTCGCCGCCCGCGAGCGCGCCGTGCTGGCGCTCTACTCGGCGACCACGCTGCCGCTGATCGTCGTCATCACCGAGATCGGCAAGGCGACCGGCCGCATGCTGCCGGAGAACGCCGCCGCCCTGGTCGGGGCGGGGATCCTCTCCGTGCTCCTCTTCCCGCTGATCGCGCTGACCGTGCGCCAGCGGTAGGGCGGCGCGCCGCGGCGGAATGGGACGCCGGGCCGCGGCGCCCCGGCGCGGTCAGGCGAATCGTCGCTGGGCGCGGAAGCGTTCGACGAACGGCGCGTAATCCGTCGGCTGGCGCTCCGCGCGCAGGCGGTCGCCGAAGGTCACCCAGGGCTGGGCGCTGCGCGTCCAGATGTCGCCGACCGGCTCGATCCAACTGGTGTCGTCGAGGGTGCCGCTGCGCACGCTGAGGACGCCGGAGGACGGCGTCTGGCCGTGGGCGATGCGGCTGCCGCAGTCGCCGCAGTACCACCCGAAGCGCCGATTGCCCGCATCCGAGAGCCACTCGTGGCGCCGCGGCTCACCGTGGGTGAAGGCGAAGCTCGCTTCCATGACCGTGATCGGGGTCGAGAACGCGCCGCCGCCGATCTTCTGACAGTTGGTGCAGTGGCAGTTGTAGATCATCAGCGGCGGCTGCGTGACCTCGTAGCGCACGGCGCCGCATTGGCATCCCCCGACCAGTGGCAGCGCGACCATCAGACGTCCCTCCGGCGCCGAGACCTACCGGCGGGTCGCGGCCATCGCAAGGCCGCGCCGGGATCAGCCGGCGCGCCACTCGACCGGCAGGCTCTCGATGCCGCAGATGAAGTTCGACGGGCGGCGCGGCGGCAGCGCCGCGCTCGCCAGCTCGAGGGTGGGCATGCGGCGCAGCAGCTCCTCGAAGAACACCCGCAGCTCGAGCCGGGCGAGGTTGGCGCCGAGGCAGAAGTGCCCGCCGATGCCGAAGGCGACGTGTTCGTTGGGCGTGCGCTCGACATCGAAGCGATGCGGATCGCGGAACACGGCCGGGTCGCGGTTGGCGGCCGGATAGAGGAGCAGCAGCTTCTGCCCGGCGGCGATGCGTTGGCCGCCCAGCTCGACGTCGCGCGTCGCGCTGCGCGCCATGTTCTGGATCGGGCTCACCCAGCGCAGCATCTCCTCCACGGCGGTCGGGATGCGCGCCGGCTCGCGGGCCAGCAGACGGAGCTGTTCGGGGTGGCGCAGGAGCTCGTACATGCCGCCGCTGAGGACGTGGCGGGTCGTCTCGTCGCCGCCGATGAGGATGAGCAGGCTCTCCATCAGCAGCTCGTCGTCGCTCAGGCGGGTGCCGTCGATCTCGGCGTGGACGAGGATGCTGACCAGATCGTCGCGCGGATGGGCGTGTCGATCGGCGATGACGTCGCGCTGGTAGGCGCAGTATTCCTCGAAGGCGCTGGCGGCGCCCAGGATGTGGTCGAGATCGGTGGCGCCGGCGCCGAGGATCATCGCCTCCGACCAGGCCAGCAGGCGGGCGTGGTCGGCGGGCTCGATGCCGAGCATGTCGCCGATCACGATCAGCGGCAGCCACGCCGCGACGTCGGCGACGAAATCGAAGCGGCCGCGCTCGCGCGCGCGTTCGATCAGCTCGACCGCGATGGCGCGCACGCGCGCCTCGCGGTCGAGGACGCGGCGCGGCGTGAAGCCCCGGCTCACCAGGCCGCGGCGCCGCCGGTGCATCGGATCGTCGAGGTCGATCATGTAGGGCATCGGCGGCTGGTCGGGGCGGATGCCGTTGCCGCTGCAGAACGTGCTCGCATCCTTCGAAACGGCGAGCACGTCGGCATGGGCGGTGATGCCCCAGACCTGGCCGGCCTCATCCCAGTAGACGGGCGCCCGGGCGCGCATCCAGTCGAAGTGGGGATGCGGATCGGCGGCGTAGAAGGCGCCGTCGGTGAGCGCGATGGCCGGATGGCGTGGATGCTCGGGCATGGGCGGTCCTCTCCCCGGCGGCGCTTTCTGGCAGGCGCGGCGGCGCCTTGCAATCGGCGCCCACGGACATGGGCGCCCACGGACTGCTGGTGCGCGCCGGCCGCGGGGCGGCACGGCCGATCGCCCCGCCCGGCGCCGCCGCCGGTTGACAGCGCGATCGGCGCGCGATTCGGTGCGCCGAGCGGAGGGGGAATGGCGGGACGAGCGAGGGCACGTCGCAAGGGAGCCGGCGGCGACAGGGCGCGGGCGCCGTCGTATGGCGACGCGATCCGCATGGCGCGGCTGCTCCTCGGGCTGCTGGAGCGGCCGCACGGCTGGAGCTTCGCCGCCATCGGCGACGCGTTGGGCATCTCGGAGCGCACGCTGCTGCGGTACATCGCCGTCTGTCGCCGCGAGTTGGTGGACGCCGAGGAGCGGCCGCTGATCGAGGCGATCTCGCGCGGCGGGAGGCGGTTGCTGCGCATCGCCGACGCGGCGCAGCGGCCCGACTCCACCGTCTTCCAGGTGCTGTCGTTCTACTTCGCGCTGGCGGTGTTCCAGTTTCTCGACGGCACGGTCATCAAGGACGGCATCGAGGACCTCTGGGAGCGCTTCGCGCGCGCCCTGCCGGGGGCGCACCGCCGGCGGCTCGCCGACTTCGAGAAGAAGTTCTTCGTCGTCCCCTACGCGGTGAAGGACTACCGCGCCTGCGACGACCAGCTCGACGCCATCGTCCAGGCTCTCGTCTACGAGCAGAAGCTGCGCATCGACTACGGCGGCCTGCTCGGGCGCGGCAAGACGCACGAATTCGAGCCGTACACGCTGCTGATGTACCGCGGCGGACTGTACCTGGTCGGTCGGAGCCACCGCGGCGAGAAGATCGTCACCCTCGCGGTCGAGCGCGTCCGCAGCGCCGAGCGCCTGCCGGAACGGTTCGCGTATCCGAAGCGCTACTCGCCGCAGCGCCACACCGAAGGCATCTTCGGCATCGTCGACGGACCGGAGACCAGGGTCGAGCTGCTGATCATGAACGCCGAGACCGCGGCCTATCTGCGGGCGCGGCGGATCCACCCGACGCAGCGCTTCCAGCGCCGGCGCGACGGCCGGACGGTGCTGTCGATGACCGTGCGCGGCACCGAAGAGCTGAAGCACTGGATCCTCGGCTTCGGCGCCTACGTCCAGGTGCTGCGCCCGCCCGAGCTGCGGGCGGAGATCGCGGCGACGGTCCGGTCGATGGCATCCCTCTATCCCGCGTCGGCGTGACGGACATCGGGCACGCTCGCGCGCCGCGGCGCCCGGCGAGCGGGCCGACGGCCGGCGCGCGCCGCGCATCGCATCCGCTGCCCTCGGCTCGTCGGGATGAACGCCACGGTGCGGGCCACGATGCACCGTTCAACCAGGGAAGGCCGGCAGCCCATGTCGAGCGAGGCGAAGTGCTCATTCACGGCACCGAGGCGGCGGCCGACGCTGAACGGATCGGTGGTGCGCTGGGACGGCGGCCAGGGTGTCGCCGGAGGTGACGGGCGGCGCCGGTTCCGCCGGACGGGGCATCGCGACCGTGCGGTTGGGTCCCGCCGCTTTCGCTGTGGCGGTGACGCGCCCCCGTGGTACACGATCGCCGACACTGGGGAGGTGATATGGGAACCCGTCGACGTCGCCGGAATGCGTGCGCCGCGCTCGCGTGTATCGCCGGGCTCTCTCTGCTCGCCGGGTGTGGCGGCATGCGCCCGTATCGCGCCATGGCCAAGGCGGCGGCGAGCGAGGAGAGCGCACCCGCGCAAGCCGCGGACGACCGACTCAAGATCGCGTTGCGCGAAGCCCTGCTGGCGGCCGCGCCCGAGGCGGTGGTCCATGTCACGCCGTACGTCTACATGGGGCACGCCTACCTGGTCGGCTTCGTGACGAGCGACGCGCAGCGGCAGGGCGTCGTCAGCGCCGCGCAGGGCGTCGCCGGCGTGCGCTCGGTCGCGACGTACCTGCCCCAGCAGCCGGCCAGCTCGTCGACCGCCACCGACCTCGCAATCGAGGGCGAGGTGAAGGCGGCGCTCGCCGCCGCCGGCGATCGGGTGACCCAGATCGACATCGACGTGCTCGCCGGCGAGGTGGTGCTGCTCGGCGTCGTGGCCGACCAGGCCGCCGTCGATGCCGCCGTTGCCGCCGCGCAGGGCGTCGGCGGCGTCTCCGGCGTCACGAACTTCCTCCTCCTGCCGGAGCCCGGATACGAGAAGCGGCTGCGCGTGCTGTGATCCCGCGATCGCCCGGCGGACCCCGGGTCGGGTTGCGAGAGGGGGTAGCGCGCCGGCGGCCGGAGAGGTGGTCGAACGCGCCTGAGCGAGCTGAATGCGAAAGAGGGACTCGAACCCGAGTCCGGGGCCAGAGAACCAGAGTGAATCTGATCTCTTAGACCGCGAGGCAGCGCCGTCAGGCGCCACGAATTGTCCCCGCAGGGGACAATTTCGAAGACGCTGATCGTTGATTCACCACGGGTCGTTCGGGATCGGGGTCCAGCTCGGCGTCGTGACGGCAGCTCTCGGCGTGGCCTCACGGGATTGCGCGGGGTATGATTTCGCGGCGGGAAGCGAGAGGTGAGTCATGCTACGAGCGGTTGTTGTTCGCGGGAAACTCAATGACCCATGCCACATCGAATTGGATGAACCGCTGTCCGAGATCCGAGGGGCGGTCGAGGTAATCGTCCGCGCTGTCGACGAGACGACGGCGGGGTCACCCCAGGCTGTCCTGCAGGCCATGCACGCTCTGCCGAATCTCAATCCGGGTGATGTCGATGAGCTGGAACGCATGATCGAGGCTGGCAAGCTATTGAGTCTCGCAGAATATAGTGACGGGATCTAGAACAGCTCCGCTTGCTGCCAGAAGGCGGTCACCAGCGTGGGGCGGCGCTGCATTCGGCGCAAGGCGCGGCGCGCCACGGTGGTGAGCTGCGAGAAGTCCTTCGGACAGAAGTTGGGCAGCTCATGCTTCTTCCAGTACCCCCAGATGTATTCCACGGGGTTCAGCTCCGGCGCGTAGGCGGGCAGGTACTCCAGGTGAATCGCGCCGCGCTGGCGAGCGATGAAGTCCTTCACCAGTCGACTGCGGTGCTGCCGCAGCCCATCCCAGATGATGAGCAGCTTGCCGGGGAGGGCCCGTTGGAGACGGCCCAAGAAGTCGACGATCTCCGGACTCTTGATCGTGCCGGGGTACAGCCGGAAGTAGAACTGCCACCACGTTACGCCCGCGATCGCCGAGAGCGTCTTCCAGTGGAAGTGATACTGGAGGACCGGGGTCTGCCCCCGCGGCGCCCATGTCCGACAGCGGTGCGGGCGCTCACTGAGTCCGCTTTCATCGATGAAGACGATGGTGCGCCGCTCGCGGCGGGCTTTTTTTTAAGGGCGGGCCAGTGCTCGCGTTTCCACCAGCGGATACGGGCTTCGTCGCGCTCCAGGGCGCGCCCGGTCGGCCGCTGGCAGCTCCACCCGAGCTGCCGGAGCAAGCGCCAGACGTGGCCGGGATGGAAGCGCTCCGCGAACTCCTGCTCGATCAGCTCCGCGACGCGCCCGGTGGTCCACAACCCGGTGGGGTATCCGAGCGCTTCCGGGCCGCGCTGCAGGGCGCGTTCGAGCTGGCGGCGTTGCGAGGCGGTCAGGCGCGGTGGGCGCCCCGCGCGCCCCGCCTTCTTCAGCCCGGCCCGCCCGTGGGTCGCCAACTGCTGCACCCAGCGACTCACCGACTGGCGATGGACGCCCACCCGCCGCGCCACCTCGGCCGGTTTCACCCCGGCCTTCAGTAACCGCGCGGCCTCCAGTCGCCGCCGTTCCAACTCATCAAAATCCCGCTTCACCCCCGCCGGATTTCCCATGGATCGTCGTGTATCACATCCGCCGCTCAATGTCACTATATTTTACGATACTCAATAGCCACGCACGCGGAAGGATTATTCGACGCCGGGAACGCGTGAGGAGCCGCCTTGCTCTTCCTGCTGGACTCCAACGCGGTTTCCGACCTCATGCGCAAGAACCCGCGTGTTGCGGCGCAGCTTGCAGTGCTCGGTCCGAACGACAAGGTGGTCATCTGCTCGATCGTTCGGGGCGAGATTCTCTACGGGCTTGCCCGCCTTCCGCAAGGTCGTCGGCGCGAGGACCTGACGAAGCAGGCGGCACCGTTCTTCGCCACCATCGCGTGCGAGCCCGTGCCCGAGTCTGCCGGCGACGCCTACGCACACATGAAGCGGACTCGCGAGCAGCAAGGGCTCGCGCTCGATGAAAACGACCTCTGGATCGCCGCCACGGCATCAGCCCTGGGTGCCACTCTGGTAA
This sequence comes from bacterium, assembly GCA_019637795.1. Classification (NCBI taxonomy): domain Bacteria; species bacterium. Next base: position 604,945 of record JAHBUY010000005.1, on the reverse strand, counting down.
CCCGTGACAGCGACTTCAGCGCCATCGAGGGGCTCACGACCGTCGATTGGACGGCCTGACAATGCGTGGGCTTTACGCCGTGAAGGACACGTACTCTCCACAGCACTCACCGCTGGCGTGAACACGATGAGGCGCCGCCGTGCGGTATGAAACGATGAAGCGTCACTGGGGAGGTGGTTGCGTCTCGAAGGCGCGAGCCAGTTCCGGAAGATCGCGCGTTCAGTGGGCGGTTTGGCCCCCCGTTTGGCCCCCCCAGCAAGACGACGATTCGCAGGATGCTGATCTTGCTGACGAAGAGAGATGCGAAAGGGGGGACTTGAACCCCCACGGGTGTTACCCCACAGGATCCTGAATCCTGCGCGTCTGCCAATTCCGCCACTTTCGCGTGGGCGCGTCGGAGGTGACGGAAATAGCGGCGGGGCTGGCGGGCGTCAAGACGAGGTCGGCGACGGCGCCGATGAGGCGCGGGTGGCGGCGGTTTGGCTCGTTACGGCTTGACTCACTCGCGCCGCCCCCCTAGCGGCAGGGGATGCGCGCGTTCTCGTTCGGGATGGGGGGGCTGGTCGCGCTGGCGCTCGTGGCGCCGGCCTGGGCGACGCCGGACCCGGGGTCGCAACTGATCGATTGCAGCCACGCGAACGAGCGGGTCGACGTCACGGTGAGCTCGCACCTCGATCCGTCCTGCACCTGGACGCGCGGGGTGCGGATCCTCGCCTCCGACGTCACCCTCGACTGCCAGGGGGCCCGCCTGTACGGCCCCGATCGGCAACGCGGCATCGAGATCTCGGCGCCGACCGACACGGCGCTGTCCAACGTCACCGTCCGCAACTGCCAGATCGAGGGCTTCCTCAACAACATCCGCATCACCCGCGACGGCTTCCGCGATCTGGCGCCGGGCGCCGAGTACGACCACGCCTTTTCCAACATCACCATCGAGGACAGCACGCTGCTGAATTCGCGCGGCGTCGGCATCTTCGTCGACGGCTACGTCACCGGCGTCACCATCCGCCGGCTGCGCGTCGAGGGCTCGGGCAGCTCGGGCATCTACCTGGAGCACGGGTCGAAGGACAACGTCGTCGAGGACAACGACATCGTGGGCAACGGCTTCGGCGAGAACGGTCCGTTCTGGCAGCCGTTCGACCAGGGGGGCGGCAGCGGCCTCTGGTACTACGGCACCGGCCGCGAGGGCCTGTCGATCGACGGCTCGCGCTTCAACACGGTGGTCGACAACCGCTTCTCCGGCAACGCCTTCGGCGCCATCTTCCTCTACAAGAACTGCGGCGAGTACGTGAACCTGCGGCCGCAGCGCTGGTTCGAGCGCCGCTACGGCGCCGACGGCAACACCATCGCGCGCAACACCTTCGGCGGCGGCACCACCGGCATCTGGGTCGCCGCGCGCATGGGCGAGAACATCGCGCCGATGGACTGCAGCGACCCGAAGTACACGCCCGGCTACGCGCTCGACTACGCCGACGCCAACGTCATCCGCGACAACGTCTTCCAGAACGTCGTCTACGGCATCCGCGTCGAGGACGACGACACCCAGATCCTCGACAACCAGTTCACCGGCGACGGCGCGCAGCAGGCGATCGTCATCGGCACGCCGGTGCGCACCGCGGCGCTCGGCCAGCCGGTCAGCGGCACGATCGTCTCCGGCAACGCCGCCACCATCCCGGCCAACCCGAACCCCTACCGCTGGGTGCACGGCCACGCCAACACGACCTTCACCGGCAACCGCAGCCTCGGCCGGCCGGCCGGGCTGTGCGAGGGCCTGGCGCCGGCGCGCGGCCCGTTCGTCATGACCCTGGCGTTCGTCGTCGCTCCCGAGGCGCCGGTCGATCCGCCGCCGCCGCTGCCCACGCCAGGGCCGCTGCCGGCGTGTCCGCTGGCGTGCACCAGCGCCACGGCGATGACCGCCGCCGCGATCCGCATCGCCGGTCTCGACACCCCCGGCGGCGACGATGCGCTGGCCTTCAACGGCCGCATGCTCCTCGCCCACCCCTTCAGCCCGCCCCTCGATCCGCCGACCTTCGGCATCGGCATCGTCCTCAGCAATGGCGCCGGCGCCAGGGTCGTCGACGCCGTGCTGCCCGGCGGCGCCTACGATCGGGCGACCAAGGTCGGCTGGCGTACCTCGGCGACCGGCAAACGCTGGCGCTACGTCGATCGGCGCAGCGCGCCGATCAGCGGCATCACTAGCGCGGTGATCAAGGATCTCTCCAGCCGCCAGCCGGGGCTGATCGACGTGCGCATCAAGGGCCGGCGCGGCGCCTACGCCGTCACGCCGCCGCTGACTCTCACCGGCACCGTCGTGCTCGATCCGCCGACGGCCGAGACCGGCCAGTGCGGCACCGCGTCTCCCACCTGCACCGCCGACGGCCGCAGCGTCCGCTGCCGCTGACCTCGCACCGCCCCGGCCGGCGCTGAGCTCGGCGCCGGCCGCGGATCACGCCGGCCGCGGCGGCCCTGCCATCCAGCCGAGGACGCCACCGTACACGAGGTGGATCGTCAGGCTGGGGACGATGGTGGCGAGGCCGAGCTGCCAGGGCGTCGGGTCGCCGAAGGCGAAAGGCAGGGCGAGCGAGTTGACGGCGACGTAGAAGGCCGCGCCGTAGGCGAGGCCGACGAGCACCCGACGCCGCCGGTCGGCGACGCCGCGCAGGATGAGCAGCAGCGGCACGGCGGCGGTCCAACTGATCACCAGGTGCTGCACGAACGTGAGGAGGTGGTGCGCCGGCGGCGGCACGTCTCCGACCAGCAGGGCGAGGGTCTTGCGGCCGTATTCGTTGACGCGCAGGTCCGCGGCCCGGAAGACGGCGGCGAACGGGATCATGGCGATCCCGGCGATCGTGCCGGCGCGGAGCGCGTCGCGCACCAGAGGCGGGGTGAGTGATCGGCCGGGCATGGCGCAGGTCCTACTACGCGCGCATCGCCGGGAACAGCAGGTTCGGGGCGGGGCGCGGCAGGCTCGGCGCCGCCCCGGGCGCCAGTCCACAGCGGTGGCCGCCAAAGAGCGCGCCGCGCCGCGGCCACCACGACGGGGCGGTCAGTCCGCCGGCGGGATGTTCGAGGTGCGGGTCGCCGTGCGCGTGGCGGTGGACGTGGCGGTTGCTGACCGGGTCGGCGTACGGGTCGGCGTCGGCGGGTTGTTCTGCGTGTTGCCGAATTCGATGTCGAGCAACTGCATGCACTCGATGCCGAACACGTGGGTTCCCGGCGGGCCGGGGAAGGTCTGGGTCCAGCCGCCCTGCGCCACTTCCGATGCGGTGTAGATCGCCGGCGCGGGCACGCCGGTGCAGGTCGTGCCCTGCGCGCCGGTGGTGATCATCACCGGGTTCGCGTTGGCGGCGACCACGGTGATCGTCCAGCCGGCGAGGCCCGGCTCGCCCGGATCGTGCAGGCCGTTGCCGTTCAGGTCGTTGAACTTCGTCACGCACAGCTCGGCGAAGCACGGAGCGGACGTCGCGGTGACGGTCGCGGTGCGGGTGGCGGTGCGCGTCGGCGTGGCGGTGGCGGTCGCGGTGCGGGTCGCCGTCGCGGGCGGCGTGTTGGTCACGGTGCGGGTCGCCGTGGCGATGGGCGTGGCGGTCGCCGTGGCGGTCGGCGTGCGGGTCGGGGTCCGACTCGGCGTCGCCGTGACGGTGGCGGTGCGGGTGGCGGTGCGGGTCGGGGAGGCGGTCGGGGTGTTCGGCGCCGTGGCGGTGGGGAGCGCCGTGTTCGTCGCCGTCCTGGTCGCGGTCGCCGTGCCGCTGGCGGTGGCGGTGGCGGTGATCGTCGGCGTGCGGGTGCGCGTCGGCAGCGGGGTCTTGCACTTGCCGCCGCTGCCGGCCTGATAGATCGCCTGCACCTCGGCGGCGGAGATGGCGCGGTCGAAGAGCTCCACCTCGTCGATCGCGCCCTGGAAGGCGATGGCGCTGACCCACTGTTGGCCGATGCGCAGGAAGAAGCCGTTGGCGGTGCTGCCGGGCCGCGTCGTCGGATCGAAGGTGTGGACCAGCGCGCCGTCGACGTAGAGGCGGCCGCCGGTCGTCGATCCGCGGTCGATCGTTGCCGCGACGTGATGCCACGCGCCGTCGCTGATGACCGGGCCGGGCGAGACGTGCCAGAGCTGCGGCTGGCCGTCGCCGAGCTCGAAGGCCAGGGTGCCGCCGAAGACGAACAGGTAGTAGCCGACCGGATTGTTGCCGGCGTTCAGGCGCTTGTCGATGATCGGCGCCTGGGCGGAATTGGTGGTCTGTATCCAGGCGTCGAGCGAGAAGTTGCCGGGGAAGTTGAGGCTCGGGCTTGCCTGGACGAAGTCGGGGATGCCGGGGATGGCGAACGCGGCTCCGACCTTGCCCTGCGTGTACGCGCCGGGCGGCTGGAAGAAGCTGCCGGTGTAGCCGTTGCCGGACAGGTCGGCGGTGGTGTTGTCGGCGGTCCACCAGGCGATCATGTCGGCCGGCGGGGAGATGCAGGGCGGCGTGCGCGTCGGCGTCGCGGTGGCGCTGCGCGTCGCCGTCTGGCTCGCGGTCACGGTGCGCGTGACCGTGGACGTGCGCGTGCCGGTCGCGGTCGGGCTCGGCGGTCGCGTCGCCGTCGCCGTGACGAGCGCGGTGGCGGTGGCGCTGGCCGTGGGGGTGCGAGTGGCCGAGGCCGAGGCGGTGGCGGTCGGGGTGCGGGTCGCCGTTCGCGACGCGGTCGGCGTCGCCGTCGGCTTGCACTTGCCGCCGTTCGCGGTGGCGATGTCCTGGATGTCCGCCGGCGACAGCACGGCGTTGAAGACCTCGATCTCGTTGAGCGTGAACTCGTCGAAGTTGGGCGCGTACGCCGTGCCGTACAGGCGGGTGCCGCCGAGCCAGAGGGGCGCGCCGTTGTCGACGCCGGCGGCGGCGGTGAAGTCGCTGCCGACGAGGTGGCTGCCGTTGACGAAGAAGCGGCCGAGGTTCTGGGCGCGATCGACGCTCACCGTGACGTGGGTCCAGCTCGGCGGCGGCGGCGTCAGCAGCGACGCCGGGGTGGGCGGTGGGAAGATCGTGCCGGCGCCGCTGTAGAACGGCGCGCTGGTGTAGACCGTCAGACCCGAGCCCGTGCCGAGCGCGAAGACGAGGCGCATCTCGGTCATGGCGGCAGCGCCGTTCGGCGGCGGCTGCTGCGGCAACGGCGGGCAGGTCGGACAGGTGCTGCGCACCTCGACGTAGAACGCGTAGCCGCTGTTGCCGGCGAGGTCGAGCTTGTCGACGACCGGGTAGACGTGCAGATCGTTGCGCGCCGCGGACCACGGCCCCGGCAGCGGCTTCACCCAGGCGTCGATGGTGAGGGTGGCATTGGCGAGGTCGAGATCGGGGCTGGGCGCCACCTCGACGTAGGTGTTCTGGGTGTAGTGGTAGAAGGCGAGGTCGGGCGGCGTGGTGAGGAGATTGCCGGCGACGCTGGACGGTCCGGGACCGCTCGGCGGGAAGGGCTGGATCGGTCCCGGCTTGGGAACGCCGTTGTTGGCCGGGGCGAGGCCGATGTCGAAGACGGTGGTGGAACCCGGCGGCTCGTCGAGCGGCCACCACGCCACCAGGTTGGCCGGCGGCGCCACGCAGGTGGGCGTCACCGGCGCGGTGGCCGTGGCGGTCGCCGTCGCGGTTGGCGGCAGGTTGGTGACCGTGGCGGTCGCCGTCGCGGTTGGCGGCACCGCGGTGGCGGTGGCGGTGCGCGTGATCGTCGGCGTCGGCACGGCGGTGTGGGTGCTCGTCGGGGCGGCGGTGGCGGTGACCGTCGCCGTCGCCGTGCGGCTGGCGGTGGCCGTCGCGGAGCGGGTGGCGGTGATCGTCGGCGTCGCGCTGCGCGTGGCGGTCGCGGTCGGGGCCAGGAGGTTGGTGAACAGGCACTGCAGGAGGGTGCCCGGGTTGAGGGTCAGGTACACCTGGTTGTCGCCGGGCTCGAAGCCGTTGGTCGGATTGACCGTGGCGCCGACGATGGTGAAGGTGCCGCCGCCGGAGCTGAACTGGCAGGCGATGTTGGTCAGCGTCGAACCGGGCTTGGCGACCTCGTACACCTCGTAGATGAGGCCGCAGCCGAGCGGCCGGGTGACGCACATGCCGTCGTCGACGACGATCCCCTGCAGACCGTTGTAGCCGGAGCTGAAGTTGAAGCCGGTCCCGCCGCCGGGGTTCGTCTGCTTGCACACGGCGATGCCGCACGTGCCGGGGGGTGGGCTGGGGGTCGGGGTGGGAGTCGCCGAGGGGGTCGGCGCCGGGGTCGGGCAGTTGCAGAGGCGGACGAGGAGATCGAGGTAGTCGATGCTCGAGTCGTCCTGCACGTACACGTCGAGGGCGCCGTTGGCCTGCAGGCCGGGCAGCAGGTTGGTGCCACCCGGCAGGTTGGCGAGGTCGAGCGCGAAGGCCACGCCGGGGGAGGGGAAGTTCGACGGCGTCCACTGCTGGCTCAGCAGCTTCACGCCGCTGTTGCCGCTGCCGAAGTAGGCGCCCCACTGGGCGCCGACGAACTGGCCGCTGGCGTTCAGGAAGCCGACGCGGATGACGTCGTTGCGCGAGCCCGGCGCGGGATTGCCCGAGACCGGTCGGGCGCGGAAGAGCAGCGTGGCGGCGCTCAGGCATTTGCCCGGCGGCAGCGTGAAGCTCTGGCCGAAGACGCGATCGATCGTGCTCTCATCGAAGAGCAGCGGCGCGTGGCCGGTGCCCTGGATGAGCGTCGCGAGGCCCGGGCTGAGGGTGGTCGGCTCGCTGCCGTTGCCGGTGGAGAAGTTGTCGTGCACGCCGCCCGGCAGCAACACGTTGGTGCAGGGAATGCGCAGCGCGTCGAAGGCTGCCGCCTCGTCGCTGGCGTTTTGCAGCAACAGGATGGCGATGCCGACTCGGCTCGGCGGATCGGTGGGCAGGCGCTCGTAGCAGAAGCAGTCGCCGCGCGGGCTCTGCACGCAGGTGCCGGTGCAGGTGGCGCGACAGACGTCGCAATCGTCCTCCTGCCGCTGCGCGAAGATCGATGTCTGGGCGAGGCGCGCGCTATCGACCCCGGCGTCGAGCAGCAGGCCCGTCAGCAGCGCCCGCAGCGCCGCCTCGTCGTCGATCGCGCCGGCCTGCTCGAGCCCCGACAGCACGGCCGCCGCCTGCCCGGTGCCGACGAGCCGCGGTGGGAAGACGAGCTGATAGGCGCTCCCGGCCAGCGCCTCATAGGCCGCCGGTTCCTGGCAGGCGAAGATGTTGCGCGCCGCGCGCTCGATCTCGTCGGCGGTGATGCGGCCGTCGCCGCTCGCGTCGCCGGCCGGGCACTCGAGACTCTCGCGCTCGCCGCCCGCGATCAGGGACAGCAACACCAGATCGGCGGCGGTGACCCGCCCGGCGCCGGCGCAATCGCCGCTGCACTCGAGCAGCGCCGCCGCCCGCAGCGGCGCGCTGATCACGACCAGCAACACCCACCGGCCGATGCGCCGCCGCACGAGTCGGCCGGGACGTCCCGGCGGTGCGGGACCGGCGCTGTCTGCTGGCATCGGGCGCTCCTGGCGATGGCGCCAAATTAGCGCGCAGCGATGGAACGTGACAAGCGTTTTCCGCTGCTTCGTGGCGCCGGCGCGCGCCGGTTTGCGCGCCGCGCGCGCACGCCGCTAGACAGTCCGCCATCCAGGTGCAGGGTGGGAGGGCTCGCGCGTGAGGTACCGCGTCATTCAATGGGCGACCGGCGGCGTCGGACGCGCCGCCATCCAGGGGATCGTCGACCATCCCGAGCTCGAGCTGGTCGGCTGCTGGGTGCACAGCCGGAACAAGGCCGGGCGCGACGCCGGCGAGCTCGCCGGCATCGCGCCGCTCGGCGTCGCGGCGACGCAGGACGTCGACGCGCTGCTGGCGCTCGACGCCGATTGCATCCTGTACAGCCCGATCCTCGCCGACCCGGCGCTGGTCGAGCGGCTGCTGCGTGCCGGCAGGAACGTGGTCACGCCGCTCGGCTGGTTCTTCCCCTGGCGCGCCGCCGACGTCGCGGCGCTGGAGGCGGCGTGCCACCTCGGCGGCAGCACGCTGCACGGCACCGGCATCCACCCCGGCGGCATCACCGAGCGCTTTCCGCTGATGGTGTCGGCGCTGTCGGGCAGCGTGACGCACGTGCGCGCCGAGGAGTTCTCCGACATCCGCACCTACGACGCGCCGGGGGTGATCGCCGACATCATGCTGTTCGGCAAGACGCCGGAGGAGGCGGCGCAGAGCCCGATGGTGTCGTTCCTCGCCAACGGGTTCTTCCAGTCGATCGACATGGTCGCCGCCGCGCTCGGCGTGGCGCTCGACGAGCGCAAGACGACGCGGCACGAGATCGCGGTCGCGACCCGGCCGATCGAGTCGCCGATCGGCCCGATTCCGCCCGGCCGGGTGGCGGCGCAGCGCTTCACCTGGGAGGGGACGGTCGGCGGCGTGCCCTTCATGACCGTGCGCACCAACTGGTTCATGGGCCAGACGCACCTCGATCCGGCGTGGACCTTCGGTCCCGAGGGCGAGCGCTTCGAGATCGAGGTGCGGGGCGATCCGCCGGTGCGGGTCAGCTTCCACGGCCTGCACCCGGACTCGATCGCCGAGGGGCTGCGGCGCAACCGCGGCATCGTCGCGACGGCGATGCACTGCGTCAACGCGATCCCCTACGTCTGCCGCGCCGCGCCCGGCATCCGCTCCTATCTCGACCTGCCGCTGGTCAGCGGCCGGGCGGCGCCCGAGGTGCTGCGCCGCGCCGCCGCGCGAGGCGCGGCATGATCCTCGATCGCTTCCGACTCACCGATCGGGTGGCGATCGTCACCGGCGCCGGCAAGGGCATCGGCCGCGGCATCGCGCTCGCCTTCGCCGAGGCCGGCGCCGACGTGGTGTGCGCGGCGCGCACCCAGGCCGACATCGACGCCGTCGCCGACGAGGTCCGCGCGCGGGGCCGCCGCGCCCTGGCGGTGCGCACCGACGTCATGGAGACCGCGCAGCTCGAGGCGCTGGTCGCCGCGACCCGCGCCGAATTCGGCCGCATCGACGTGCTGGTGAACAACGCCGGCGGCACCATGCCGCGCGCCGCGCTCGACACCAGCGAGCGCTTCTTCGAGGAGGCGCTGCGCTTCAACGTCACCAGCGCCTTCCTGCTGTCGAAGATGGCGGTGCGCGCGATGGTCGACACCGCCGGCGGCGGCGCCATCGTCAACATCTCCTCGCGCTCGAGCGACATGGTGATGCCGAGCTTCGTCGCCTACGGCGCGGCGAAGGCGGCGCTCAACATGATGACCCGCAACCTCGCCGTCGAGGTGGCACCCAAGGTGCGGGTCAACGCCATCTCGGTCGGCGGCATCGCCACCGACTCGCTGCAGGTGGTGCTGACCAACGACGCGCTGCGCGCCCAGTTCGAGGCCAACACCCCGATGGGCCGCCCCGGGACCGTCGAGGACATCGCCGCCTGCGCCCTCTATCTCGCCTCGCCGGCCGGCGGGTGGGTGACCGGCAAGGTCTTCCAGGTCGACGGCGGCACCGAGTCGCCCGCCATCACCCTCCCGGTCGTGAAGCTCTGACCCAGCGGCGGCGGCGGATGCCGCCCGCACGCGCGGGCGCGCGGTTGCACGGCGGTGGAGCCGGCTTGAAGCCGTGCGGCCGATGGGCGACAACGGCTATCTGCCCATGGCCGAGCTGGCGAAGACCTACGATCCGTCCGTCACCGAACAGCGCTGGTACGACGCCTGGCTGCGCGGCGGCTACTTCCACGCCGACGAGCACGGCAACGGGCCGCGCTTCTCGGTGGTGATCCCGCCGCCCAACGTCACCGGCGTGCTCCACATGGGGCACATTCTCAACAACACCCTGCAGGACATCCTGGCCCGCTTCCATCGCATGGACGGCCGGGCGACCCTGTGGATGCCCGGCACCGACCACGCCGGCATCGCCACCCAGAACGTCGTCGAGAAGGAGCTGGCGAAGCAGGGCATCACCCGCCACGACCTCGGCCGCGAGGAGTTCGTGCGCCGCGTCTGGGCCTGGAAGGAGGAGAAGGGCGGCGTCATCCTGCGCCAGCTCCAGCGCCTCGGCGCCTCGTGCGACTGGGCGCGCGAGCGCTTCACCATGGACGAGGGCCTGTCGCAGGCGGTGCGCGAGGTGTTCGTCCGCCTCTACGAGAAGGGCCTCGTCTACCGCGGCCAGCGCATCATCCACTGGTGCGTGCGCTGCCACACCGCGCTCGCCGACGAGGAAGCGGTGACCACCGAGGGCGGCGAGGCCGGCTCGCTGTGGCACATCCGCTACCCCGCGGCGGACGGCGGCGCGGGCCTGGTGGTGGCGACGACGCGGCCGGAGACGATGCTCGGCGACACCGGCATCGCCGTCAACCCCGACGACGAGCGCTACCGGCACCTGCTCGGGCGCGACGTCATCCTGCCGTTGATGCAGCGACCGATCCCGGTGGTCGCCGACCCGCTGGTCGACCAGACCTTCGGCAGCGGCGCCGTGAAGGTGACCCCGGCGCACGACGCCAACGACTTCGAGATGGGCCAGCGCCACGGCCTCGCGCCGCTGGTGATCATGGACTCGCAGGGGGTGATCACCGACAACGGCGGGCCGTACGCCGGGCTCGATCGCTTCGCGGCGCGCCAGCGCATCGTCGCCGATCTCGACGCCGAGGGCCTGCTGGTGAAAACCGAGCCCTACCGGGTGCCGATCCGCCGCTGCTACCGCTGCGACACCGTCGTCGAGCCCGCCCTGTCGCTGCAGTGGTTCGTGAAGATGGCGCCGCTGGCGGCGCCGGCGCTGCAGGCGATCCGCGACGGCTCGCTGCGCCTGATCCCCGACCGCTGGACCGGCGTCTACACCCACTGGCTGGAGAACATCCGCGACTGGTGCATCAGCCGCCAGCTCTGGTGGGGGCACCGCATCCCGGTCTGGTACTGCGACAACGGCCACGAGACGGCCGGGCGCACCGATCCGACCCAATGTCCGACCTGCGGATCGACCGCGCTGCGCCAGGACCCCGACGTGCTCGACACCTGGTTCAGCTCCTGGCTGTGGCCCTTCTCCACCATGGGCTGGCCGGACGACACCGCGACCCTGCGCCGGTTCTATCCCACCGACGCGCTGGTCACCGCCGCCGACATCATCTTCTTCTGGGTCGCCCGCATGGTGATGGCGGGCTACGAGCTCACCGGCCAGTGCCCGTTCCGCGATGTCTACCTCAACAGCATCGTCCGCGACGGCCAGGGCCGGAAGATGTCGAAGTCGCTCGGCAACTCGCCCGACCCGCTGGACGTCATCGACCAGTACGGCGCCGACGCGCTGCGCTTCACCGTCATCTCCATCGCGCCGGTCGGCCAGGACGTCCGCTTCGACGTCGACAAGACGGAGTTCGGGCGCAACTTCGCCAACAAGATCTGGAACGCGGCGCGCTTCGCCCTGATGAATCTCGGCGAGGGGACGGTCGACCCGTGGGGGTCCGAGGCCGCGGGCACCGCCGATGCGGCGCCCTCCCTGGCGGATCGCTGGATCCTGTCGCGCCTGCAGGGGGCGATCGACGACACGCGGACGGCGCTGACCGCGTACCGCTTCAACGACGCGGCGACGACGCTCTATCGCTTCCTCTGGGGCGAGGTCTGCGATTGGTACCTCGAGCTGTCGAAGCCGGCGCTGTACGGCGCCGACGAGGCGGCGAAGCAGGCGGTCCGGCGCACGCTGGTGACGGTGCTCGATCAGACGATGCGGCTGCTGCACCCGTTCATGCCGTTCATCACCGAAGAGATCTGGCAGGCGCTGCCGATCCGGCGGCCGGCGCCGTCGATCGTCATCGCGCCGTACCCGACCGCCGTCGACGCGCTGCGCGACGCCGAGACCGAGGCGCGCGTCGACGAGCTGATCGCCGCCGTCACCGCGGTGCGCAACATCCGCTCCGAGCTCGGCATCGCGCCGGGCACGCCGGTGACGGTGCGCATCGCCGCCGACGGCCAGGGCGAGCGGGTGCGCGCCATCGAGGGCTTCATCAAGACGCTGGCCAAGGTCAGCGACGTCGAGCTGCTGGGCAGCGAGCGGCCGAGCGGCGAGCCGTCGGCGCACGTCGCCGGCCTCGGCGAGCTGTTCGTGCCGCTGCGCGGCGCGGTCGACGCCGCGGCCGTGCGCGAGCGGCTGGAGAAGGACCTCGGCAAGGTCGCGAAGGAGCTGCAGGGCGCCGAGGCGAAGTTGTCGCGCCCGGATTTCGTCGACAAGGCGCCGGCCGATGTCGTGGAGAAGGAGCGCGTCAAGGCCGCCGGTCTGCGCGAGCGGCGCGCGACCTTGGAGAAACACCTCGCGGTGCTACGGTCGGCGTGACCACCGCAGAGGCGCCGAGACGCGGAGACGCGATGACGGTGTTCGAGCTGTCGCAGGTCGATTCGTTGCTGCGCGCCGCGTTGGCGGAGGACATCGGCCGCGGCGACGTCACGACCCGGCTCACGGTGCCGGCCGGCGTCCAGGCCACCGGCACGCTGCGGGCGAAGCAGCCGGGCGTGCTCGCCGGCCTGCCACTGGTGGCGCGCGTGTTCGGGCTGATCAGCGCCGCGGTGCGCGTCGAGGAGCGGATGAGCGATGGGGCGGCGTTCGCCGCCGGCGCCGTCCTGGCGACGGTCGCGGGACCGGCGGCCGATCTGCTGGTCGGCGAACGCCTGGCGCTGAACCTCGTGCAGCGGTTGAGCGGCGTCGCCACGCTGACGCGCCGCTACGTCGAGGCGATCGCCGGCACCAGGGCGCGGGTCATCGACACGCGCAAGACCACGCCCGGTCTCCGCGCGCTGGAGAAGCACGCGGTCCGCATGGGCGGCGGCGCGAACCACCGCAGCGGCCTCGACGACGGCATCCTGATCAAGGACAACCACATCACCGCCGCCGGCGGCGTCGCCGCCGCGTTGCAGGCGGCGCGCGCCGGGGCGCCGCACGGGCTGCGCATCGAGATCGAATGCGCCACCCTGGCGCAGGTCGATGCGGCGCTCGGCGGCGGCGCCGACGCGATCCTGCTCGACAACATGTCCGTGGCCGAGCTCGCCGCGGCGGTGCGCCACATCGGCGGCCGCGCCATCGTCGAGGCCTCCGGCGGCGTGACGCTGGAGACCATCCGCGCGATCGCGGAGACGGGCGTGGACCTCATCTCGGTCGGCGCGCTGACGCACTCCGCCGCCGCCGTGGACATCAGCATGAAGATCGCGATCTGAGGCCTCCGCGTCTGGGCGTTGCCGCGGTGGAACCTCGAATGCATCCGCTGTCCCGCGAGTCGATCCTCCCCCATCTCGGCACCGAGTGGCTCGGCCGCGAGCTGCACTGCTTCGAGGTCCTCGACTCGACCAACAGCACGGCGCGCGAGATGGCGGCGGCGGGCGCGGCGGACGGGGTGGTGGTGATCGCCGATGCGCAGCGCCGCGGCCGCGGCCGGCTGGGCCGCGAGTGGGTGTCGCCGGCGCGCAAGAACCTCTACGTCTCGATCGTCCTGCGCTGCGATCTGCCGCCGGAGCGCCTGGCGCAGATCAGCCTGCTCGCCGGCGTCGCCACCTGCGAGACGATCCGCGAGTGGTGCCCGCAGGCGGCGATCAAGTGGCCGAACGACGTCCTGCTCGGCGACCGCAAGGCCGCCGGCATCCTGGCCGAGATGGAGCAGAGCCGCGGCGAGCGGGCGGTGATCCTCGGCATCGGCGTCAACCTCAACAGCGGCGCCGGCGACTTTCCCGACGAGCTGCGCGACAAGGCGACCTCGCTCCACCTGGCCGGCGGCGTCGAGGTCGATCGCGCCCGCTTCGCCGGACGGCTGCTCACCGCCCTCGAGCGCCGCTACGACGAGTGGCGCCGCGACGGATTCGCGCCCATCGCGGCGGCCTGGCGGCAGCTCGCGCCACTGGTCGGTCGCCGCATCCACGTCGCCGAGCCGAGCGGCACGGTCGAGGGCGATGTCCTCGGCCTCGACGACGACGGCGCCCTGCGCATCCGCCGCGACGACGGCCGCGAGCACCGCGTCGTCGCCGGCGACGTGACGGTGATCGGCGGCTACCGGACGCGCTGAGCCGCCCGCCGCCGGCGCCCGGGCCGACGGCGGGCGGCGGGCCTCAGGGCGCGACCGCGATCACCTTCTTGTCGGTGTTCTTCTTCGCCGTCGCGAAGACGGACTCCCAGCAGGCGCCGCTGTCGAGGTTCACGAGCTGCGCCTTCAATGGCGCCGTGACCGGCAGGGTCGGCACGGCGGCGTTGGCGCCCTTGGCCTTGGCGAGGATCATGCCGGCCGTGAACTTGAGGGTGATCTTGTTGAGGCCGTGCAGCGCCAGGGTGTCGTCCTTGAATGCGAGGCTGGTGGGCTTGGCGGTCCAGCCGGCGGTGCCGTGCGGAATGGCGCCGCCGACCAGGGCGCCGCCGGCGTCGTAGACGCACACCGCGAGGTCGGTCTGGCCGCTCGGGTCGCCGACGGCGGCGGCATCGAGCGCGCCGCCCTTCCACTTCCACTGCCACTTGTCCTTGCTCGGGTCGGCGTTGGCGGCCAGCAGCAGCTTGCCCTTCGGCGCCGCGCCGCAGCCGGTGGCCGGCGCCGGCGGGCAGCTCAGTCCCTTGACGATGCGGAAGGTGTCGTGGATGGCGCCGGTGCTGGTGAGGAAGCGGGCGGTCAGCGTGGTGTCGTCCACGTCGAGCACCACCGAGCCGAGCTCGAGCAGGCCGCGGACCATCGCCGGATGATTGAGCGTCGTCGTGCGCACCTCGCTGCCGCTGCCGCTGACGACGTAGACCGTTCCGCTGTGTGGCGCCGGGCCGGTGTCGACCTTGCGGTAGGCGCCGTCGCCGGCCGGGTCGCCGTCGCCGGGCTCGACTTTGAAGCTGGCGTTGAAGGTGGGCGACAGTCCGTAGTGGCCGTCGAGCAGGTAGCTGCGCTCGTAGCTGTGGCTGTGGCCGGAGAAGACGACGTCGACGCCGTAGGTGTCGAGGATCGGCAGCACGTACTGGCGCATGCGGATCTCCCCCAGCTCGGTGTCGGAATCGTGCAACTGCCCCTTGCTGTACGGCGGCCGGTGCCAGGTGGCGATGATCCACGTCGGGTTCTGCAGCACCGCCGCCTGCAGGTCGGCGGTCAGCCAGGTGAGCATCGGCGTCGAGGGAGAGGTCGGCGCCTCCTCCGAGTCGAGGACGATGAAATGCGTGTTGCCGTAGTCGAAGGAGAAGTAGGCCTCGCTGCCCGAGGCGACGCCGCCGAGCTGCGCCGCGGTCGGGAAGGTGAACATGGCGAAGTAGGGCCCGGTCTGGGTGAGCGGGTTCGACGACAGGATCTCGTGGTTGCCGAACACCGACCAGACCGGGGTGGTGCGCAGCATGGCGGCGTGCTCGTCGAAGACCGCCGCCTGGTACTGCGCGTCGGTGGCGAAGAGGTAGGCGTTGTCGCCGAGCAGCAGGAAGAGGTCGGTGGCGGGACCGCCGTTGTAGGCGATGAAGGCGTCGCGCACCGCGTCGAGGTCGGGACCGGTGAAGCCGGCGTCGCCGATGGCCCACAGCCGGTACGGCTGGCTGCTGCCGGTCGGGGGCGGCGTGCGCAGGTAGTGGTCGGCGTCGCCGCCGGCCAGGGGCAGGCCGATTTCGCCCACCGCGTAGTACGCCGTCGTGCCGGCGGTGAGGCCGGTGAGGGCGATTTCGTGCTCGGTGGTGAGGGTCGGGTCGTCGACGGTCTCGAAGAGCGACGTGGGCGCGTCGCCATACGACACCCGACTGGTCGTCGGCACGTCGGTGCGCCAGCGCACCACCATGCCGGTGGGGCGCGGCATCTGCAGGTAGGGGCCGCGGGTGACGACCGCGGCCGGTGCCGCGGAGGCCGCGGCGAGCAGGATCAGCGCAGCCAGGCTGCGTCGGATTGGAGTCCACATATGTCGGTCCCCCCGGGTGGTGTGGCCGCCAGCGCGGCGGCGATCTGGTCGGCGAGCGCGTCGAAGGCGTGGATGCGGCGGTTGCCGGCGTGCGCGGCGAGCAGGGCGGCCGCGTCCTGGTAGGCGGCGCGCGCCTCGTCCGGGCGGCCGGCGCGGGTCAGGATCTCGGCCCGGCGCACCAGCCAGGCCGGGTTGCCGCCGGCGCGCGCCAGCAGCGCGTCGAGGCGCGCCAGCGCCGCGTCGCTGCGGTCGCGCCGCAGCTCGAGGTCGACGGCCGGGAGCTGCAGGGCGGCGATGAGGCCGAGGCGGGCCATGCCGGCGTCGAGCGCCGCGATGGCGTCGGCGACGCGGCCCTGCGCCAGCAGGGCGTCGCCGAGCAGCAGCACCTGCTCCGGCCGCGGCGCCGGCAGGGTGGCGACGGCGATCGCCAGCTCGCGCGCCGCGTCGGCGGTGCGGCCGAGCGCCAGGCAGGCGCGGCCGCGGTCGTAGTGGGCGGCCGGCGCCTCCGGACGGCGGGCGAGCAGGCGATCGAGCTCGGCGAGGGCGTCGGCGGGGCGGGCGGCGTCGAGCAACACGCCGGCGCGCATGGCCGCCACCTCGTCGAGGTCGGCGCCGGCGCGCTGCGCGGCGCCGAGCGCCACCAGGGCGCCGTTCCAGTCGCCGGCGATCCGCAGCGCCTGCGCCAGGTGCAGGTGCGCGACGGCATCGCCCGGATGCGCGGCGGCGGCGCTGCGCGCCGCCGCCAGCAGCTCGTCGGCGCCGACGTGCGCGCGCGCGGTCGCGGCGCACAGCAGCAGCACGGTGCCGGCCAGCGCGGCCGCGCGGGAGACCCCCATAGGCGACCGTTGCCACGGGCGGTGGCGACTTCGCAACCGGAAATGTGGTTCGCGGTCCCGGCGTCGAGCGACGCCGGTGGCGCTGCCCGGCCAACTATGGTTTCTCGGTCCTGCGGATGAGCGTCCTCGCCATCGACGTCGGCAACACCCACACGGTGCTCGGGCTCTACGAGGGCGCGCGGCTGGCCCGGCACTGGCGGATCGAGACCAACGCGGCGCGCACCGAGGACGAGCACGCGGTGCTGGTGCGCGAGTTGCTGCGCGAGACGACGATCACCGGCGCCGCCCTGTCGTGCGTCGTGCCGGCGCTCACCGGCACCTTCCGCGAGCTGTGCCGCAAGTACCTCGGGCTCGCGCTGCTGGTGGTGGCGCCGGGCATCCGCACCGGGCTGGCGATCCAGTACGAGACGCCGCACACGCTCGGCAGCGACCGTCTGGTGAACGCCGTCGCGGCCTGGGAGCGGACGCGCGGCGCGGCGATCGTGGTCGACTTCGGCACCGCCACCAAGATCGAGTACGTCACCGCCGACGGCGCCTATCCCGGCGGCATCATCTGCCCCGGCATCCGCATCGCCAGCCAGGCGCTGTTCGCCGGCGCGGCGCGCCTCACCGCGGTGGAATTGCGGCGCCCGCCACACACCGTCGGCCGCACCACCGCGCACGCGCTGCAGGCCGGCATCCTGCTCGGCCACGCCGCCACCGTCGATGGCCTGGTGCGCCGCATCCAGCGCGAGCAGGGCGTCGCGGCGCGTGTGCTCGCCACCGGCGGCCTGGCAAGCGTCATCGCCCCCGAGTGCGAGACGATCGGGGAGGTGGATGAGTTTCTGACGCTGGATGGACTGCGGCTGCTGCATGAGCGAAACCACGGATGAACACCGGTGGCCACCGCTGAACGCCGGGGTTGGCGGGTCGAACGGTGGCAGTCGGTGTCCATCTGTGTCTGAGGGTCTGGCATGGCGAAACTGTTGGTGATCGACGTCGGCAACACCCACACCGTGCTCGGCGTGTACGAGGGCGCCAGGCTGCTGCAGCACTGGCGCATCCAGACGGAGGAGGGGCGGACCGAGGACGAGTACGGGGTGCTGATCCGCAGTCTGCTCAGCGGCCCGGAGGCGGCGGACCTGGGCGGCGTCGCGGTGGCGTGCGTGGTGCCGGCGATGAACGTCACGATCAGCGCCCTCTGCCGCAAGCATCTCGGGCTCGAGCCGCTGGTGGTGGGGCCGGGCATCCGCACCGCGATGCCGATCCTCTACGACAAGCCGCAGGAGGTCGGCGCCGACCGCATCGTCAACGCCATCGCCGCCTTCGAACGCACGCGCGACACCACCATCGTCGTCGACTTCGGCACGCCGACGGTGCTCGATTACATCACCAAGCGCGGCGAGTACGCCGGCGGCGTCCTCGCGCCCGGGCTGGGGATCTCCAGCCACGCCCTGTTCTCGCGCGCCGCCAAGCTCTACGAGGTGGAGCTGGTGGCGCCGAAGCAGGTGGTCGGCCGCAACACCGTGCACGCGATGCAGTCGGGAGTGGTGCTCGGCCACGTCGCCATGGTCGACGGCCTGGTCGAGCGCATCCAGCGCGAGAACAAGGTGAAGGCGCGCGTCCTCGCCACCGGCAGTTGGGCCGCGATCGTCGCTCCCGAATCGAGCACCATCGAGGAAGTGGACGAGTTCTTGACCCTGGAAGGGCTGCGGATCATTTACGAGCGGAATCAA
The DNA here is from genome assembly GCA_019637795.1 of bacterium. Taxonomy (NCBI): domain Bacteria; species bacterium. The sequence goes on along the minus strand of JAHBUY010000005.1, from coordinate 586,568 downwards.
GAATAGGTTGTTAGGCTGCTGGGCCGTTGGCTGTTAGGGGGTCCGAGGTCCGGCCCCTGACAGCCAAACGGCCTAGCAGCCCAACAGCCTGCCCGGAGGACGAATGGCACACGAGGTGAGTCAGATCCGGAATGTCGGCATCGTCGGGCAGGGCGGCGGCGGCAAGACGTCCCTGGCCGATGCGATCCTCTTTGCCGCCGGCGCGACGACCCGGCTCGGCAGCGTCGACGACGGCACGTCGGCGTTCGACTTCGAGCCCGAGGAGACGCGCCGCAAGTTGAGCCTGACCACCGCCTTCCACCACGCGCCATGGAAGAAGCACGAGCTGACGGTGGTCGACACGCCGGGCTACATCAACTTCCTCACCGACGGCCTCAACTGCATGCGCGCCTGCACCGTGGCGGTGTTCGTCCTCGAGCCGCACGCCGGCGGCGTCAAGGTGGAGGGCGAGCGGGTGTGGAGCCGCGCCGAGCAGCTCGGCCTGCCGGTGCTCGCCTTCGTCACCAAGATGGACCGCGAGAACGCCGACTTCGACGGCGCGCTCACGGACCTCACCGACCTGCTGCAGGCGAAGCCGGTGCCCATCCAGCTTCCGCTCGGCAGCGCCGACAGCTTCAGGGGGGCGGTCGACCTGCTGAGCATGAAGGCGCTGATCTACCAGCCCAACGGCCAGGTGAAGGAGGAGGCGATCCCGACCGAGCTCGCCGACGCCGCCAGGGCGGCGCGCGAGCGGCTGATGGAGGCGGTGGCCGAGACCGACGACGCGCTGGTCGAGCAGTACCTGGAGCGCGGCGCGCTCACCGACGAGCAGCTCATCGGCGCGCTCGGCACCGCGGTGCGCGAGCGGCGCTTCGTGCCGGTGCTGTGCGGCGCCGGCGCCAGGGGCCTCGGCATCGCGCCGCTGCTCGACTTCGTGGTCGCGCACACGCCGGCGCCGTTCGGCGTCGCCGGCGGCGAGGATCCCAGGAACGGCGAGCCGATCGAGCGCGAGTGCGTGCCGTCGGCGCCGTTCTCGGCGGTGGTGCTCAAGAACATCGTCGATCCCTTCTCCGGCAAGCTGTCGGTGTTCCAGGTGGTGAGCGGGGAGGTGGCGAGCGACTCGACGGTGCTCAACGTGCAGAAGGACGGCAAGGAGCGCCTCGGCCATCTCCTGCGCCTGGAGGGCAGGAAGCAGAGCCAGGTGGACAAGCTGACCACCGGCGAGATCGGCGCCGTCGCCAAGCTCAAGGACACCGAGGCCGGCCACACGCTGGCCGACGAGAAAGCGCCGATCCGCTACCCCGGCCTGGTCCCGTTCTCCGCCGCCATCTCGTTCGCCATCGAGCCGAAGGCCAAGGGCGACGAGGACAAGGCGGTGCAGGGCCTGCACAAGCTGATGGAGGAGGACCCGACGCTGCAGATGCAGCGCGACGCGCAGACCAAGGAGATCATCCTCTCCGGCGTCGGCCAGTTGCACATCGAGGTGGCGGTCGAGAAGCTGAAGCGCAAGTTCGGCGTCGACGTCGAGCTCAAGGCGCCGAAGGTCCCGTACAAGGAGACCATCAAGGGGCACGCCAAGGCGCAGGGCCGGCTGAAGAAGCAGACCGGCGGCCGTGGCCAGTTCGGCGACTGCTGGCTCGAGGTCTCGCCCCTGCCGCGCGGCGCCGGCTTCGAGTTCGTCGACGGCATCGTCGGCGGCGTCATCCCGCGCCAGTTCATCCCGGCGGTGGAGAAGGGCGTGCGCGAGGCCATGCACGAGGGCGTTCTCGCCCACTACGAGATGGTGGACGTGCGGGTGAAGGTCTACGACGGCTCGTTCCACACCGTCGACTCCTCGGAAATGGCGTTCAAGATCGCCGCCTCGATGGGCTTCAAGACGGCGGTGCAGCAGGCCAAGCCGATCCTGCTCGAGCCGATCATGGCGATGGAGATCGCCGTGCCCGACGACTGCATGGGTGACGTCATCGGCGACCTCAACAGCCGCCGCGGCAAGGTGCTCGGCGTCGACCCCAAGGTCGGCTCGCAGGTCATCCGCGCCCTGGTGCCGATGGCCGAGGTGCTGCGCTACTCCCCCGACCTGCGCTCGATGACCAGCGGCCGCGGCGCCTTCACCATGGAGTTCGACCACTACGAGGAGCTGCCCGCGCACCTGGTCGACAAGGTGGTGAAGGAGGCGGAGGAGCGCCGGGCGGCGCAGCAGCACTGAGGAGAAGGCTGTTGGGTGTTACGCTGTTAGCAGCCCGTTGAAAAACAGGTCGGCTACTGCGGGCGGGTCTCGTGCGCCAGTTCTTCGTTGCCGAATCCTCGACAAAACCGACCGGTTTGCCTCCGGTTCGGCGCCTCGATCTGGCGCACAATCCCTCGCCCTCGCTACGCCGCCTGTTTTTCAACCGACTGCTAGGCTGTTATCGGTCGGAGGTCTGCTAGTCAGGTTGCGCTTTCCAGCCCTACCAGCGTAACCGCATGGCAGCCTGACAGCCTACTGATGAACGACCTCAACCTCGAAGCCCTCGCCGAAGACATCCAGCAGGACCGCGACACCATCGTCGTGCCGCAGGACCTGGTCGAGGAGCTGCCGCCGGAGAAGAAGATCAGCCGCAACCTGGCGGCGGAGATCCAGCAGATGACGGTCGGCGAGCGGCTCAAGCTGGCGCTCAAGGGCAACCGCGACGCGCGCATGATCCTGATCCGCGATTCCAGCCGCGTCGTGCAGCGCTTCGTGCTGCAGAACCCGCGCATCACCGAGGAGGAGGTGGTCGCCCTGGCGAAGAACCGCAGCATCGATCGCGAGCTGCTCGACCAGATCTGCCGCCGCAAGGAGTGGCTCGGCAACTACCAGATCAAGCTGGCGCTGGCGACCAATCCCAAGACGCCGCTGGCGCTCGCCGTCCGCCTCGTGCCGAGTCTGCTGCCACGCGACCTGCGCGGCCTCGCCAAGAGCAAGAACGTCCCCTCCGCCGTCAACGGCCTCGCCAAGCGCCTGGTCATCGAGCGCAGCGGCGGCGGCAGCAGCTCCTCGTCCCACTGAGTCGTGCTTCCACCCACGTGACCATTCTGGAGGTCGGATGTCCTGCGCGCTGGCGGCGGATACGAAGCTGGAGACACCGGAGGGACCGCTCACCGTCAAGACGGTCGGGGCGTCGCCGACGCCGGTGATGGTGCGCATCGACGGCCGCAACCGCTTCGCCATGTCGCGCGACGTGCGGCTGGTCGCCGCCGCGCAGCCGGTGCTGCGCATCGCGCTCGAGAACGGCCGCGCCCTGCGCCTCGGCGCCGACCAGGTGCTGCTCGGGCCCGCCGGCAGCGAGCGCCGCGCCGGCGACCTGCAGGCGGGCGACGCGCTGCTCTGCGCCTTCGCCTTCCCGGTCGGCTACGCCTATCGCACCGACGACGGCGAGGCGCGGGTGTCGGATGGCTGCGTCAGCGTCGCCAGCATCGCCGACGGTGGCAGCGCCGACCTCTACAGCCTGGCGGTCGGGTCGGGCGCGCCGCTCGTCCTCGCCTGCGGCCTCGTCGGCCGCGCCGCCGGCTGACGCCCGCGGTGCCGCCGGCGGCCGCGAGGACCCCGCTACGACGCCGGCACGGCGGTGGGAGTGCGCGTCTCGCCGCCGCCCGAGCGCCGGACGTCGATGTTGGCGGCGGTCGCCTTGTGCGCGGTGAAATCGAGGGCGACGTCGGTGAGCACCACCGTTTCGCCGCCGCCGAGGTCGCTGAAGGACGGGCCGCTCAGCACCGCGATCGGATCGCCGCCGTCGATGACCCCGTCGTTCGAGCCGTCGGCGAGGAAGGCGAAGGTCGCGACATCGACCGGCGGCATGGTGAAGGCGAAGTTGCCGTCGCCGTCCACGGTGGCCACCGACAGCGTCTCGCGCTCGGCCGGATCGCCGCCGTCGCCGGCGAGCGCGAACACCAGCAGCGGCCCCTTGGTGCCGGGCGCCGCGATGTGGCCGCTGACCGCGACCTCGTTGCTGTTCACCACCGCCGTCGCGGCGGCGCTGCCGCCGGACGATCCGGAGGGCGGGCCGCAGGCGGCGCAGGCGAGCAGGAGGGGGAGCAGGATCGAACGCGGTCGCTTCACAATGCGATACGGTAGCCGTGGCGATCGGGTCATTCAACCGAACACGCAACCGGACATGCGCGGGGCGAGGGCGGCGCGATGGGCGCCGGCGTTGGCGGCACGCGGCTCGGCTTCCCCGCGCCAGCCAATTGCGCTACGGAGAGCGGCTGTCGCGTCCGTTCGGACGCGCCAGTGATCCGGCCTCCGGCCACCATCCAGGGAGACGAACTCGCATGGCAAGCGCGATCCAGGGGCAGCCCATTCGCATGGCGGGCGGCACGCTGCAGGTGCCCGACAATCCGATCCTTCCGTTCATCGAGGGCGACGGGACCGGGCCCGACATCTGGCGCGCTTCGCAGCGCGTGTTCGACGCCGCGGTGGAGAAGGCCTACGGCGGCAAGCGCCGGATCGCCTGGCTCGAGGTGTTGGCGGGCGAGAAGGCCTTCAACACCACCAACAACTGGCTGCCGGACGAGACCGTCGATGCCTTCAAGACCTACCTGGTCGGGATCAAGGGGCCGCTGACGACGCCGATCGGCGGCGGCATCCGCTCGCTGAACGTCGCCCTGCGGCAGTTGCTGGACCTGTACGTCTGCCTGCGCCCGGTCCGCTACTTCACCGGCGTCCCCAGCCCGGTGCGGCGGCCGGAACTGGTCGACATGGTGATCTTCCGCGAGAACACCGAGGACATCTACGCCGGCATCGAGTGGGCCGCCGAGTCGGCGGAAGCGAAGCAGGTCATCGCCTTCCTCGAGAAGGAGATGAAGGTGAAGAAGATCCGCTTCCCGGCGACCAGCGGCATCGGCATCAAGCCGGTGTCGCGCGAGGGCACCGAGCGCCTGGTGCGCGCCGCCATCGACTACGCCCTGCGGCAGCGGCGCAAGAGCCTCACCCTGGTGCACAAGGGCAACATCATGAAATTCACCGAGGGCGCCTTCCGCGACTGGGGCTACGCCGTGGCGACGCGCGACTTCCGCGACCAGGTGGTCACCGAGCGCGAGAGCTGGATCCTCGGCAACCGCGAGGAGAGGCCCGACATCTCGGTCGAGGACAACGCCCGCGCCATCGACCCCGGCTACGACCTGATGACGCCGGCGCAGCAGCAGACCGTGCGGGCCGAGATCGAGGCGGCGCTGCGCCTGTGGGACACCCACGGCGGCGGCCAGTGGAAGCAGAAGCTGCTGATCCGCGACGCCATCGCCGACATCACCCTGCAGCAGGTGCTGACCCGACCGAAGGACTTCGACGTCATCGCCACCATGAACCTGAACGGCGACTACCTGTCGGACGCGCTGGCGGCGCAGGTCGGCGGCATCGGCATCGCCCCGGGCGGCAACATCAACTACCTGAGCGGGCACGCCATCTTCGAGGCCACGCACGGCACGGCGCCGAAGTACGCCAACCTCGACAAGGTCAATCCCGGCTCGGTGATCCTGTCCGGCGAGATGATGTTCCGCTACCTCGGCTGGAACGAGGTCGCCGACCGCATCATCGCGGGCATGGACGGCGCCATCGGCGCCAAGACCGTCACCTACGACTTCCACCGCCTCATGGACGGCGCGACGCTGGTGAAGTGCTCGGAGTTCGCCGAGGCGGTGGTCCGGCACATGTGATCGCGCGGGATCGCGCGAGCGGGGATCCACCGCGGATGACACGGATGTGACGGATCCGGGACGCCTCACCGATGCCCGAGGGGCGGATGGGGTCGCGCGATCCGCGTGATCCGCGGTGGGTCTCGCCCGTCCGTCCAGTCCCGACCGCCGATGCTCATCGCCGTCTGCATCAAGCAGGTTCCCGCCGTCTCCGCCCTGCAGTTCGATCCCGCGACCCGCACGATCCGGCGCGAGGGGGTGCGGAGCGAGATCAGCGCCTTCGACGTGCGGGCGCTGCTGCGCGCCGTCGCGTTGCGCGACGAGCACGGCGGCACGGTGGTGGCGATCACCATGGGGCCGCCGCAGGCGCGCGAGGCGCTGCTCGAGTGTCTGGCCCTCGGCGCCGACCGCGCCGAGCACCTCTGCGACCCGGCGTTCGCCGGCGCCGACACGCTGGCCACGGCGCGGGCCCTGGCGGCGCTGCTGGAGCGCGAGCCGTACGACCTCATCCTCTGCGGCCGCAACAGCGTCGACGCCGAGACCGGGCAGGTCGGGCCGGAGATCGCCGAGCTGCTCGACCTGCCGCAGGTGACGATGGCGCGCGCCCTCGCCGTCGATCCCGCCGCGCGCACCCTGCGCGCCGAGCGCGAGACCGACGAGGGCATCGACGTCGTCAGCGCGCCGCTGCCGGCGCTGGTCACCGCCGCCGAGGACCTGGCGCCGGAGCGCTTCACCAGCAGCAGCGAGCGCGCCGCCGCGGCGGCGAAGCCGATCGCGCTGCGCCGCGCCGCCGATCTGGGGCTCGATCTCGCGCTGGTCGGCGCCGCCGGCTCGCCGACCTGGGTGCTCGACCTCGCGCCGGTCGAGGAGCACCGGCGGCGCGAGATGATCGCCGGCGCGACGCCGGCGGCGCAGGTGGCGGCGCTGGTCGCGCGGCTGCGCGCCCACGGCCTGTTCGGCGAGTGGACGGTGGCCCGCCCGGCGCCGCCGCCGCTGCCCGCCCCCGCCGCGGTGGCGCGCGGCGGCGCGCGCGACGTGCTGGTGGTCGCCGAGACGCTGGACGGACACCTGCGGCCGGTGGTCGGCGAGCTGCTGCACAAGGCGACGCAACTGGCGCCGCAGCTCCGCGGCACGGTGAGCGCGCTGGTCGCCGGCGCCGGCGCCGCGGCGCACGCGGCGCAGTTGGCCGCCTTCGGCGCCGGCCGCGTCCTGGTGGCCGCCGACGACGGCTTCCTCGCCGGCACCGAGGCCCACGCCGCGCTGCTCGCGGCGGTGATCGAGCGCGAGCGCCCCGGGCTGGTCCTGCTGCCCGCGACCGTCGTCGGCCGCGACCTCGCGCCGCGGGTCGCCGCGCGTCTCGGCCTCGGCCTGACCGGGGAGTGCGTCGATCTCAGCGTCGACGCCGCCGGCCGCGTCCTCCAGCACAAGCCGGCGTTCGGCGGCAGCATCGTGGCGCTGATCGCCTCGCGCGCGCAGCCGGAGATGGCGACGGTGCGGCCCGGCATGCTGGCGCCCGGCGTCGCGCTCGCCGGCCAGACGGCCCAGGTGGTCGCGCTCGCCGACCGACCGATTGCCGACCGCGTCCGCCTGCTCGAACGCCGCAGCGACGCCGAAGCCGCCGCCGAGCTCGAGGAGGCGCGGGTCGTCGTCGGCGTGGGCATGGGGATCGGCGGCCCGCAGCACCTGCCGCAGGCGGAGGCGCTCGCGGCCCTGCTCAGCGGCGCGCTGTGCACCACCCGCGACGTCAGTGATGCCGGCTGGCTGCCGAAGCAGTATCAGGTCGGCATCACCGGCCGCGCCATCGCGCCCGACCTCTACATTGCGGTGGCACTGCGCGGCGCCTTCGAGCACACTGTCGGCGTGCGCCGCAGCGGCATCATCGTCGCCATCAACCGCAGCCCCAAGGCGCCGATCTTCCGCTCGTGCGACTACGGCATCGTCGGCGACTGGGCCGAGATCGTCCCCGAGCTGACGCGGCAACTGCGAGAGATTGCACCGCCCGGACGCGGCGGCGCGGAGACCTCCCGTTGAGGGTGGACGCCTCCGCGTCTCTGCGCCTCTGCGGTGAAACGTCATGGCTGCGCCGATCGCCTTTCTCTTCCCGGCCTTCCCCAACCTGCACCAGACCTTCGTGCTGTGGGAGGTGCTGGCGCTGCGCCAACGCGGCATCGAGATCGCGCTGTACTCCATCAAGCGGCCGCTGACGAAGACGCAGCAGCCGGAGGGGGCGGCGCTGCAGGCGGAGGTGACGTACCTGCCGTCGACCCTGTCGGCGGCGGTGCTGGGGGCCAACCTGGCGCTGCTGGCGCGCCATCCGGCCCGCTACCTCGGCGCCATCGCTGGCGTCGTCCGCGGCTGGTGGCAGGACCGCGCCGCCGGGCGCGCCTGGCAGGCGCAGCAGGTGAGCGCCGACGCGCCGGACAGGCAGCGCACCCTGCGCGAGACGCTCGCCGGCTGGTTCAACCGCAGCCCGCTGCTCTACCTGCTGAAGTCGCTGTGGCTGATCCCGCTCGCCGCCTGGCTCGGCGCCGACCTCGAGCGGCGCGGCATCCGCCGCCTGCACGCCCACTGGGCGAGCTATGCGACGACGGTGGCCCTGGTGGCGCACTGGCTCTACGACATCCCGTTCAGCTTCACCGCCCATGCCTACGACATCTACCTGGTGCCGCGCCTGCTCGGGGTGAAGGTGCGCGAAGCGGCGTTCGCCGTCACCTGCGCGCGCGTCAACGCCGAGTTCCTCAACCTGCTCGCCGGCACGGCGCCGGGCGAGCGGGTGGTGGTCAACTACCACGGCGTCAGTCTGCAGCGCTTCCGGCCGCTGCCGCGCCCGGCGGCGCCGGGCGCGCTCCCGTGTCTCGTCACCTGCGGGCGCCTGGAGCCCTACAAGGGGCACCACGTCCTGCTGCGCGCCGCGGCGCTGCTCGGCCGGCCGGTGCGGGTGGTGCTGATCGGCGAGGGGCCGCAGCGGCAGAAGCTCGGCCAACTGGCCGCCGAGCTCGGCATCGCCGAGCGGGTGGAATTCACCGGTCCGCTGCCGCAGGCGCGGCTGGCGGAGATCTACGCCGCCGCCGACCTGTTCGTGCTCGCCAGCGTCATCATCGAGCGCTCGGGCAAGCGCGACGTCATCCCCAACGTGCTCGCCGAGGCGATGGCGATGCGGCTGCCGGTGGTGGCGACGGCGGTGTCCGGCATCGGCGAGCTGATCCGCGACGGCATCAGCGGCCGGCTGGTGCCGCCCAACGACCCGGCGGCGCTGGCGCGGGTGCTGGCCGAGCTGCTCGATGACCCGGCGCAGCGCCAGCGGCTGGCCGCCGAGGGCGCGGCGACGGTGGCGCGCATGTTCGACCGCGAGGTGAACATCGAAGAGCTGGCGGCGTTGTTCCGCGGCGCCGCCGGCGCCGCTCGGGGCGCGGCGTGAAGATCGGACAGGCGCTCCGCGACACCCTCGGCATCCTCGGCACCCGCGTCGTCTGGTCGGCGATGGGCCTGGTGAGCGGCGTGGTGCTGGCGCGCTGGCTCGGGCCGCACGACCGCGGCATCCTCGCGCTCGTCCTGCTGCTGCCCTCGACGGTGCTGACGCTGGTCAAGCTCGGCGTCTCGCAGGCGACCGTCTTCTTCATCAATCGCAAGGAGGCGACCGTCGACCAGGTCGCCTCCAACTCGGTCATCCTCGCGCTGCTGCTCGGGCTCGCCTCGTCGGCGGTGATCTGGGCGACGCGCGACAATCTGTTGCACAAGGTGCTGCGCGACGTGCCCGACTGGGCCCTGCTGTTGGGCCTGGTGCGGGTGCCGCTGCTGCTGCTCGACAACTACCTCTACAGCATCCTGCAGGCGACCGGGCAGTTCGGCCTCTACAACCGCCGCCTCCTGCAGAGCGAGGGCCTGCGCCTCGTCCTGGTCGCCGTCCTGATCATGGGCTTCGACCTCGGCCTGCCGGCGGCGATCGCCACCTACACCTTCATCGGCCTGGTCAACATCGCCTGGCTGATGCTGAACATGCGCGAGACCATCCACTTCTCGCTGCGCTTCGACACCCGTCTGCTGCGCAAGATGCTGTCGTTCGGCGTCCGCTCCTACGTGCAGGTGGTCACGGCGCACCTGCTGCTGCGCATCGACATCTACATGGTGCAGGCGTTCCTCGGTCCGGCGCACACCGCCTTCTACGCCCTGGCGCTGCACTTCACCGAGTTGGTCCTCGAGGTGCCGCAGGCGATCGGTCTGGTGCTGTATCCGAAGCTGGCGGCGCTCGCCGAGGAACAGATGCACCGGCTCACCGCGCAGAGCTGCCGGCGCACGTTGATGGTCACCGTGCCGGCGGCCGTGGCGCTGGCGGTCGGCGGCCCGTGGGTGATCACGCTCTGGTACGGCACGGCATACGCCGAGGCGGGCGCGCCGCTGCCCTGGGCGGCGGTGGGCGTGGCGGCGATGTCGATCTTCGTCATCATCACCCGCGACTTCACCGCCCGGCAGCAGCAGCGGGTCAACACCGTCGCCGGCCTGCTGGCGCTGGCGACCAACGTGCTCCTCAACGTGGTCCTGATCCCGATCTACGGCATCGTCGGCGCCGCGTTCGCCACCGCCGTCGCCTACAGCGGCGCCTGCGTCATCCTCATCTACTTCTTCCTGCGCGAATCCGGCCTGCGCTGGGTCGACGTCCTCGTGCCGACCCGCGAGGACGTCGCCTACTTCACCGGCATCGCCCAGCGCGCCCTGGCGCGGGGGTGAGCGCGCGCGCCGCGTGTCGGCTGCCCGCCGCCCGTGGTCCGCACCCGCGGCCCGCTGCTCAGGGACCGCGGCCGTCGAGCCGCGGCCGGACCAGGATGCCGGCGTAGCTGGCGCCGAAGATCGCGAACGCGGCCAGCCACAGGCCGCCGGCGACGAGCACGGTCTGCGCGTAGAAGGTGGGCAGCGCGGCGGCGGCCAGCGCCCGCACCGCGGCGGCGGCATTGATCAGCGCGAAGGCGACGGCCATGGCCGGGGTGGCCTGCAGGGCGCGGCCGGTGTGGCCGAGCGCCACCCGCGCCATCATGCCGAGGGTGAGGACGCCGATCGCGCCGACTGTGAGGGCGTGCAACCCGACCATCGGGATCACCAGCGCCGCCGCGACGGCGGCCTTCAACGCGAAGCCGATCGCCACCCAGGCATAGCCGAGGTGCAGCACCCAGAGCAGCGGCACCCGCCAGATGCGGCGGTCGTACCAACCCGCCAGGCGCAGCGCGTGCGCCAGCGCGCCGACGGCGCACACCGGCACGGCTGCCGTCGCGGGCAGGCCGAGGGCGTCGATGACCAGGACCCCGGCGGTGCTCGCCCACACCACGGCCTCCAATGGCGGATGCCGGCGCGGCGCCGCGGCGACGGCGCGCTCGGTGAAGAACGGCAGCACGCGGCCGCCGACGACGGCGATGATCAGGACCACGACGTCCACCGCCGCGTACAGCGCCGGCCGCGCCGTCGCGCCGGTCCTGCCCAGCATCTGCAGGTGCACCAGCGCGTTGGCGGCCGCCAGCGCCAGCAGCAGGGGCAGGAAGACGAGCTGGCTCGCCCGCGGCTGCGCGAGCAGCGGGCCGGCCAGCGCCGCCGCCAGCGCCGGCAGGAAGGCGAGGTCGATGCCGGCGATCAGCCAGCCGGGCAGCAGGCCCGGCAGCAGCGGCGCGACGCGCCCGGCCAGCCACAGCGCGGCGAGCCCCGCCAGCGCCGCGCCGCGCGGCGTCGCCACGCCGGTCCAGTTGCGCACCGCGGTGAGGAGGAAGCCGGCGACCACCGCCGCGGTGTAGCCGAAGACCATCTCGTGCCCGTGCCAGGTGATGGCGTCGTAGTAGACCGGCAGGGTCAGCGCGCCGCGCAGCGCCGCCAGCCAGGCGGCGATCAGCGCCAGCGCGGCCGCCCCGGCGAGGAGGAAGAAGGGGCGGAACCCGAGCTCGAGGACGGGCGGGGTTCCCGATCGGGGTCGGTCGCTCGGCACCTCGGACGGGTAGCCGTCGAGCCGGCGGCCGCAAGGCGCCGCTCCGCCCGAATCCGCCGTTGCGAATCAACGCCGTCTGGCGATACACCTCCTCCGATCATGAGCGAGCGCCTGCGCAATCCCGCCGTCGTGCTCGATCCGGGCGCGGCCGGGATCGGCATCATCCACGCGCTCAGCCTGGCCGAGGTGCCGACGATCGCGGTGGTGCGCAACTGGCCGCCGATGATCAGCCGCCTGTCGCGCTTCCTGCGCTACTGCGAGACCTACAGCCCGGGCCGCGGCGAGACGGTGCTGGACGGCCTCGAGCGCCTGGCCCGCCGCTTCGACGGCAGGGGCGTGCTCTTCCCGGCCACCGACATCGATCTCGAGGCGATCATCATCGGCCGCGAGCGGCTCGCCGCGCGCTACTGGATCCCCGCCTCACCGGAGATCGGCCTCAAGATCGACGGCAAGAACTGGCAGTACGAGATCGCCGATCGGGTCGGCATGCCGACGCCGCGCCACGTCCTGTTCCGCGGCGGCGAGCAGCCCGACGTGCACGGCTTCCGCTTCCCGCTCATCGTCAAGCCGTCGGCGCGCGGCGCCACCGCCGGCGACTGGGTGTTCCGCCTGCAGATCCTCGACGACGCCGCCGCGTTGGCGGGCTGCCTCGAGCGCATCGCCGCCGAGTATCCCGGGCGCGAGTTCCAGGTGGCGGAGAACATCCCCGGCGAGCCGGACGAGCTGTACACCGTCGGCACCTACAGCGGCCTGAACGGCCGCGTGCTGCGCTGCTACACCGGCCGCAAGCTCACCCAGTATCCGTACCACCACGGCGTCGCCAGCCTCGCCGAGAGCGTGCCCCTGCCCGACGCCGTGGTGCGCCACGCCGAGGATCTGCTCAACGCCATGGGCTTCGTCGGCATCAGCCAGGTGGAGTGCAAGCGCGACCACCGCGACGGCGAGTACAAGCTGCTCGAGGTCAACGGCCGCTCCTGGCTGTGGATCAAGTTGGCGGCGTTCTCCGACGTCAACCTGCCGCTCATCCAATACTACGATCTCACCGGCGATCCGCGCCTCGCCCAGGCGGTGGCGCGGCCGCAGCGCAACGACCGCTTCTTCGTCCACGAGCTGCACGTCGCGCTCAACAACCACGCCGGCGAGCGCGCCCGGCTGGCGGAGCTGGCGCGCACCAAGGCGCGCGTCTCGGCGATCCCCTACCGCCGCGATCCGCTGCTGAGCGCCGCCTTCCACGCCGGCGCCATCGTCCGCCGGCTGCGCTACGCGCTCACCCCTGGCGACACGCCCGCCGGCGGCACCTGGACGCAATCGCAGGCCGGGGCGCGGGCGAGAAAGGCCGTCCGCGAGAGCGACCAGCGGGGGCCACTGGGGAGCACCGAGGACGGGCGCTGATGGAGTGCGGGGTCGCCGTCATCGGCAGTGGCGCCGCCGGGTTGATGGCGGCGATCGCCGCCGGCCCCGACAGCGTGCTGTTCACCGACGGGCCGCTCGGCCGCTCGAACTCCGGCATGGCGCAGGGCGGGCTGCAGTTGCCGCCGCCCGGGGCCGATGCGCTGGCCCGCTTCGCCGACGACATGCGGCGCGCGGCGCGCGTGCCGCTCGACCGCGACCGCCTGGCGGCGTTCGTGGCCCACGTCGAGGAGACCATCGCCTGCCTGGTGGAGTGGGGCCTCGAGCTCGACCGCGACGGGCAGGGGGAGATCGTGCGCCGCATGGCCGGCGGCCTGAGCGAGCCACGCATCGTCTCGTCGCGCGACCAGATCGGGCCGGCGATCATGAAGCTCCTGCTGGCGCGCGTGCGGGCGGCGCCGGTGCACCTGCTCGACCACGCCCGCGTCGTCGACCTGCGGCCGGCCGACCGCGGGTTGGTCCTCGAGGTCGAGCGCGCCGCCGGCGCCGTCGAGCGCTGGCGCGCCCGCGCCGTGGTCTGCTGCACCGGCGGCGTCACCTACCGCGAGGCGCGCCGCCGCGCCCTGCCGACCACCAATCCGGCGAATGAGAACCACGTGCTGTTCGACCGCCTCGCCGCCGCCGGCCTGCCGCTCGAGCATGCCGACTTCTTCCAGTTCCAACCGTACGGGCTGGCCGCCAGCGGCCACGAGGCGGTCGGCCGCTGCGTGCCGGAGAGCATCGTCAACTTCCGCGTCCGCCTGCTCGACCGCCACGGCGCCGAGGTCGGGGCCGTCGGCGAGGACCGCTACGCGCTCACCCAGCGCATGTTCGCCGCCGCCGAGGCGGGGCGGGCGGAGCGGCTCGACGACGGCTCGCCCGGCCTGTGGCTGACCCTGAGCGACGTCGATCCCGACCAACTGCGCCGCCACTTCCCGAAGCTGGCGCAGTACCTCGAACGCCACCACCGGATCGGCGCCGACGTGCTGGTGTTTCCCTTTCTGCACTATTACCTGGGCGGCTTCCGGGTGAACGCGCGCTGCGCCACCGCCTGGCCGGGGTTGTTCCTCGCCGGCGAGATGGTCGGCGGGCTGCACGGCCGCAATCGTCTGATGGGCAACGGCATCACCGACTCGCTGGTGCACGGCCGACTGGCCGGGCGCTCGGCACGGGAGTACCTGGGATGACGCGAAGGAAGGGCGGCGGCACGGGCAGGGGCGGGACTCCGCGCCTGGGCGCGAGCATGGGCAAAGACGAGGATGCGGGAGGGGCCAGGTATCTCGATGCCGGGGGACGCCTGCGGCGCGGGCCGTCGGCCGTCCTGGTCGAGACCGCCTTCCGCCGCGAGCTCGCGTACGCCGACGCGCTCTACGAGGGCATCAGCTATGCCGACCTGGCGCACGTGTTGATGCTCGCCGAGGCCGGCGTGATCCCCGAGGCGCCGGCGCGGGCGCTCCTCGCCGCGCTGGTGGAGCTGCACGACCAGGGGCTGGCGGCGCTGCGCCTCGAGGCCAAGTGGGGCGACCTCTACAACAACCGCGATGCCGAGCTGCAGCGGCGCGTGCCCGCCGCCGCCGGCTGGCTGCACGCCGGCCGCGCCCGCCGCGAGGCCCTCACCCTCGGCTGGCTGATCCACCAACGCGTCGCCCTGGCGGCGGCGCGCCGCGACACCGCCGCGCTGCTGCGCGTGCTCGCCGACCTCGGCGCGCGCCACGCCGGCGACGTGATGCCCGACTTCACCTACCTGCAGCACGCGCAGCCGACGACCCTCGGCCACTTCCTGCTCGGCTTCGCCGAGCCGCTGCGCCGCGACGCCGAGCGGCTGGCGCGCGAGGCCGACCTGCTCGACGAGTCGCCGGCCGGCGCCGCCAGCACCAACGGCGCCCGCCTGCCGCTCGACCGCGAGCGCATGCGCGCCCTGCTCGGCTTCGCGCGGGTGAACGTGCACGGCCGCGACGCCATGTGGCGCCCCGACGTCGCCATCAATCTCATGGGCGTGCTGGTCTCGCTCGCCACCGGCGCCTCCCGCCTCGCCGAGGAGCTGCAGCTCTGGACGACCGAGGAGTTCGGCTACGCGACGCTCGCCGACGAGCACTGCCGGGCCAGCGTCATCATGCCCAACAAGAAGAACCCCTACGCGCTGTCGTTCATCCGCGGCCAGGCGCGCGAGCTCGACGGGGCGCTGATGAGCGTCATCGCCACCAACCAGACGCCGTCGGGCCAGATCGACAACCGCAACACGTCGTACGAGGCGCTGCCGCGCGCCCTCGAGGTGGTGGACGGCCTCGTGCGCCTCCTCGCCGAGGTGCTGCAGCGGATGACCCTCGACCTCGGCCGCCTGCGCGAGCAGGCGCGGCACGGCCACACCTACGGCAGCGAGCTTGCCGACCTGCTGCTGCTGCGCGAGCGCGTCGATTCCCGCACCGCGCACGAGATCGTCGGCGCCACCATCAGCGCCCAGGTGGGCGCCGCGGCGACGCCGTTCGCCGCCGCCCTGGCGGCGGCGTTCCGGGCCGCGGTCGGCCGCCCCCTGGCGGTCGACGCCGACGAGCTGTGGCGCGCGGTGCAGCCCGAGCAGGTGGTCGCCAGCCGTCTGGGCATCGGCAGTTGCGCCCCCGACACGGTGCGCGCCATGGCCGCCGATCTGGGCGCCGCCGCCGCCGCCCTCGCCGCCGCCGTCGATGCCGAGGAGCGGCGGTCGCAGTTCCCCACCCTGCTGCGGACCGCGGTGGGCAGACGCCTCGGCCGTGAGTGGTAGCCGGCCACGGCTGCCGTGCGACGCCCACGTGGCAAGTCTCTCATCGGCGCCGATTTGAGTTGGTTTTCCCGGTTCGCCGGGCTAGGCACGTGAGTGTGTCCCGCTCCGACAACGGCCCGCACCCGCTGCACGAGATCTTCGCCGACCCGCTGCGCACCCGCCGCCCGCGCGAGGTCGGGATCACCCACGTGCTCGACAAGGGCATGTCCGTGGCGGACATCCACGGCCTGCTCGAGGTCGCGGCCGGCTACGTCGACATCATCAAGTTCGGCTGGGGCACCTCGGTGGTGGTCGAGAACCTCGAGGCGAAGATCGACGCCTGCCTCGGCCGCGGCGTCGACATCTACTGCGGCGGCAGCCTCTTCGAGCTGGCGCTGCAACGCGGCCGCCTCGACGACTACGTCGCCTACCTCAAGGATCGCGGCATCAGGCTGCTCGAGATCTCCGACGGGGTGATCGCCCTGCCGGCGGTCGAGAAGCTGCGCCACATCGAGCGCCTGGCGCGCGACTTCAAGGTGCTCTCCGAAGTCGGCAGCAAGGACGAGGAGGTGGTGGTCGCGCCGTCGCGCTGGGTGAAACAGATCAAGGAGGAGCTCGACGCGGGCGCCTGGAAGGTGATCACCGAGGGGCGCGAGTCGGGCACCGTCGGCCTGTACCGCGGCAGCGGCGAGATCCGCACCGGCCTGATCGACGAGATCGAGAGCCAGATCGACACCAGCCGGCTCATGTTCGAGGCGCCGCAGAAGGCGCAGCAGGTCTGGATGATCAAGCACTTCGGCACCAACGTGAACCTCGGCAACATCGCCCCCGGCGAGGTCATCGCGCTCGAGACCATGCGCCAGGGCCTGCGCGCCGACACCATGCTGCTGCCGCGCGCCGGCCGCCACTGACCGGCGACGACTGTCGCATCCCTCGCCGCTCCGCCGGGCGCCCCCGGTGGCAAGCGGGCGCGGCCGCCGATGTGGGGCAGCTCCCCCACCCGCTGCGGGAACTGCCCCACGGCCACGCCATGGCAGCGCGCGCCGACGGCCTTCGCGCCGGCCGCGGCTGCGCGGCACGCCTCCTGCTCAACCGTCTCCCGGCACCGGCGGTCGGTGCCCATCAAAGGAGGCGACGATGCAGTCATCAATCACCATCAAGAGCGCGCTGCTGGCGATCGCGGCCGTGGCGGTGTTGTGCGGCCGCGGGCCGGCCTGGGGACGCGAGCGGCTCGAGCAGACGCTCACCTCGCCCGGCGGCGCCGGCACCCTCGGCCGCGTGCGGCTGCAGATGAGGAGCGACAGCGACGGCCGTCTCGTGCTGGTGGCGCGCGGGTTGGCGCCGGACCAGACCTACGAGGTCATCGCCAACAGCGTGAAGGTTGGCACGCTGCGCGCCAGTGGCGGCGGCACGGGCGCGGTGCGCTTCCGCACCCGGCCGCGCGGGCGCGACCTGATGCTCGGTTTCGATCCGCGCGGCGCCCTGATCACCCTGCGCGCCGCCGACGGCACGGACGTGCTGCTCGGCACGCTGCCCACCGGCAGCGGCCGCTCGCCGGACAAGGTCGCGTGCTGCCTGCCGGACGACGGCGGCCAGGAGTGCGAGGATCGAACCGCCGACCAGTGCGCCGCCGCGGGCGGCGTGGTCGCCGCCGCGGCGTCGTGCCTGCCCAATCCGTGCGACGGCGCGCCGCCGGTGTCGACCGAGGTCCTCTGCTGCACGCCGGACGACAGCGGTCCCGAGTGCGAGGACCGCACGCCGGCGCAGTGCGCGGCGCGCGGCGGCACGGTGATTTCCGGCACCCGCTGCGCGCCCGACTCCTGCCAGGCGGTGCCCCCCGCCGATCCGCAGATCCAGTGCTGCGTGCCCGACGATCGCGGTGCCGAGTGCGAGGATCGCACC
Organism: bacterium; assembly: GCA_019637795.1. Lineage (NCBI taxonomy): Bacteria > bacterium. Next base: position 568,950 of record JAHBUY010000005.1, on the reverse strand, counting down.
GCCGCGCAGTGCGCCGCCCAGGGCGGTGTCGACATGGGGCCGGGCACGTGTTCCCCCGATCCCTGCACTGGCGCGACGCCGGCCGGTACGCCGCGCGCCGACGATCATGGCGGGCGCGGCCGCGGCGGTCACGGCGGCGGTGAGGCCGGCGACGACAATGGCAACGGCTCGAAGACCTACTACGGCGCCGTGGCGGCAGCGCTGCGCGCGACCACGCGGTCGACGCCGACGCCGACCGCGCGGGTCGACGATCGCGGTCGCGGCGGCGCCGGCGATCCGTCCGGCGACGATCGCGGCGGTCGCGGGCGCGGTACCGATGATCGCGGCGGCCACCGCTGAATCGGTGACGCAAGGGCTGGACGATCGGCGGCCCGGGGGTGACCTCGGGCCGCCGCCGTTGGCGTCGCTCGCCGACGTCGGTTTGCGCCAGGGCACGGAGCAGATGCAATATGGCCTGTCGTGTCGAACCTTCCCGCTCGGCTATCCCACCACTGATGCGGCGTCGCGTCCGTCCTCCCGGTGAACGAAACGCCGGCCGCTCCCGTCGTCTCGCGGGCCCACTGCTGACGGCGATCGTGGCCGCGCTCGCCGTCGCGGCGCCGGTGATCGCCGCCAACACCGACCCGACCTTCGCGCTGACCCGCGCCAGCGCCACCCGCGGCAGCGGCGAGCGCTGGACGGTGGTGCTCGAGGGCAGCTTCGGCGTCGCCGACGCGGTGCAGCTCGATCTGCCGCTGCGGCTGGTGGTCTCCCAGGGGGACCGCAGCGCGCGCTTCGATCTCGCCGGCCGCGTGACGGTCAGCGTCGCCGGCGCGCCGGCGCAGGACGCGCCGCCGCCGGGGGTGCTCGCGGTCACCAGCCGCACCATCACCCTGGTGTTGCCAGTCGGCTTCGGTGCCGGCGACGCGGTGGCGCAGATCGTCGGCACCTACGATGGCGAGCCGATCGCCAGCAACCAACTGCGGTTCGCTCTATGAGCGGCGGGCGCAGACGGGCGATGGTCGGCCGCGTCGGCCTGGCGCTGGCCATCGTCGGGCTCGTGATGGGGCCGGGCACCGGCTGGGCGGCCAGCGCGGTGTTCACCGGCGATCCGGTGGATCCCGGCAGCGGCCAGCCCTACGAGATCCTGCCCGGCAAGCCGCTGGTGCGCCCCGGCGCCGACGGCATCCTCGGCACCGCCGACGACGTCGTCGACCGCGGCGTCATCGGCGACATCGATCTCGTCGTGCGCGCCGGCGACCGCCCGGCCTCGGCGGACATCCCACCACCGGCGTTGGCGACCGGCGACCTGCCGAGCGGCGTCGCCGGCCCGCGCGGCGCGGGTGGCGTCGACATCCCGTTCACCGTCTTCGTTTCCGACGGCGCGGTGGCCGCGCCGCGGCCCGCCGGCCGCCTGCTCGCGGCCGCCGATCTCGACGGCCTGCCGGTCGTCGTCGCGGCCTTCGCCGATTTCGACGGCGACGGCGTGATCGGCCTCACCAGCGCGGACGCCGCCGGCGACGCCGATGCGCACCTCGAGTTGCGCGAGCTCGAGCCGGTCGGGCGCGCCGCGGCGATCCTCGGCGGCGGCGTCGCCCGCGGCCGGATCGCCATCCGCGCCGGGCTGCCCGCCAGCGCCGGCGGTCTGCGCGTCGCGCTCGCCGCCGTGGCGCTCACCGGCTCGCTCGACCCCTCGTTCTTCGACGGCGCCATTCCCAACGGCCCCGGCATCTCGACCGCGCTGCCCTTCCTTCCCCTGCGCGATCTCGGTCGGATCATCCGCGACCGCGCCGTTCCCGCCGGGCCGACGACGACGCTGCAACAGCTCGTGCAGTTCGCGGCCGTGCCGCCGTCCGACGCCTACGCGCTGCCGCTCGACGGCAGCGAGCCGACGATCGACGGCGCGCGCGTCGTCTCGCAGCCGGCGGTGCGGGTCAGCGTCCGCCGCGGCCGCGATCCCGCCGCGCCGCCGCTCGACCGCCTGACCTTCGGCACCACGGCCGCGTCCGCGACGCTCGACGTCCGCCTGCTGCCGGTCGACCGCTTCGAGAACCCCGCCGATCCGCCCGACGGCTACCGCGTCGTCGTCGACGGTGGCCCCGCCCTGGCCGTGCTCGGTCAACGCGGCCAGCGCGCCGGCCGCCCCCTGCTCATCGCCGGCGCCAACGGCCGCGCGCTGCTCGGCCGCGTCGCCCGCGGCACCCGCGACGGCGCCACCGGCGTGCTCCGCATCGAGCGCGACGGGGTGGTGGTCGCCAGCCTGCCCTACGCGGTGGACGCGCGCGTCCAGCGGTGGCGGCCGGACGTGACGGTGCCGAGCCGTTCGGCGCCAACGCTGCAGGCCGCGCTCGACGCGGCCACGGACCGCAACCACGACGGCACGATCGCAATCAGCGTCCGGCCCGGCCTCTATCGCGGGTCGGTGCGCGTCGCGCGCGCGCTCGAGCTCACCGGCGCCGGCAGCGGGCTCACCGTCCTGCTGGGTGGCGGCAGCGCCCCGACCGTCGACGTCAGCGCGGCCGGCGCCGTCGTCCAAGGCGTCACGGCGGTGGGCGGCGGCAGCGGCTTCCGGCTCGGCGGCCGCGGGGCGCAACTGCGGGCGAGCAGCGCCTGGCGGAACCTCGGGGCCGGCATCGACGCGGCCGGCGCCGGCGTCGCGGCGCGCGAGATCGCCGCCCTGGAGAACGGCGGCAGCGGCATCCTGATCGGCGGCGGCGCCGACGGCGCGCGCTGCGAGGCCTCGCTGCTGCGGGGCAATTTCGGTGCCGGCGCCGACGTCGAAGCGGCGGTCGACGCGCAGCTCGACGGCAACGCGGCGATCGACAACAACGCCGGCGGCCTGGTGCTGAACGGCGCCGCGGCGCCGACGGCGCGCGACAACCAGTGCGTCAACAACGTCGGCTCCGGGCTGATGCTGGCGCGCAGCGGCGCGGCGACGGTGGCCGGCAACCTGAGCGCCGGCAACGACGAGGACGGGCTGCACATGGATCGCTGTGACGACGCGACCATCACCGGCAACACCATCGTCGACAACAAGGGCACCGGCATCTTCTTCCGCCGCGGCAGCAACGGCGACTTCGCCGCCGCGCCCGGCGTGCAGGCGGCGCCCGGCGACAACGCGGTGAGCGGCAACCGCAGGGGCGACGTCGAGATCCGCGCCAACTGACCGCCGGCGGATGCTCAGAGCGGCAGGCGCACGGTGAAGCAGGTGCCCTCGCCGGGCGCGCTGGTGGCGCCGATGCGGCCGCCGTGCCGTTCGACGATCTTCTTCGCCACCGCCAGGCCGAGGCCGGTGCCGGTCGGCTTGGTGGTGGCGAAGAGATGAAAGAGTCGCGCCTGCTGCGCCGGCGAGATCCCGATGCCGCTGTCGCGCACGTCGAGCTGCAGGTGCCGGCCGTCGTCGCTGCGCCGCGCCCGCACCGACAGCCGGCCGCCACCCGCCATCGCCTCGATGGCGTTGGACAGCAGCACCAGCAGCACCTCGACGATCTGGCCGCGGTCGACGGCGGCCGCCGGCAGCTCCGGGTCGATGTCCACCTCGACGGCGATCGCCTGCGCCTGGATCTGGGCGCGCAGGGCGCGCAGCGCCTCGGCGACCATCTCGTCGACGGCGCACGGCGCGGGATGCGGCTCGAAGGGCTTGGCGAAGTCGAGCAGCGCCTTGATGCGCGCCTCCAGCCGGTTCGACTCGTCGACGATGTCCCCGATCGTGGCGCGCGCCGGGTGTTCGGCGCCGAGCTCGAGACCGGCGACCCGCGCCGCCGCCTTGATGCCGGCGAGCGGGTTGCGGATCCCGTGCGCCACCGCCGCGGACACCTCGCCGATGGCGGCGAAGCGCTCGGCCTGGATGAGCTGCGCCTGGGCGCGGCGCAGCTCCGCGTTCGCGTCGGCCACCGCCTGGTAGGAGCGCGCGTTCTCCAGCGCCATGGCGCCCTGGCTGGCGAGGGTCTGCAGGAGTCCGCGGTCCTCGCCGGAATAGAAGCGACCCGACGCCTTGCCGCCCAGGGCGATGAAGCCGAGCGGTCGTTCCTCGAACGCCATCGGCACCACCAGGGTGGCGCGCAGCGCCGCGATGCCGGCGGCGAGCGCCGGATCGCCGATCGGTTCGTCGGTGAGGATGTCGTCCGCTGCCGCCTCGAGGCGGCGGATCAGCGGGTCATCCGGCGCCAGGCTCGCCGGCGCGTCGGCGGGGACGGCGGCGCCGACCGCGGCGTGGCGGCGGTAGCCGCCGTCGGCGCCGCGCAGCCAGACCGCGCCGTGCTCGACGCGCATGGTGGCGACGATGGTGTGCAGGATCTCGCGCACCACGACGTCGACGTCGAGCAGGCGCGCCAGGGACTGGCTGGCGCGCGTCACGGTGGCGCGATAGTCGTAGCGCTCGCGCGCGAACAGGCGGTCGACGCCCGCCTGGACGCGGTCGCGCAGCGGATTGACGACGGCGACGATGGCGAGCAGGAAGGCGAGCTGCAGCAGGCGGCCGCCGCGGCCGGTGAACAGGACCTCGAGCGCGCCGACGCCGCCCAGGTACCCCACCGCGATCAGCGCCGTCAGGATCGCCCAGGCGAGGGTGCGGCGGATGATCGCGTCGACCTCGAACAGATCGTGCTGGACGATCGCGTAGGCGATGGCCAGCGGGAAGAGGACGATCGAGAAGGTGACGAAGTTGAGCGGAAAGCTGACGCCGAGCAGGTAGTAGACGAAGAAGCCGGCGACCGGAATGACGAACGACGCGACGCCGCCGAGCGCCGCCAGTTTGGTGCGTTGGCGCGCCGCGGCGGAGGGGGGGCGGAGCAGGGCGTCGGCGAGCAGGCCGATCAGCAGGGTGCCGGCGACGACCAGGCCGACGGAGTTGATGCGGTCGATCGCCAGCCCCGCCGCGAACGAGCGATGGAAGACGAGGTTGTGGATCAGGCCCACCAGCGCCGCGGCGCCGTAGAGCGCCGGCAGCAGCCAGCGCTGGCGGCGCAGGGGGGCGCGCTCGACCGGGAAGGACAGGGCGAGGTGCACCAGCGTCGCCGGTCCCAGCGCCTGCAGCAGCAGGCAGAGCGGGCGGAACCACGCCGGGCCGAAGATGTCGGCCGCGGTGACGAGGTAGAGGCCCCAGGTGGCGCAGGCGATCCACAGGGCGCGCGCCGCCGGCGCGTCGGGGCGCAGCGCGAACACCGCGAAGCCGAGCAGCGTCAACAGGACGCCGACGAGCAGGTAGTTGCCGAGCGTCCACAGGTAGTCGCCGACGTCGAAGCGCATCGTCGGGATGCGCAGCGTCCGCGGCGGTCCCTCGGGCGGCTGGAGCTCGTAGGTCGGGGCGCTGCCGAGGGGCAGGGCGGCGGCGCGGGCGTAGAGCGCGCCGGCGCTGGCGAGCGTCTGGCCGTCCATCGTCAGCAGGCGGCTGCGGTAGGGGATGCCCGCCTCGTAGCCGGTCCAGTCGGTGTCGCCGACGGCGGGCACGAAGAGGTTGTCCCAGACGAAGAAGCCGGGAAAGGGGCGGTTGATCCAGCGCAGCGAGTTGGCGGCGCAGACGAGCGTGATCGCGGTCGCCGCGGCGGCCGCGATCCAGAAGGTCCACCCGCCGCGTGGCCAGCCCGTCTCGGATCGCATGCCTCGTGTGCTCCCGCCCGCCGCGCGCCCCTGACATTGCAGAGCGATCCGGGCGAGGCAAAGGGCGGCGGGGGGTGGGCGTGACGTCGCGGCGACGGCGAGCGGCGGTGCGCGTCGGGCTGGCGGTGGCGACGGGCGTCCTGCTGACGCTCGCCTATCCGCCGTTCGCGTGGTCGACGCTCGGCTGGGTGGCGCTGGCGCCGCTGCTGGTCGCGCTGGACGGCGCCGGCGCGCGCGCCGCGGCGGCGCTCGGCTGGGCGAGCGGCACGGTGCTCGGCCTCGGCGTCGCCGGCTATTGGCTGTGGCGCGCCTCGGTCGACTACTTCGGGCTCTCGGCGCCGCTGGCGGCGCTGTTCACGCTCGGCCTCGTCGAGGGGTTCGTGGCGCCGTTCGTCGCCGCCTGTGCCGTCGCGGTGGCGCTCGGCAACCGCGCCGCGCGCTGGTGGCTGGCGCCCGCCGCCTGGGTGGCGAGCGAATGGCTGCGCGTCGCCCTGGTGGGCAACGCCTGGGAGCTGCTCGGCCATTCGCAACGGGCGCTGCCGCTGCTGCAGATGGTGGACGTCACCGGCGTGTACGGCCTCTCGTTCCTGCTGGCGCTCGCCGCGACCGCGCTGGCGGCGTGCGCGCTGGGCGGCGCCAGGGCGCGCCGCGGCCTCGTCGCCACCGCGCTCGCGACCGCGGTGGCGCTGGCCTACGGCTGGTGGCGTCTGGCGGACCCGCCGGCCGCCGGCGGCGCCCTGCGCGCGCTGGTGGTGCAGGGCGACGTCGCCAATGCGGAGCGGCGGCCGGAGCGCAGCGGCGCGGTGCTACGCCGCTATCTGGCGCTCTCGCGCGCGGTCGCTCCGGCGCCGCCGCTGGTGCTCTGGCCGGAGAACGCGATCGGCGTCTTTCCCGACGCCAATCCGGCCCTGCTGGCGCCGGTGCAAGCGTTCACGCGCGAGGCGCCGACGGCGCTGCTCGCCGGCGCGCCGCGCGCCGGCCAGCGGGCGGGGGTCGCCGCGCTCTACAACGCGGTGTACCTCGTGACCGGTGACGCGCTGCGGCCGGTGTACGACAAGCGGCGCCTGCTGCCGTTCGTCGAGCGCTTCGCGCTGCGCGCCGCGGACGGGCCCTATCTGGCCGGCGCGGACGCGGCGCCGTTGGCGATCGCCGGCGCGCGCGCCGGGCTGCTGATCTGCTTCGAGATCGTCTACCCGGAGCTGGCGCGCCGGCTGGTGGCCGACGGTGCCGACGTGCTCCTGAACTTCTCCAACGACTCCTGGTTCGACGCCGGCGCCGGGCCGGCGCAGCACTACGAGATGGCGCGCTTCCGCAGCATCGAGAACCGGGTCAGCCTGGTCCGGGTCACCAACAGCGGCATCAGCGGCGCCTTCGCCCCGGACGGCCGCGAGGTGGCGCGCCTGCCGGCCGGCGTTCCGGCGGCCGAGGTCGTCGAGGTGCCGCTGCGCGCCGGCGGCTCCTTCTACACCCGCCACGGCGACTGGTTCGCCTGGCTCTGCCTGCTCGCCAGCGCGCTGGGCGTGTGGCGGGGCGCGCGCAGCCGGGCGGCGCCGCGTGAGCGCGCTCAGCTCGACGGGCCGAGCTTCTCGAGTCGGTAGCGCAGGGTGTCGCGCGAGATGCCGAGCAGGCGCGCGGCCGCGCTCTGCACGCCGTTGGCCTCCTGCATGGCGCGCAGGATGAGCGCCTTCTCGACCGCCTCCAGCGAGAGGCCCTGCCGCGGGAAGTCGATGTCCACCGCGCCGCTCGGGGCGACGGCGACGCGGCCGCCCGGCGCCGCCGCCGGCGACAGGCCGAGGTCCTCGGGGGCCACGCGCTCGGTGTCGCAGAACAGGACGACCCGCTCCATGGTGTTCGCCAGCTCGCGGACGTTGCCCGGCCAGGGATGGCGGGCGATCGCGTCCTCCGCCGCCGCCGACAGGGTGCGCGGCGGCGAGCCGTAGCGGCGGCAGCCCTCGGCGAGAAAGGTGCGGGCGAGGCGGACGGCGTCGTCGCCGCGTTCGCGCAGCGGCGGGATGCGGATCACCGCGACGCACAGCCGCTGATAGAGATCGTCGCGGAACTCGCCCAGGCGCACCGCCGCGTCGAGGTCGCGGTTGGTGGCGGCGACGATCTGCACGTCGACCGTGCGGGTCGCGGTGGCGCCGATCCGCCGCACCGTCTTCTCCTCGATGACCTTGAGGAACTTGCTCTGCAGGGTGGGCGCGATGTGGCCGATCTCGTCGAGGAAGAGCGTGCCGCCCTCGGCGGTCTCGAACAGGCCGGCGCGCGCCGTCTTGGCGTCGGTGAAGGCGCCGCGCTCGTAGCCGAACAGCTCCGCCTCGACGAGCGTCTCCGGCAGCGCGGTGCAGTTCACCTCGATGAACGGGCCGTCGCGCCGGCCGCCGGCGGCGTGCAGGGCGCGGGCGACGTGTCCCTTGCCGCTGCCGGTCTCGCCCAGCAGGAGCACCGTCGGCGCCGGCGATCCGGGGCCGGTCGTCGAGCGAGCGACGCGCTCCACCCGCTGCCGCAACTGCTGCGCCGCCGGCGACTCGCCGAGGATCGTGCCGGTCGCCGCCCCGCGCTCGCGGTAGTAGGAGATCTCGCGCCGCTGCCGCGCCGCGCGCAGGGCGTGCGCGAGCTTGACGCAGATCTCGTCCGGTTCGAAAGGCTTCTGCACGTAGTCCGCGGCGCCGCGTTTGATCGCCTGCACGGCGTCGGCCACCGATCCGTAGGCGGTCATCATGATCACCGGCAGCCCCGCGTCGGCGGCGATCAGCGCGTCCAGCAGGTCGAGACCGCTGCCGTCGGGCAGTCGCAGGTCGAGCAGCGCCACGTCGATCGGCGTGGCCGACGCGAGGCGCTGCGCGTCGGCGACCGTGGCGGCGTGGTGGACATCGTACCCCTCGTGCGAGAGCAGCGTCACCAGGTGACGCGCGAGGACGGCCTCATCCTCGAGCAGCAACAGCGTCGACATCGGCCACCACCGCGCTTCTAGAGGCGATCGCGCGGCGGCGCAAGGCGCTCGCGGCGCGGCGTGGACGCGACGGCCGCCGCACCGCCGAGCCGCCGTCGGGGTTCGGCCACGGGCCGAGACGGATCGGATCGTCGAAACGGACGCGGAGGCACGCTGGGTGTGTCCCAGCGTGCCTCGCGTCTTCGGCGTCCTGGCAGGGGGCGGTTGGCCCCGTTCGGCCAGCCTTACTTGGTGAAGTTGGCTTGCGCGGTGGCGCTGCCGTTGACGGCGACCGTGCAGGAGGTCGCGGTTCCGCTGCAGGCGCCGGACCAGCTCACGAACACGAAGCCGGGCTCCGGCGCGGCGTTCAGCGTCACCGCGGTTCCCACCGGCAGGCTGGCCGAGCAGACCTTGCCGCAGTTGATCCCGCCGGCGTTGCCGGTGATGAGCCCCTTGCCGCCGGCGGCCTTGACCGACAGCGTCGCACTGGTCGCGCCGCCGCCGCCACCGCCGCCACCGCCGCCACCACCGCCGCCGCCGCCACCGGTGGACGGGACGAGGGTGAAGGTGGCGCCGACGTCGACGTGACCGACGGCGTTGACCGTGCAGGTCGACGCGGTGCCGCCGCAGGCGCCGGTCCACCCGGCGAAGACGCTGCCGCTGCCGGCCTTGGCGGTGAGCGTGACGGCGGTGCCGGCGTCGTACGGGGCGACGCACTTGTTGCCGCAGGCGATGCGCTTGTCGGCCGACTCGACCGTGCCGTTGCCGGTGCGGGTCACGGTGACGGAATCGGACTGCACCAGCACGGCGGTCATCTGGGTGCTGATCAGCTCCCCGATCTCGTCCGCTGCCGGGACGTTGCAAGCGAGGTCGGCGCACAGCGCCTCGTGCGTGACCGGATCGTAGCTGCCAGTGAACTCCCAGGTCTCGATGCGGCGCACGACGGTGCGCGTCGTCGGCAGCAGGTTGCCCCGGTTCTGGTGCCGCTTGCGGCGGCCGTTGCCGCCGGCCACCGGCTCATCCTGGATGATGGCATAGTCGCTCTCGAGCTGGGCGTTATCCATGGGCACGATCGCCGGATTGTCGGCCATCAGCTCGTCGAGCGTCGCTTCGAAGGGGAGCTGCTGGACGAAGACGCGGATCCACTGCGCGTCGCCGTACAGCGACGGCGCTTCGGCCGGCTCCGGTGCCTGCACTTCCATCACCACCTGCGGTGGATCCCCGGCGCGCACCGGCGGGGCGACGTAGTAGGTTGGCATCGGCACCGCGGTCGGCGGATCGTCGGGCACCAGGACACCCGGCTGGCTCGCGTCCTCGCACAGCCAGTGCGAGAGGGCGCTGGTCGGATTGCGGGTGGCGCCGGTGCCGAAGTGCTCGCAGCCGGAATCCTGATAGGTCGCCGGATTCCACTGGTAGCACTGGCCCGGGAACCACGGCACGGTGTGCGGCAGCGTGCGCTCGCTCCAGGTGCCGGTCGCCGCGTCGTACGGGCTCTCCCACCGCACCCGCACGCCGGTGGCGGTCGGGATGACGCGCGGAGCCCCGTAGCGCTCGGCGGAGAACGAGCCCGCGATGTCCCCGGGAGCGAGGCCCGCGAGCTCGATCTCGAAGCCATGGCAGATCTTCCCGGTGTCGTTCGCGATGTCGAAGTTGCCCAGCGATCCGTAGATGATCGCCGATTGGGCGCGCGCGCTGCCGGTGGCCGCCAGCAGCACCGTCGTCAGCGCCGCGAGGGCGACGCCCGCTCGTTGCCGCTGCCGGCATGGGCGTGGGGTTGGGGTTTCGGTCGTCATTCTTTCGCTCCTCCGTTGTCGTCGTCAGCGGTCCCAGCGACCGCGACCCGCCGTTGAGCAACGCCTGTGCCTGCTCGCCGGGGAGGGGCGGCGGGGCGCGCGCCGGCGCGTCGGGGGGCGCGCGCCTGGGTGCGGCGCCCCAGTGGGGGAAATGCCCCACCGGACGAGGCCCGCATGCGGCGTGCGGCGGCGGCGAAAATCGGCGTTGCAACGGCCGCTGTTCCGGCCATCATCGGGCCGTTCGATGAACGAGGTGTTCGCGGCGCTGTCCAACGCCCATCGGCTGCTGCTCGTGCTCGCGGCGGTGGGGTACTTCGCCTACTGGACGCGCAGCCATTTCTGGATGCCGCGCTACGTGCACGTGCTGGCGGGCGGCGCGCTGGTGCTCGGCGTCGGCATGCTGCTCCTCGTGCCGGCCGACGCGCCGATCCATGACGAGCCGCTCGGCTGGGTGAAGAAGGGCGCGATGGTCGCCCTGTTCCCGGCGCTGGTCTACTGCGTCTTCATCGTCTACGGCGGCCAGCGGGCGGCGTACGAGCTGCGGGCGCGGCCGTGCCGGCGCTGCGGTGGCGAGCATCGGGCCGACGCCGGCTGCGAGACGGGCTGACCGTCGCCGCCGGGTGGCTGAGGCTCGCGAGCAGGCGGCCAGCCGCCTGCACCCAGCCGATCAGCGCGTCGGTCGCTCCCGGGGCGAGTGTTGCCAGCTCCTCGAGCAGGGCCGCGCCCGGCGGCACCGCGACTTCGCGCAGGCGGAAGCGCACCGCCAACGCCACCGCGGCGGCGACCCATTCCGGCGGCATGTTGAGCGCCGCCGGCCATTCCGGCAGCGCCGCCGCCTGGTCGATGGCGGTCACCATCGGGGTCTCCACCACCCCGGGCAGCACGAGGCCGACGTGCACCCGCGCTGCATCCACCTCGGTGCGCAGCGCCTCGGTGAGCCCGACCAGCGCGAACTTGCTGGCGCAGTAGCCGCCGAGCGGCGTCACGCCGCGGCGGCCGGCGAGCGAGGCGACGTTGATGATGGCGCCGCCGTGCCGCTGCATCGCCGGCAGCACCGCCTGGGTCATGAACAGGGCGCCGAAGAGGTTGACGCGCAGCATCGCCTCGAGATCGGCGCCGCGCAGGGTCGCGACCGGCGCCGGCGTCATCACGCCGGCGTTGTTCACCAGCACGTCGATGCGGCCCCAGACGCGGCGCACGCGCGCCGCCGCGGCGCGCGCCGCGGCGCGGTCGGCGACGTCGGTCGGCACCACCAGCGCGACGCCGCCGGCGTCGCGGATCGCCATCGCCAGCTCCTCCAGTCGCTCGCGCCGCCGCGCCGCCAGCGCGACCCGCGCCCCGCGTTGCGCCAACAACCGCGCCGTCTCCCTGCCGATGCCGCTCGATGCCCCGGTCACCAGCGCCACCTGGTCGCGAAACGAGCCCACCAACGGCAGGATGCCCTCGATGATCATGCGAGGTTAGAAGCACCCGGCTTGCCGCCTCGCCAGTCCTGTCCGCCTTGCCACCCGTTCCCGCCGTCCCGTGCGCGTGCCCCTTGCTCCTGCGCTTGCCTCCGACCCCGACCTCTGCTGGGAACAGGCGCGTGTCCTTCGACCCCTTCACGGCGGCGGCGCTCGACGATCCCTACCCGGTCTACGCCGCGCTGCGCGCCGCCGATCCCATCCACTGGAGCGACAAGCTGCGGAGCTGGGTCGTCTTCCGCTACGACGACGTCGAGCAGTTCTTCCGCGACGACGAGCGCCTGAGCAGCGACCGCAGCCGGGCCCGCCAGGGCCGCGTCGCCCGCCTGGCGGAGGGCCTGCCAGCGCTGCGCACCGTCGCCAGCGATCCGCCGGCGCACACCGCCGTGCGCGCCCTGCTCAACGTCGCCCTCAACCCGCGCCTGCGCGGCGTCGGGCCGACCGTCGACGCGGTGGTGACCGGGCTGCTCGATGCCATCCCGGTCGCCGCCGCGCGGCTGGCCGATCGCCTGCCGGAGGAAGGGGCCGTCGATCTCATCGCCGCCTTCGCCTACCCGCTGCCGATCGAGATCATCGCCGAGCTGCTGGCGGTGCCGCTCGCCGACCGGCCGCGCTTCCAGGCCGCCTCGCAGGCGATCGCCCGCGGCATGGACCGCTTCCTCTCCGGTCCCGAGGCGGCGGCCGGCCTGCAGGAGCTCGGCGCCTACTTCCTGCAGCTCGTGCAGGAGCGCCGGGACACGCCGGGCGACGACCTCGTCCGCCGCCTGCTCGGCGCCACCTACGACGGCGACCGCCTGAGCGAGCTCGAGGTCGTCGCCATGTGCACGGCGCTGGTCTTCGGCGGCCACGAGACCACCGTCAACCTGCTCGGCAACGGCCTGCTCGCCCTGCTGCGCCACCCCGATCAGCTCGCCGCGCTGCGCGCCGCGCCCGAGGAACGCATCGGCGCGGCGGTCGAGGAGCTGCTGCGCTACGACAGTCCGGGGCAGTACATCTCGCGCACCGCGCGCGTCGACTTCACCTGGCGCGGCGCGGCGATCCGCGCCGGCGACAACGTCCTCGCCTGCCTCGGCGCCGCCAACCGCGATCCCGCCGCCTTCCGCGATCCCGACCGCCTGGACCTGGCGCGACGACCGAATCCGCATCTCGCCTTCGGCCTCGGCGCCCATTTCTGCCCCGGCGCGCAGCTCAGCCGCATCGAGGCGCGCGCGGCGATTCCCGCCCTCCTGCGCCGCTTCCCGCGCCTGCGGCTCGCCGCCCCGCCGGTGCGCCGTCCCACCGCCGTGCTGCGCGGCCTCGAGCGCCTGCCGGTGGCCGGCGTCGCCTGAGTCGCCGGCGGCCCCGGGCGGTCCGTCGCGCTCACGACACGACGCGCTGCAGCCGCACCCAGATGTCCTGCTCGTCCGGTTTGCGGACGTTTACGGCGCCGTCCTCGCGGCGTTCGCGGCCCGGCGCGACCACCGGCTCGGCGCGGTAGATCGTATCGGTCGCCGCCAGCACGGCGGCGATTTCGTCCGTGACCCAGATCTCGCCCGGGCGCACCAGCGGCTCGATGCGCGACGCCACCAGCACCGCCGAGCCGCCCTCGATCGCCGGCGGCTCATCGCCGCGCTCGCGCACCGCCACCGGCCCGGCGGCGATCGCCACCCGCAGGCGCGGGCTGCCCGGCACCTCGGAGATCTCCTCCATGATCCGGCGCGCCGCCTTGATCAGCGTCAGGATGCGATCGTCGACCAGCAGCAGCGAGTCGCCCTCGACCACCGAGGCGTGCAGGCAGTCGCCGGCATAGCGCTCCAACGCCTGGCGCAGGGCGTCGCGCACCGCGTGGTCGAGGCCGCGCTGCATCAGCGACCCGAAGCCGTCGAGGTCGGCGCGCAGCACCATCAGCGACTTGAGCTGGCGGTCGGTAGGATCCTTCCAGGGCCGGCCGTTGCCGACCAGGTTCACCTTGTCGTGCATCTGCACGTAGCTCGGATTGAGCCGCGCGATCAGCCCCGACAGCACCGGGTGGACGAGGTAGTGCGACGAGTCGGGCAGGATGCCGTCGGGCTGGAAGATCTGTTCGCCCGGCCGCAGGAAGCGCTGCACCCGCTTGCCGGAGACGTGGTCGAGGTCGAGGTGCCCGAGCAGGCCGGCGCGGAAGAGCATGCAGAAGATGTGCTCGAGATCGTCGGCGACGCTCGCCGAGGCGTTGTGGGCGTAGAAGATGTCCTCGACCTCCTGGCGGCGCAGCACGTTCGAGGACAGGTGGCCGAGCACGCGCGGCAGGTCGACGTTGCCGAGGTAGGGGGCGATCTCGTTCAGGTACTCGGACGCGATCTCGGTCGCGGCCTGGTTCACCACCTCCTTGAAGCGCTCGGGCACCCGCCGCTCGGCCGGGCTCAGGTCGGAGAGCTTCTGGCCGACGGTCATGAAATCGCGCGGCCGGTGCAGGGTGTGGCGACAGATGTACTCGAAGACGTCCTCCGCCTCGTGCGTGAAGGCATTGACCACGGTCGCCTGCCCGACGAAGGCCTCGATCGGCCGCGCGCGCGCCAGCTCCGGCAGCGCCAGGTTGCGTTCCTTCTCACGCCGGATGTTGTTGACGAAGATCTCGCGCAGGCTTTCGACGGTGTAGTGCATGTCGACCGCGCTGCCGCGGTACTGCTGCACCATCGAGGTCATCTCGTCGAAGCGCAGGAAGGCTTCCTTGCGCACCGCCGCGAAGACCTTGAGGTGATGGTTGACGCGGCGGAGCTGGTAGGCGACCTCGACCAGCCCCATCTGGGCGAAGTACCAGATGCTCGGCGACACCTCGCCGGTGTGGCTGGCGCGGCCGACGGCGCGCACGTGCTTGTTGAAATACTCGTCGACGTTGTCGATGAAGATCGCCACCGGCGAATTGAGGGCGCGCAGGCGCGGCACCAGGGCGTTGTCGACGTCGGTGGCGCAGCGGTGCAACTCGCTGCGCGGCAGGTCGAGCAGGTTGACGAAGTGGTCGATCACGCCGCGCAGGCTGCGATCCTCGAGCAGCAGCGCCAGGCGCGCGTCGACGCGCAGGCCGTCGAGCAGGTCGAGCCGCTTCAGCACCGCGGCGGCGATCGAGATCAGCCACACCTTCGTCCACCATTCGGTGGACTGGGCGTAGAGCGCGAGCTGGTCCTTGCCGAAGATCTTGTCGCCGATCGGCTTGTCGAGCAGCGTGTTCTCGGGGATGCAGAGGACGCTGTCGGTGCGCTGCAGGCGGATGCGCTTGGCCTTGAGCAGCAGGGTCTTGCCGAATCCCTTGGTGCCGACCACCACGAACTTGTCGTCGCCGGCGGTCAGAAACCCCTCGACCCAGGGCGGCTTGTGCAGCAGGCCGTCGTCGAAGTCCTCCGCGATCTTGATGTCGTCGGCGTCGACCGTCCACGGCCTCATCGCCCGTAGCTACCAGCCGCGATCCGGGTTTCCAACACGCGCGCGGATCGCGTCGGCGGATGTCGCCGCGCGCAGGGATGCGCGGCCCCCGCGGATTCGCGGCCCGTCCGCCCGGCGCGGCCGGCATGGCGGATGGCATGGCGCCGCGCACGCCGCCGCGCCGGGAACGGACGGCGCAGGTCCTGTGCGAGGTGAGAAATCGCGGTGGAGGGCGTGGGTGCGACGTGGCATGATACGCGCCCGGCCGCGCGTAATCGTGGCGCGGCACAGGGAACGCGGATGGACGGCGGCGGCGCGAGCGAGCAGGCGACGAGTTATCTCGCCACGGTGCTGTCCGAGGTCGAGCGCCTGCTCGACGCCGGCGACCGCGAGGGCGCGCTCGCGCTCCTGGAGGACAACCTGCGCCAGGCGCAGCAAGCCATGGCGTACGCGCCGCAGGGCGTGCTGCACGCCGCCCTCGGCGACGTGCACCAGCAGGCGGGCGCCACCGAGGCGGCGCTGGCCGAGTACGAGAAGGCGGCGGCGGCGTTGCACGAAGCCGGCGACGCGGCCTCCGAGGCCGGGGCCCTGCTGCGCTGCGGCGATGCCCAGCGGGCGCTGAAGCGGGTCGGCGCCGCCACCCAGAGCTACGGATCCGCGGCGGCGCTGTACGTCATGCTCGGCGATCCGCTCGGCGCCGCGCACGGCGAGTTCCTGCTCGCCGAGCTCGCGGTGGGCGTCAACCGCGACATCGCCGAGAAGCACTACGCGCAGGCGCTCGAGCTCTACCGCGAGGCCGCCGAGCGCGAGGGGGGAGAGGCGGGCGGGGAGATCCCGCTGTCGGTGGCGGACCCGCGCCAGATCGACTCCGCGCGCATGGCCGTCGTGGTCGAACGCGCCCTCGAGCGCCTGTCGCTGGGCCCAGCCCGGCCGGCCGCGGCGGAGCCGGGCGAGTGGACGCCGCCGGCGGCACCGGTGGGCACGGGCGACGCCGCGGCGACGGCATCGCCGGCGGTCGCGGCCGAGCCGGCCGCTGTCCGCAGCGGCGGGCTGGCGCCGCTGCCGCTGGCGATCCTCGGCGTCGGCGTCTGTGGCCTGATCCTGCTGGCGCTGCAGTGGAGCGACGAGGTGCCGCTGCTCAGCCTGCTCGGCGTGGCGGTGGCCGGCGCCGTCGCGTTGCTGGTGGCGCGGCGCGCGCACGCCCTGTCGCCGTACCTCGGGTACGGCGCCGCCGGCATGGCCTGGCTGCTGTTGCTGGTCAGCGGCGCGCGCCCGATCCTGCGCCAGCCGCAGGTGGTGCCGCCGCCGGCGGCCCCCGCGCCGAGCGCCGACGTGCGCGCGCCGTGGACGCCCGAATGGCAGCGCCAGCGTTTCGAGCAGGACCTCGTCGACACCGAGGGCGACGCGCGCCAGCAGGCCGAGGTGTTGCGCCGCTACGGGGAATTCGAGTGCAGCCAGGGCGACAACGCGCGCTGCCTCGAGCTCTGGGCGCGGAGTCGCGAGCGCTACCGCGACGCCGCGGCGCCGGGGAAGGCCGGCGAGGTGGCGATCGCCATGGGCCGCCTCCACATGCGCGGCCAGCGCCCCGAGCCGGCGCGACAGCACTTCGACCTCGCGGTCGCGTGGTACGCGGAGGCGCGCGACGCGGAGGGGGAGGCGCGGGCGCTGCGCCATCGCGGCGAGGCCGAGGTGGCCCTGGGCCGGCTCGCCGATGCCACCGTGTCGTACAACGACGGGCTCCGCCTCGCTCGCCAGGCGCGCGACGTCGGCGGCCAGACGCTGCTGATCCTGCGCTGCGCGGCGATCGAGCAGTCGCAGGGCCGCAGCGATCGCGCGCGGGCGCTGCTCTACCAGGCGCTGCGCCTGTCCGACGCCTTCGGTCCGCTGCACGCCCGGGTGTGGCTCGCGCTCGCCGACTTCGAGGCGTCGGTCGACCAGGACGCCGCCGCGCTGCGCGCCTACGAGCGCGCTGCGACCCTCGCCGGCGCCGAACGCGATGCCGATCTCGAAGCGCGCGGCCTGCGCCACCGCGCCCGCTACGAGAGCCGGCGCGGCCAGCTCGCCTCGGCGCGCGGCCGCTACGAGGTGGGCATCCGCCTCGCGCGCGCCCGCGAGGCGACGCTGGCCGAGGCGCTCAACCATCTCGGCGCCGCCGAGCTCGAGGCGACCGCCGGCGACATTCTCGCGGCGCGCGCCTCCTACGCCAGGGCCGAGGCCCTGTTCGCGCAACTGCCGCGCGCCGCCGGCGCGGTGCGCGTCGCCCTCGGCCTCGGCGACCTGGCCGCGGGGCTCGGCGACGTCGAGAGCGCGCGCGCCGAATACGCCCGCGCCCTGCAACTCGCCATCGACGCCGACCGCACCGGCCTGCAGATCACCGCCCTCGACCGCCTGAGCACCCTGCTCGCCGAGCGCGACCCGGAAGCCAGCACCACCTACGCCGAGCAGGCCTCGGCGCTGCGCGTCGACGCCTTCGGCGCCGCCTGAGTTCGCGCCCCGCGGCACCCGCCTGGGTAGCCTCGGGGGGTGTGTCCGCGCCGGCGCGTCCGCCTACTTCACAATGTGTACAATGTGCACTATGTAGCGGTCATGACAACGCGCCAGCCGATCGCCGCCGAAGCCGACCCGGTCGCGGTCGTGTCGATCGCCGACGAGGTATGGATCGCCACCGCGCTCCTTCACCGCGAGCATCCCGAGCGCGACGGCTTCACCGCCCGCGAGATCACCGACCGCGCGCGGCGCGAAGGGATCACGCCGCGGCTGCGTGCCGGCCTGGTCACGCACGCCAGCCAGCACTGCGTTGCCAACCGCCCGCCGAGTCCGGCGCGGCTGCGGCTGCTGTTCGCCTCGAGCCGTTCGCAGCGCCGGTTGTTCCGCCCTGGCGACGCGTTTCATCCCGGTCGCGGCACCGGGCGCACGGTGCCGGAGGCGGCGAGCATTCCCGCCCGCTATCGCCCGCTGCTGGCCTGGTACGACGCCGAATACGCGCCGGCGCGGCGCCGTCCGGGCGACGTCGAGGTCGATCCGATCCTCAGCCTGCGCGGCCTCGGGGCCGAGGTGTGGCAGGACGAGCCGGCCGACCGCTACGTGGCGCGGCTGCGCGGCGGCTGGAAATGAGCCGGCGCATCTTCTGGGACACCAACCTCTTCATCTACCTGTTGGAGGGCCACGGCCCGGTGGCCGAGCGGGTCGTCGAGCTGCGGACGCACATGCTCCGCCGCGGCGACCAACTGGTCACCTCCGCGCTCACCCTCGGCGAGCTTCTGGTGAAACCCGCCGAAGCGCAGCGCGCGGACCTGTGCCAGCGCTACGCGGAGATCCTCCACGCCGCGGCGCACATCGTGCCCTTCGACGCCGCGGCCGCGGCGCCCTATGCGCGCGTCCGCTGCGACCGCGCCATCCGCCCGCCCGACGCCATCCAACTCGCCTGTGCTGCGGCGGCCGGCGTCGACCTCTTCATCACCAACGACGACCGCCTGACGCGCAAGATCGTCCCCGGCGTCGCCTTCATTACCTCCCTGGCCCACGCCCCCCTCTGAGGTACCTGGCCCACCGCCACCGACCATGGTACCACCGCCCCCGGAAGAGCCGTTAGCTCAGGTGGTTAGAGCATCTGCCTTTTAAGCAGAGGGTCCTGGGTTCGAGTCCCAGACGGCTCACTCTTTTGTCTCGGAAGATCAGTCACTTGGCCGGTCGGGCCAGCGGCGCTCGTTGCCGCGGCTGCCTCGGTGTCAGTACTGGTGCCAGTTGGTGGAACCGAGACCGAGGGCGGATTGAGCTTCTGGACCGCCGCCAGGCGATGGGCAGGGGAGAGATGCGCATAGCGCGAGGTCATCGCTGGCGTCTTGTGACCCATGAGCTCCTGCACGGTGGTGAGGTCGACACCGCGCATCACTAAGCGGCTCGCAAACGTGTGCCGCAAATCGTGCCAGTGGAAGTCTTCGATCTCGGCCGCCTCGAGCGCGGGGGCGAACACGCGATTGACGAAGTTCTTCGCATCGAGCGCGGTCTCCTCGGTGCTGCTCGGGAACACCCACGGTCCGCGCATCCGGCTCGGCAGCTCGCGCAGGATGCGGCGCAGCTCGTCGTTCATCGGCACGTGGTAGTCCTCGCCAGACTTAGACTGGCGTGCGGTGAGGGTGCCCGTGTCGAAGTTCACGTCGTCCCAGCGGAGCTGAAACTGGTTCGCCTGTCGCAGGCCCGTATAGAGCGCCACGGCCACCTTCGGCCACTCGGAGGCGGGCATCTTCTCTCGCAAGGCCGCTTCCTCCTCGTCGGTGAGGTAGCGGACGCGGCGATTGTTCTCCTTATAGAGCTTCACCTTGCCAGCGCCCTTGCCGAACGGGACGGTGTCGATCTCGCCATCTCCCTGCACCATGTAGAAGACCGCTCGGAGGAAGGTCAGCTCGCGGTTGACGCTCGCCGCGGCCATCTCCTCGTCGAGCCGGCGGGCCGCGTAGCGCTGGATATCGCCCGGCGTGATCTGCCGCATGGTCTTCTGGCCCAGCGCCTCCTTCCAGTAGCGCGCGTTCCGCTCGACGTTGACGTAGCTGCGCGAGCGGCCCTTCACCCGCTTGAGGTAGTCGTCGATCGCGTCGCGGAGCAGAATGTCGCGCTTTCGGATGCGCTCCGGAAAGAAGCGCCGCTCAGCGACTTCGGTCTTCCGCTTTCGGTATACCTTCTGCGCGAGCGCCTTGGTGCCGACCTTCTCGCGGTGCAGGATCCCGTTCTCGTCGGTGTAGCGGACCCACCACACACCCGATCCCTTCGGCCGCTCGAAGACGCCGCGCTCACGCTGGCGCTTCTGCTTATCTCGATCCCTTTCGGCCATCAGTTCTCGGAAGGCTCTGTGGCGGCCCTGAGCGCCGGCACCTCGGATTTGGCGATCAGCTTTTCGATCGCGCTCAAGCGGAACCGCAGGGCGCCGCCGATCTTCACGTGCGCGATCCGGCGCTCGTAGGCCCACTGGTAGAGCGTTGAGCGCTTGAGGCCGAGCATGGCGGCGGCCTCGTTGACGTTCAAGAGGCGGTCGGCCATCGGTCTCTCTCGCTGTCGCTGTGTTCGTGCCGGTTCATGTCGTCTGTGTCCAGTTCCTCCTGTCTCGGCAGAAAAGCACAGCCGACGGCGAGAGCGGAGAGGGCGATCGGGTTGGACCGACAAAACCAGTAAACAGCGAATCACTGCCGCTCGGTCCGCCAACCGGCTGTGGTAGAAGGATTCGCGATTCGGAGCCTGTGGAGCTGTCCACCAACGTCTGCCAGCGACCGCTGGGAAGGGAGTTGTAATGCTGAAGGCCGGCATTTTCCTTGACATGGACAACCTCATGCGAAACGGGGGCTGGGGGCTCAGATATGACGTCATCAAAGCCTTAGTGGCGGCTCAGGAAACCACTGTGCTCCGCGCGAACGCCTACATGGCCTATGACGCCGACCGCGAATCACGTGAGGGCGGGTTGCAGCAAGCCAAGGAACTCTACCGAAATGCAATCAGACGGAACGGGTTTCATCTCGTTCTAAAGGAGGTAAAGCGTTACCGCGACAGCGATGGGCAGGAAGTGCTGAAGGCTAACGCGGATCTTGACCTCGCGGTAGACACGCTATTGCAGTCGGACAACCTCGACTACATCCTGCTGGGTACCGGCGACGGGGACTTCCTGCGTCTAGTCCGTGCGTTACAAAGTCGCGGCAAACGCGTTGACCTGCTGTCTTTCGCAAATACGAGTACGGACTTGCGGCGCGAGGTCGACAACCATTGGAACGGATTTCTGATCCCGGGCCTCCTGCCGGTCGACGATAATGGCGGAGAAGATCGCTTGCGCGGACATATGCATTTCGTAAACGAGGAACGCGGTTTCGGCTTTTTGACAATACGTACGGGTCTTGGCACCTCCGACGTGCGGGACGACATTTTTTGCCACATAACCGATGTCTCACGAGACGGAGATCCAGTAGATCGCGCAAGCTTCGTCGCCTTGCGCATGCGGAGCGCGATACTCGAGTTTGAGCTGGGTGAGGGATCCGATGGTCGTTTGAAAGCGGTCAACGTCCGCGAATTTCGCTGGGAGCGCGACAACAACCGGATCGTCGCGCCGCCGACCATGTTGAGGGCGGATGTTCGTTCTGCGCGGAAAGAGGGGGCTTGAACCCGAACAAGCGCGTGAGAATGAGAACTTCGCAGGCAGTGGAGACAGGTGCGGTGGCACGGGCCCCGACCGACCACAGAAGCGGTGTATTGGGGGCGGAGAGGCCCTAGAGTTCGCCTCTGATAGCGCGGCAGAATGGACGGCAACAGGGCGTCGAGTTCGGTGGCGGTCTCGGCCTGGAGGGCTTCGAGGCGGTCGACCAATGCGACGAGCGTCGCGCTCTTTCCAGTGCCGGGCCCAGCCAGGACGCATGCAGGCCGGCTGCAATCGTGATTCAGGTGCAGCGATTGTTTCGTGGTCGGGATGCAGACATAGGGGAGCTGAAGATAAATGGATCACGATTTCAAATCAGGATCCGTTCGATCGCGTCGACGGTGACCTAGCTGCGGGTGCGATGGTGGGCATCATCGAGATCGCCGCCGGATGGAATGGCGCGGGACTGGATGAACCAGTTTGCCGTAGCCGGTCTGGGCCGCCAGCGTCTCACCGGCCCCGTCAAGATCCCCATCCGCTGCGCGGTTCGCCGAGTGAGCGGCGCACCCTTGACTGCTTGAGCCTAACGGGTGAATAGATCGCCCAAATGTGCGTTTCGCGAGCCGAGAGGGGGAATTATGCGCGATCGGCGTCCGTCGACCTTTTTTGCCGCCGCTGCGGCGCTATCGCTGTCGATCGTTGCGGTCGACGCCCATGCGTCGATCGTTCGACTGAGTAGTGGCCTTACACCCCGGCGGTACGGAGAGCAGTTGGTCGTGGATGTCGACGTGCGAACATTGGATGCACTGCGCATGGAGCCCGAACTCCGCATCGACGATTTCGTACTCGACGATGGCGAGCGCATCCAACTTGAGCTTCACCGATTTCAGCCGATCGCGCCTAATGCGACCGTAAAGCTTGATAACGGAGCCCCATATTCGTTGCGTGTGGAGCATCTTCGCTTCCTACGCGGACACGTCGTAGGGGAGCCCACATCCATCGCCTACCTTGCAGTGGGCGGGGAGTCGATTCGGGGGTTCGTTCAGCTTGCGGACGCGGCGTACATTATCGCGCCTTACAGTCTCCATGACGGCGCAGCATATGTCGTGGAGCGCGCCCGTTCGATACTTGAATCGCTCATACCTAGCGCGGCGGTCGCGCAGACGATCGGAGATGATGAGTGCGGCGGCACGCCGCCGCCGCTCATCCTGCCTGGCGAGGTGTATGCCCCCGCAACGACCCCGCGCCCGGGGCACCTGTGGGCTCCCATAGCAGTCGAGATGCGGCACGATCTCTTCAATCGATTTACATCCTTGATAGAGGCAACTGACTATGCGGTCAACGTAGTGGCGGCGACGTCCGCGATATACGAAGCTCAGCTAGATGTTGAGCTAGATCTTGGGTATTTGCGAATCTACGATACGGGCGATCCCTTGTATTATAATAGCGCCACTAGTGGCGCAGAGCTTCTAGACCGGATGAGTGTATATTGGCAGACGTGCTATCCGAAGAGGTTGCCGCCGCCGTCGAACGCGAATGAGGTGTGCGGTAGTCATCAGCCGGACCGTACGCTTACGCTCTATCGTGCCCTAGCGATCGCTCTAATCGGGGCGGCCCCCTTGGGTTCTGGCGCGGGTCGGGCATATGTTGATACGCTGTGTCGCACATACGCAGTTGGGTACGCGGTCGCAGACCTTAATCGTCCATTTGCGGATTTGCTGGGTAGTGGTACGGTGCCTCACGAAATTGGTCACATGTTCGGCAGCAAGCACGCATCGTGCTATGTACCGCCAATAGATCAATGCAGAGATAACACGTGCTATACGGGTCCGATAGCTACTCCATCGACGGTGTCTATTATGTCGACCTGTACCAATAGAACTAGACCATTGCGATTTGATGATCGTGAGAAAGCTTTGATCCGAAGTAAGGCAGAGGCTGGAGACTGTATGCGTTCGTATGACACCGCGATTGTTCCGGTCGCCGCCGACACAACATTGAACAACTCTGGCCCGGATTCTGCTGCCGGCGGCGTATCGACCGCCTTGACTGCGGGCCGTAATCCATCCGCAGGAAAGGGGGGCTCACCCCTATTGCTGCATACCCAGTTGCATTTCACTTTGAACCTTCCTCCTAGCGTTACCAGTTCGCGGATCGCCGAGGCGTCGCTGTGGCTCTTCGGCCAAGGTGGACAGGGTGCGCCGACGATCAATGTCACGCGGCTGTCCAACGGCTTCTCGGAGAATACTGCGACCTGGAACAGCGAGCTCACGAATCTACCTGCTTCGAGCCCCTCGCCGCTTTCTCAGCAGCAATGGCGCGCCGCGGGCTGGAAGGTATTCGATGTCACGGACTTGGTGAAGGACTGTCGCAGCAATCGAGGTAGCCAATGCTATTGGCGGCTTTCAGAGATCAATGAGACTGATAATTCGACGGCATCGCTATTGAACATGAGTTCTAAGGAGTATGGGGGTGACTTCATTCCACACCTCAGGGTGACGTATCTCCCCTGAACTGCGAGTCAGCCGCGCGCAAAGGAGGTGGCATATGCGTCGCAGAGAGCTGCTGAGGCGGGCATTGGTCGTAATGGTGTCGGTTGTTGCGGCGCCGTGGCGTGGGTTGGCGCGACCGCGATGGGACATAAGGTCCGTGCGGGATGGTGACCAACAGCAGCTCGTCGCACTCATGCGGTCGTGCGTCGCCGATCCCGCCGCGTTCCATGGCCAGTGCCGTGCCTTGGAGTGGACACGGTCGTGGGCGGATCAAGTTGTATCGGATCGTCCCCGCTCGATGGTCGTGACTCTTGACGATCAGGTCGTGGCCTATCTCGACCTGCCGAACCGCAAGTCACCAGATCCAAACCCTCTCGCCGAACGCAATCAGAGGGCATTTTGGTGCGGTGCGGGTGGGGTACGCGCTGACATATTGGGTGTGACCAAGGCGCATCGCGTGTTCCGGCAGCTGCTATACCGTGCCTTTGTCGAAGCACGGGGGATGGGTTTTGAATACGTGCGATGCGCTGCTCCTTGGACGGCACATCCTAGTTTGTCGAGAGCCTTCGCCGACTATCCGGGGCTAACGATGAGTTCATTCACCAGCGACCAGGGTGCGCTGCGCTACCTGATCGAGTGGCGCCTCGAGAATGCGACCCACGCGCTAGCATTGGAAGGCGCGGACTCGGAATTGGGCGCCTAGCAAATGAGATGAGAAGGCCAGCCTCCTGGCCACGAGGTCGGTACGCCCGGTCTCAATACAAATAACGGGCTGGAAGCCCAACCAGGAGCCTGACCATGCAACGGATAATCACGATTGAGAACGAGATGGGAATAGACGTCAGGATCGCTATTCGGAGCTCTGCGTCCTGATAGCTTTTAGCCCAAATAGGGCTCGGTTCTACCGAAGAGAGCAGCGCGTCACGTGCGCTGCGCGCGCCGGCGACGCCAATGGCGACCGACCCACAGAGAAAGAGGCACCAGCAAGGCGACTATTAGGTGAGGTCCAACGAGGGGTTGACTAGCGCGATCGATAAAACAGCCCCCACCACTCGAGTTTGTGTCCGTCCGATTCAAGGTGTTCGAAGTCCTGGTCGGGGTCGGCGAGGGGTGAGGGGTCGCGGTCACAACGACACAGTGTCCTTGGGTATTGCAGTACTCATCGTGCCCGTTGCACAAGTGATCGCAGCAGATGCGTTCGGCAAGGTCGCAGACAGCGCTTGAACATTGTCCGGCCGAATCACATGGCTCGCCGAGTTCGTGAAGAACGAGGCAGTTCCTGAATTCGTCACAGTAGTAATAGAGCGGATCGCAGTCGCAGGGTATGTCGTCTGGGATGCAGAAACCAACCGATCCAGGCTTATCGCAGCGCCCGTCTTCACAAGGTGCAGTGCAGCAGACATGATCGACGCAGAAGGGCTGGCCCGCGTCACATTCTTCGTTGACATTACAATCCGTGTGAGCATCGCCGCTGCGGTCAGCGAGTACCTCAGCGTCGGAAGGGTTGCTAGCTTGGGATGACAACGCGCTAAAGACGAACAGCCCGGTCAACCACGTGATCTTCAGAGTTCTCCTATAGTCCATCGCAACCCGTCCTTTTTCTGTCTTAGTCGCTTCCAGTCGTCAAGCGCAATCTTGGCGTTGAGCCGGAAGACAGAGAATCAGTAGGCCATCGGCACGGGCGAGGGCCTCTAGGGCTGGTACGCGAGGCGTTCTACCTCCTCGAAGACGCTATCACGAAACCGGCGGTTTGGGTATCAGATCAGGATCCGCTCGATCTCGTCGAGGCTGATCTGATCGTTGGTGCGGTCGTAGAGCTTCGTGGTGCGCGGCGACTCGTGCGCCGCTATCTGCTGGGCGTGCTCGAGCGTACCGCCGTTGTCCAGGTAAGCCGTGATGCCGGTCGCCCGAAAGGTGTGGCAGCCGATCGGCGTCAGAATTCCCGCAGCGCGTGCTCGTCGCCGAATCATTTTCCATGCCTCCGGCTGCGATAGGGGAGTGAGCGACAGCGGCCGGCCCGGCGAGCGCATCAGCGTTCGGAAGATAGGTCCCTTACGTTGCTCACGGATCCCGGCGACATCGAGATAGACATCGAGGTATCCCTCGAGCGTGTGGTGAACCGGAACCTCATGCTGCTTCCCACCCTTCTCGTGGAGCCGGAGCCACCAGCGCTTTCCCTGCGGGTAGTAGTCCTCGACCTTGAGGGCGAGGGCAGCGCCGATGCGCGCGAACGAATAGGTGAGTAATCCGATGAGCGCGCGGTCTCTGAGACCGGCGATTGTGTTCGTCTCGATTGAATCGAGGAGCTGGCGCGTCTCCTCGCGCGAGAGCACCGGAGTCTTGCCTCGCTTGACGACGTGCTTGGGGCCACGAACGGCCTGCGCTGGGTTCGTCGCCATGACCTGGCCGACGATCAGCCAGTCGAAGAGCATCCTGACGGCGGCGAGGTGCTGTTTGACGCTCGGCTTGGCGTGCGTGGTGGCCAGTTGTTCGACGTAGGCCGCGACAACCGTTGGGTTGAGCTGCTCAAGGCGACGGATGCCGCGCTTCGAGCACCAGCGAAAGAAATCTCCGACGGCGCGACCGTACGCGCGACGCGTGTTGCGGTTTCGAATGTTCGCAGTGAAGAACTCGATGAAGCGCCAGGAGGCTTGCTCACCGGCCGCCGCGATCGGCGCCGGCAACTGATTGAAGCCGACCTGGATCAGCGCGCGGCTTACCGGTGCCTTTCGAGTCATAGACAATGCATATACTATGTATGATAAAGGACGTTATCATATACGTCAAAGGCCCGTTCGACGGTGCGCCGATTGAGCTGCTAAGGGGGGTTGATGGCGACCATTCGGAGTCCGTTGTCGGGTTGGAATGTGCCGGACCTGACGTCGTCGGTCGACGAGCTCCTTGAAACTTTGGAGTACGTGGCGACGCTGTTGCCGGCCAACGCTGATCCAAAGCACGAGCGCCGGTTGCTTGAAGCAGCACGGCGCGTCGACCACACGAGGCACATGCTCATCTGTGGGTAGAGGAACGAAAAGAGCCGACCCGTGAAGATGTGGGTCGGCTCTGGTGTGAGTCATCGAGCTGGTTTCAGCTCGATGTTGATTATTCTTGTGGGACGAAGCCCGACGCGGAACCGTACATGCTGTCGGCGTCCGTGCCCCAGCGAGCGCCGAACCTGACTCGGCCGCCGCCGAAGTTGAAGCACGGCGTGCGCGAGAAGCGGTCGTGGTCGGGGGGATAGTCGTACTCGTCGCCCGCGCAGTCGATCCAGAGGTCGTCGAGGTGCTTGAGTCGTTCCGGATGGGTCAAGAGCATGATGCCAACCGCGAAGGCTCCGAGACCGAACTCGCTCGAGCTCATCACCTCGCGTGCCCGGCGAGCGCTCTGTCCCCGGTGACGGAGACCGAACTGCGCCGGAACGATCAGAATATCGTTCCCTTCCTGCTCGTCGCCCAGCTTCTTAAGACACGCCTGCGTGTGCGAGTGCTGACGGAGGCGGTTCTGACCGGTCTCGCCCTCACGCCAGTTGTAGAACTGACCGTTGCGGGTCTGGCTCAGAGCCAAGAACACCATCTCGAGCGCGGCGTTGTACGTCGGCGCGATCTTCTCCCAGCGCGGGATGGCGAAGTACCCCTCGGCGTGCGGCGGAAGATCACGGTTGGCGAATACCACGTCGACGATGCCGAGTTCCGGGAACAGCTGACGCAGACGGACGATCTGGTCGACGACCCCCTTGGGCTGGTAGCCCGACAGGTAGCCGTAGTCCGACGCGATCTCCTCGTCGGTGAACTGGGTGCTCAAGGAGAGCTCCTGGACGGCGGTGATGATGCGCGACTGGAATGCGTCGCCGTTCTCGATGAGCTTCAGGATGCCCTCCTGATCCAGGCCGACTTCAGTGAGCGCCTTCTCCGCCGCGTCTTCGACGAAACGGAGGTACTGTTTCTTCTGAGCGTCAGTGATGGACGTGATCGACGGTGTCGTCATCGTCTGGTCCTCATTCAGCCGGCGCGAGCGTCCCGTAGATCGGGAATGGGCTCGTGCTGACTGAAGAGGAGCCGACCCAAGGTTGATGGGTCGGCTCGGGGTGACATCGGTGTCACTCGACGAGGAGATCAGGAAACGGGTCCGGCACGTCCATGATGGCGCCGCGCGACCTGGCGCGCGCGGCCTGTTCGTCGGTGAGGCCGACGACGTGTTGCAGAAACGCGTTCGCAAACTTAGTACTCCCGAAGGCCGCACCAGTCACGTCAGCACCCCAGAGGTCCGCTCCGTCGAGATCGGCGTTTCCGAGATCAGCATCCGTGAGGTTCGCGCCGTAGAGGTTGGCCGAGTGGAAGACCGCACCGATGCAACGCGCACCCGAGAGGTTCGCGCGGGTAAGGTTTGCGCCGGTGAAATTGGCACGACGCAGGTTCACGCCGCTGAGATCAGCGTCTCGAAGAATGACGTCCGAGAGGTCAACGCCGGCGAGATCCATGCCCACAAGGTTGGCGCCGCTGAAGTCGCGGCGGAGCGCACGCTGAAGGTTCCAGCACTCAGCGTGAGCTTCGGTCTTGGCCAGCCGACGAGGCCAGGCGGCCAGGAGACTGAGGAACGCGCCGACCCCAAAAAACAGCAGGGTCGACATCGGATAGCCGGCGGCGTTCAGTGCGCCCAGGCTGCTCAACACAATCAGTGCGAGCATGAGCTTGTCGACGGTTTTCATGATTGTCCTCCTTTGTCTGGCGCGAGGCGGATTGCAGAGAGTTGTCCGTCGCTTATGCGGCGGGACTCGTGCCAGTGGTCAGGAGGGCAAGGTGCTTTCAAGGAGCGATCATGCAGACTAGCAGAAAAGGTCTACGTGGTCAATAGATAGGAGAAGCCGCCAGGTAGTACCTGACGGCTCGGGGGAGTGGGCGGTCGCACCGGCCATGATGCCGTCAGCGCGACACGGACACGCGGGCGGCGCGGCGGCCGGCTCCTCAGTCCTCTGCAAGACACACCTCGACCATCGCTACGGTCTCCAGAGGTTTGATCTCGTAGCTGCAGATGATGAGAACTCGATCGCCATTGATCTCGCGAAGGACAAACCGGATGTCCTCCTCGCCAGGCTGCGGCTTGCGGCACCGTACGATGTCGCTGACCTTCATGGAGTTCTCCTACCAGTAGCCGTCATCCACGAACGAGACGTAGCGGCCTCGGCCAATGATGATGTGATCGAGCACCCTGATCCCAATGAGTTCTCCAACGTCGCGGAGGCGGCGGGTGATGTCGACGTCCTCGCGCGACGGCGTTGGGTCGCCGCTCGGGTGGTTGTGTACGAAGACCACGGCCGCAGCGGCGTCCCTGATCACGCGGGCGAACACGTCGCGGGGATGCACGATTGAGGCGGTGAGCGATCCCTGCCCGACGACGACATCTCGGATCTTGCGGTGCTTGTTGTCGAGCGACACCGCGATGAAGTACTCGACGAGCTCGCAGGCGAGCCGCTCGCGGTAGTGGTCGTAGACGGCGGCTGACCCGGTGAACGGCGTACCTGAAACCCATCCCGTCTCACCGAACCGTCGAGCGATCTCGACGACAGCTTCTAGACGATGCAGCGCGGCCGCCGAGATACCGGCATCTCGATGGTCAGCCGCGTGCGTGCTGGCGAGCTCTCGAAGACTTGAAACCCCGCTGTGGGTCGCGGCGAGGATCGCGGCTGTTCGAGTGCCGAGGAGCAGTGCGAGCAGCTCCGCGTTACTCATGGTCGCCGGTGATGGGCGCGACGTCGCCGAACGAGAGGGGATGGAGAGAGGATAGGTGACCTGCGCATCCCGTACGGTGGGGAACGACAACTCAAGCTGAACGGTTCGCGCCGCCATTAGTGGCACTCCTTGAGCCGCCTCGGCTTCCAGTAGAGGTCCCGCTCAATGCGGAGGCCGGCCGGGCCTCGGATGCCCTCGAGCTCGTCGAGGGAGAAGTAGCCGAACTCGCGCTCAAGCCCGACGACGACGCCGAAGCAGAGGCGCTCGGCCGGGTCGTACTCGGACGCGTACCACGTCCAGTTGGTCCAGGGCGTGAAGAGCTTGAGGTGCGCGATGGCGTCCTCGCCCTGGCCCTCATTCGTGTAGAGTGGCGGAAGCTTGGTTGCGATGTCAGCCGGCATGAGCACGTGCGCATCGCGCGCTTGCGCTCTCGCGAGCGCCTCGTCCCGCTGCTGCTCGCGCAAGGTGTCGGCGGCGTCGTCGCCGCCTTTCGAAGGAACCATGTCGCCCTCCTGGCGCGGCCGGGCGTTCGATCTCGGCGGAATACCGAGGTCGCGTCGAGCCGCGGGGGCGGGCGACGCTAAGCGCCGATGGGTCTTGTGAACGGCGTCGCGAGGTCCGGGCGACCGACCGTCTTCGCGAGCTCAGTAATTCGGCGCTCGGCCTCCTCAAGACGCTGACCGCGCCAAAGGATTTGCTCAATGCGCTCAAGGCGTTCGGTGTGATCGCCGAGAGTAGTCGCAATCGAGCGCATGGTCTCGTCGAAGTGCCGTTCAAATTTCTCGAAGGCCTCGACGGTGAGGGGTTCGGGCATAGGTGAGAGGTGATTAGAGGAAGCTAGTAGGGGACGGCGGTGCTCCCGGCGACGGCGGCGCCTTGAAGAATGGCAACGGCGGCGAGGATCGCGGACAACCGCTCACATCGCTCGGCGCATTTCTCGACGCTGAGATACGGCGCATCGGCCCGATAGAATGCGAGTTCACGCTCGAAGAGCGCAATGGCGGCCGTTCGCTCAGATTGCCGCGCTTGGTGGATTCGAAGCATAGACGAATGAATATCGGCCGCCGCTTGGGCAGGACCGCGTCTGATGACGCGGCGTCGCGGCGGCCTTTGGTTTGAAAGGAAGACCAGCCAAATCGATCGCCGAAACCCCCACCCCTCCGTGGGGCTGCCGATCAGTTTGCTTCGGAAAACTGACGGCTGGAAGTCCGACCACACCGAAGCCTGTGGGCGCCTTCGCAGCCGCCTGCCTGGCGGGAACGTCAATCCACGAAGATCGGCAATCGTCGGTGAGCTGGTTCCATGAAGTGTAGCGTAAGAGAAACAATCAGGCGAGGGCTACGGTGCCCACCACTCGGCGCGTGGCTGTAGGAGCCATGCCGGGGTTCGGCCCGCGGCGGCCACAAGGGACAGAACGACATGGGGCTGGAAGCGATAGAGGTCCCCGTGGAGAGCCACTGCAAACTCCACAGCCGCGAGGTCGAACACCACCACCCCCGTCGTAGCCTCGATCGAGACCCGGCACGGGGACTGGGCCAGTTGCAGCAACTCACTCTGTCCACGAGCTTTGCTTACGAAACGCTGAAGGTAAGGCCACGTCTCGCCTTGGCGTGGCCGGCGGATGTAATCGCGAACGGGATGGAAGCGAGCGTGCAGGGCGACATCGCAGCCTTCCATGGCCGCGAGACATCCAAGTCCAGCCTTGTGAAGTGCGCGAGAAATAAGGGAGTGATCACCTCGCTTCCCGGGAACGTTGAAATGAAGACGATTCCCATCCCGTTCGAGGTACTTCGCGTTAGCGAAGATGTCGTGGTGATTCTGACGGATATCGTAGGCTACACGAAAGCCCTTTTCGTCAACCACGGTGGAGCGAAATCGACCCCGCTTGCCAGGCACGCCTCCGTAGACATGCAAGGCTCTCAGGTGAGGATGCTCGCAGAGCGCTTGATCTAGCTTCCCGGCAAAATAGTTGTTGCAGCGATTGCAGCAGCCTCCGGGTGGGAGAGTGATTGGGGAACCGATGCATTCGGGCAGAGGATGCTCAATAGATTCCGACCCGCCGGTGATCTCGCAGCAGTACACACAGTAGGGCATGTCAGAGTTGGAGACTGGCTGGACCGCCGACAAGCATTTCGGGGCGCGGATCTTGCGTCAGCATGCCACTCCAATAGGCATTGACCACGCGGGTGAGGGCTTCATTGTAGTTCAGCGGCCGAAATCCTGGTTCCTTCAAGTGGTCGGCCAAATCCATGCTCCGCCAATTCTCGTCGCGCAAGTTTGCGGCGATATTTCTCCACACCAAATCAAGAACGATCGTTGGTGTGTCCCCGCGTGCCGAGAGGTGCCCGATTCTGCCATTGCCTCCTCGGCACGCTCCGTGGAACCACTCCGCACAAGCGCGGCAAGGAAAGGCGAACCAGGCCGTGCGTCGGCTTGGATAGGATTTCGGCCGACGAGCGTCGAGGGCGAGCTCGATTCGGCGGTAGTTCATGAAACTGGGATCACCAGCGAGGTCGCGCGGCGGCACCGGAAGAAAGAACACTTGATGGGGGCGGATGGTCGCTCTGACTTTCGGTGCGACATGGAAGGGCTTGATGCCCCGGTCTGTGAATGCCGAAAAAGGGAGGAGTTCCCCGATAGGAAAGTCGTGTTCCGCGACCATCGGTCTTGCATTGATAGCACGGCAATAGAGGAGTGGTTAGTGCCGGGAGGCGTCCTAAACGGGTTGGCCTAGTGGACCAGGGTGGGGGTGCAGACCAAGCGCGTCTCAACGGGCCCGTCCATTCGCTCGGAGTGCGGGGCAGTCGGTGTGCGCGTAACGGAGTTCCTCGGTCGGCAAGATATCCGGCAAGGGCGTGGACGCCGGCGCCAACACGAGTCGCGGATCCGAGTCGAATGATTCGTAGGGTTCGTTGCTGGGATCGAGAAGCTGCGAACACCTCGCGCACGGAGACAGGAACAAGGTACGCGGATTGTCGTATCCGGCGCGTGCCGTCCACCACACGTGATCGGTTAGTAGGCTGTCGGCTGCCTCCATCGAAGTGCGAGCATGGGTGGAAAACATGAAGAAATGCGAACCCTTCTTCTTCTCGTCGGCTTGCTGCGCCGCGGCGCGCAAGCCGTGAAGTCGCTCTTCTGTGGTGGTCAGGAAGAAGACTTTGAAACTGTCCGTGCGTCGATCGTATCGGCGCAAGACACTCTGATTGAGCTGCCAGTAGGCAAGGAGCTTCTGGCGGACGCTGGAGCGCCTCAAGTCGTTGCGCTCGGCGGGCTCCGTGCCCATATCCGTTTCCACGAACCAGCGATACCGATGCTCGCCTGTGTCGATCGTGACAAACGCGTCTGGGTTCAGTGGAAGCGTGAGGGCGCTGCCGTACGCTGGTTCTATCTCAACGATGCGCGCAAACCCGGTCTCCGCCCGGAACGCATCGCCCAGTGACCAGCGAAACGTCCAGTCTTGCGCTTCGGCCGCGAGGCGCAGCGCCAGCAAGAACTCGGTGAGCTGAACCTCATGAGCGATGGCCTGTGGGCGAATGCGCCGATCCCGTTGCCGCCAATCACGCGGATGTCCGTTCGGACTGTTCCACTGTGCGGGGTAGAGGTGGCGGTGGCCATTCACCCCGAGGGCATAGGCGAATGGTTTTGCCGGCTCACCAGGAAGCATCTGATGTCGCGGACGTGAGACAAATTCCGCGTCGAACAACCGGCGCAATCGGTAGCTAAACGCTCGGGCGTTCCTGTCGCCGGCAACGGCGAGGAACAACTGGCGCGACGTGACCAGGCGATGCTGGGCCAGCAGTTCTAGGATCAAGAGATCGTCGGGCTGTAACTTCACGTCGCTGACTCGCCGCGGGGTGAGGCGTCCGGCTTTGTCGCGGCGCCCGTGCCTACCCTTCGGGAGCATTCTTTTTGGTCCGCCGTGGCTTGAGTCGTGATGGTCTGGGTAATTCATCCTCCTCGGGCTCGAAATGTTTAGACGTGAGTAACTCTACGTGCTGTTGAAGAAGCGCGTCAAAGCGGTGCCGCGCCTCAATGAGCGGAAGGGTCGCCGCTTGGTTCTGCTTGATCGTTCTCAGCCATGTCTGCATTTCGTCGCGTGAGTATGATGGTGGCGGCATGGCCGGAATTTCGATGTCCGTCGGGGGGCTTTCATTGACGCGAACGATGCCGAAACGCTGCGCTTGCCCCTCGTCGCGGACGCTGAACCGGCTCGCGTCCATGCGTTCCAGCTCGTCGGCTGTGTAGAAGTACACGGTACGATTCTCGCGGTAGTCGTAGTCGATCCCGTATCCGGATGACTCCGAATCGGAGACAGTCCAACGATCGTTCTCATCGACCGACTCCGAGTGAGAGGACGTCGTTCGGCCAACCACCCGTGGAATGGCAGAGGTACTGAACTCCTCGTGTTTGATCCTGGTGAAGTCTAGACGGTCGCCAAAGAAGCGCCGAGCGAAGTACAGCTTTTCCTCATGGTCGATAATGCGCATTACGATCTCGCCGTTCACGTTGGCGCGGAGGGCCACGTAGCTTTCCTCGCTTTCTAGGCGCGCCTGCTCGAGCGACTGCATCCCCACAAGGAGGTAAAGGCCGTACCCGGCTGTCTCGGCGAGGATCCTGGCGGTGTCCGCGGTGAGGTAGCGGCTCGCCTCGTCAATCGCGAGAAAGAACGGTCGTGTTTCGTCCGACTTCGGCCGCTGCTTGGCCGCCATGAACATCGTCTTGACGAGCAGTCGGATGAAGAGGGTGACGGCCTCGTCGTACTGATCCTTGGGTTCCGCATTGATGAGGATGATCCAGCCCTCGTCCATGAGGTCACGGAAGTTCAGGCCGGCAGTGGTGAAGGTGAGCTTCAGTCGCTCGTCGCGGAACAGGTTGTCGAAGCGGCGAAAGGGAGCGGCGAGTTCATGGTAGCGGTCGAGAAGCCGCGGCAGTTCGGCGATCGCCCCGAGCATAGTGGAGCTCTGCAAGCGCTCGGTAATTGCCTTCTTGATTCGCGTGTCCTGGGGATCAAAGAGGTGGCGCGCCAGCGCGAAGGGCAATCCGAGCGTCAACAGCGAGAGCAGCCCGGCTTCAGTCGTCGTCTTGAGATGCGGCTGATCCGCAGCCCCCGCTTGCCGCCCGAGGGTCGCGAGCAGTGCGGCCGTCAGATTCCCAGCAATGTAGGCGGGGGATTGCCCCTCAATGGAAAAAGGGTCGTACGTGGTTACAAATTCCGGGTCGTTGAGGTCCCAGTAGAGAACGCGATCCGTCACACCCATTTGGCGAAGGTACGACGCCATCCGCCAGTAGCTCGACCCGTGAGGATCAACGTATGCAAACCCAGCGTTGCGATTCTCGCAGAGTTGGCGAAGTACCCATTCTATACCGAAGGTCTTCCCGCTGCGCGTCGTTCCGTAGTACGCGAGGTGCGGGCGCTCCTTCGGCTCACGCGGATAGATGATTGGGCAAAGCGGTCTTCCAGGAAGGTGTCCCAAGAAGAACAGCGCCCGCAGCGCGGCCAACTCGAACTCATTCCACGCGGATTCCCGCTCGACGGAGCGCCTCTTTGATCGTCTCGTCATTGAATTGGGTCCCAAGAATGTCGCGAAGCTTCGCGACGGTGTCGGCGGTCTCGATTTCCGCCGCCGCCCGAATGAAGCGGGCAGCGTCGGGACCGCCATCGTGCTTGCGCGCCTGTGCGCGCAGCATGGCCGCCGCCGTTTCAAACTGCGTCAGCGGCGCCGCCGGCGCTTCGTCGGCGTCCCTTGGTTCGAGTGGTGCCGGCGCAGGTAAATCATGTGGCGTCTTGCGTTGCCGTAGCGATGACCCAACCGCCAGCGCCAAGAGCCACGGCGCCGAGCAGCAGGCACCGAAGAAAAGCGTGAGAACGAGAAACGCAGGATCGTCGTTGGCGACCGCGGCCGCATGGAGCACGGAGAATACGTGCTGCGCGGTGCCGTCCCAGACGATGATTGCCGGCCCCGCCACGGCAAGCCAAACCGCGCCGGTAGTGTGCGTCGTCGCGATTTGCCAGGCGATCGACAACAGGAGCGACGCGGCGCAGAGGGGCGCGACGAATTGCCGGAGCACGATTGGTCGCTGGAGATCGTCGAGATCAATCAATACTTTGACGATCAACAGTGGTCCGGAGACGAGGATGATAGCGTGGAGCGTGACGATCGCTTCATCGAGCCATTCGGCGAGGATAGATCGAGGAGGAGTGGATACCATTATCGCTTGCGGGAAGGCGGGTTGGCGTGAGCTTCCGCCCACGCCAACCCGACGTGCAGTGCCGCGTCAGCCGATCCTGCGCACGCGGTGGCGCAGCTCACGGACCTCGCCCGTGAGCGCATGCGCCGCGACGCTGGCCGCGGTGGCGGTGACCACAGCGGCGCCCAGCGCGTCGCCGCCGCGCCGTGAGTTCTTGGCCGCCTGATAGGCCGCCGCAGCGGTTCCTGCGGCCAACAGGCCGATTGCTCCTCGGAGGATGGACATTGTCACTTCTCCTTTCGGGTTATGCCGTCCGAGAAATTTCGGAACGGGAGGGCATTTGCGATCAGGGTAGTTGCGGTGACGATTATGAATTGCCGCAGACGATCGCCGTCGCTGAGGTAGTTCAGGAGGTAGTCGACGGCTGCACTGCGAATCGCCGCAAACAGCGCGACGACCAGCGCGAGCGCCGCGCTCCTGCAGAGAGCGACCGCGAGACGCGGCCAGAAGCGCACCGTCATCGTGCCGTATCGTCGCCCGATGCGGTCGCGGGGCGTCGCACGGGCGTACGTCGGGGTGCGCGCGATACCTCTCCGCCGATCGGCTGAATGCGCACGTTCACCGTGCGCATTAGCGCCGTGCAGGACTGACAGCCGCCGTGAATCTCGGTGACCTGGTGAGCCGGTCGCCCGTCGGTCTTCGATTTCATCGGAGTGCCAGCGGCAAGCCTGATCAGGACATCTACCGCGGTATGATCCTCACGGCACTGCGCAAACGGAAAGTGGGTCAGTCGGAGCGGTGCACGGGTGATAACCAGCAGTGTCGCGGTCGTTGGAAAAGCATCGAGCGCCGCTGCAAACCCGGGAAACACCCGGTCAATGATGTAGGGCGTGACGCCGATCACGTCGTGGCGCCGCGACGTGATTGTCCACCACGTGCGAGTCGCCACGTGAAGAGCGATCAAGGGGAGGAGGTCGCCGGCGCGCCAGCGCCGCCATAGATCGGCAGCCCGATCCACGCGCGCCGCGTGGTGAGGATCGGACTCTCGGTGTCTACGTTGGCTGTCGCGGATCTGCCGCCGGCGGTAGCCCTTCCAACAGGTTTCGCAGCCAGCGCAGTTCGCAAAGTGGAAAGTGCCGCAAGCCGGGCACGATTCAGGCTCGATGGAGGCGGACATCCTCACGCCTCCTCGCCATGCTGCCGATATTCGCTAGCGAGGACCGCTCGCCTGCGGCGGCGCTGGCGCGATGCCCGCGAGTACTGAACGATCGATGCCTTATCGCGATCGCGCCAATCGCGGTAGTATGAGCCGCCTGGTTGTCGCTCCCGTCGCTTCCATAGCCGACTGGCAAGCTGGGAATGCTGGAAGCAGTACTTTCGAAAGCCGGGCGCTACGAAGTTCGAACAGTATACACCGAAAGCCTCATAGGCGCGGCACTTGCGATCGTTAATTTGCTCTTGCGGCATCCTTCCTCCTTCGACCGTGATTGGAAGGACCTCTTGCCGGCAAGAGACAGCTATCTGGAATTGCTAGCTCTACATCGCACCCGATATCTACGGGGGAACCCGTCTCGGCGCAACTGATTTTCCGCTGACGCATTCCGACGCCGAGTCAGCGCGATTAGGGGTCATCAGCTCCAATACTTGACATATAAGCTGTGCTTATGCTAGGCAGTACGAGGACGCGGCTCGTTCCGCGCTCCACCCCTTGAACGGGAAGGGAGGTGCCCACTATGGGTGTCTGGAGGTCGTTCAAGCAGCGGGTCACTCCCGAGGTGAGCCGGCAGTTGGAGGAGGAGGCTGAGCGCCTCGCCTGGCTACGGTTGCAGCTTGGTCTCGCGTTCCGTGAGGCGCAGGAGGAGGCTGTAGACACATACCACGAACAACGGAAAGAGGATTAATGGCAGGGGGAAAGGGGGCCGTCGGGAAATTCCGACGGTCCTTAATTTTATGATACCGGACTATCCACGACGGAACGATGTGTGGGACGTTCGATTGTTTGACCGAAAGAGCCAACGTCCCCAGACTGGCTTAGAGGCTGAGAAACGATGGCGGCCGGCCGTTGTAATCTCGGCGGATCAGTTCAACAAGCACGGAAGGGCCACGGTAGCGATCTGGACAAGGTATCGCGAGGATAGGATCCACCGTTTGGAACGTTGGGCCGCGACCGTTTATCCACCGGACCCAGCTGAACCGGGTGGTGCGCCTAACGCCAGCGGACACGGGTATGAGATATTCCGAAACGACCCGCAGCGGCCATGGGCGGAGATGGGGTCCGTGATTGACTGCGCCGCAATCTTCACGATTTTCGCTGTTCAGCCGCACATGCGCATGGATTACGTTGAGGTCCCGAAAGCAAACGCCCCGCACCATCCGTATAGAGCAACCCTCGGTGATCTCGATGATGTAGACTGGAAGGGTCGATGTGGACGGCTCCTGCCGCTCGCAGTGGAGAATCTCAACAGCGGCTTACAGGTGCTTGTCGGTGGCGCAATCGGCTTGAGTCATTGGGATGGGGAGCTGCCCACACCATTTCTTCCATACAAGGAGGGTGATGTCCTTCAGATGAACCTTCCTCACCGCCCTAAGCAGCTGTGTCTCGTCGTATCATCGACCTGTATTGATGTATTGCGAGAGCACCTGACGCGGAAGAGACGATGGAACGAGCCGGACACCTTCGTTCCTGCAGGCAGGGAAGGGATGGAGTCCCCGTGGCCGATTGGTCACATCACCGTAGTACCTCTTATCCTCCAGGATCAACAGTATCCGGCCGGGGAGGCGGCAAAGACATATAAGCTCATTGAACTAGAGCAATGCAACGGCGCCCGGAGCCTTGGCTTCGCGATTTGCCAGGAGATATATACGGTCGATTGGCGAGCGCGCATGGGGCAGCGCGTCGGACTTGTGAATGACGAATCCATGTCAGAAGTGCGGCACGGACTCCGCTACTATCTTGAACTCCCTGACCAAGAGTAGCAGCGCACTACTCATGTAACTAGTCATAGATGACGTGGAGGTCGTTCAAGCAGCGGGTCACTCCCGAGGTGAGCCGGCAGTTGGAGGAGGAGGCTGAGCGCCTCGCCTGGCTACGGTTGCAGCTTGGTCTCGCGTTCCGTGAGGCGCAGGAGGAAGCATTTGCAGAATATGTGGATCGGGAGAAGGCGATTGATGATGTTGGCGGGACCGTTCGGACTGTCAGGGCAGGAGAACGACCGGGCGGCCGACGCCGTGGGTGGCGAATGCGCAGGCTGGTACAGGTCGCCACATGGACATTCGTCATTATTACGGGTGTTGAAGTGGCTCGCGCCGCCGTTCCCTTTCTGTGGGAACAATTGATGAAACTGTGGACTGGACAAGTCGTATCTACAGTTACTTTTCGCTATCCACTCCGTCCGGATGCCGTTGGTTGTCAGACGGTGGACAGCCAGGCAAATGTCGTCGCGCTGCAGCTTGAGGGACCGGATCTGATGGGCGTCGATCAAAGCCAAATATTGGTCACACTTACTGAGATGTGGAGTGAGAAGCCGACCCAAATCGTCTGGGATGCAACGCCGGAAGGAGTGTTGACCGTTCGGGTAAACAGGGCGCTCCTCTCTCTGCCTTGCGACCGACCTTGGCCAGCGGATGAGATGCTTGCGGTCGTAATGCCGCGCATGAGAGGTCTTCCTCGGTGTGGGTATCACTTAACACTCTCGCGGAAAGACAATCGGTTGAGTCAGAGTTATCCGTTTGTGTTCGCCGACGACGGCGGGAAGCTAGAAGTATGTTATGTCGGCTACGGCAGCGGTGGTGGTGCTGGAGATTGGCCGAGGGTTTACCAGACGCCGGCTCCCACGAGACTCTTGCCGACTCAGTAGCGGGCGGCAGCTCTGCCGGGTATAAGCGCCACCCAGGGCCGCTCCTGTCCAGGCTCTCCGCCACGCTCGGGCTGAGCGTTGAAGACCGAGGCCGTGGCACGTTCGGATCGCCATCCTCAACGTTCTTGGAATCTCGCCCGATCGTTAGCAGCGCTTCAAATCTCCTGCAGGATCGCCACTGGGTCCGCCCCGACGGCCTTCGCCACCTCCAGAAACTCGATTACGTCCAGCCGCCGCTCACCACGCTCGTACTTTGAAACGTAGGACTGCGGCCGCCTGAGCTTTGCGGCCAGCTCGGCCTGGGTCATTCCGGCGGCCTTCCGCGCACCCACGAGGAGCTTGCGCAGCCGCTCGTACCGCCCCGTGAAAACCGATCTCGTCACAGGGCATTGCCAAATAATCCCGGATCAGGATAAACCCAAAACAGGTTCTTACTCGCCTGACGCGGACTTCACCGTTGCCGCTCACCGAGGTTGGTCGAATTTCAGGGACGACGATCGGGCGAATCCGTGTCGGCCGGACGGCAAGAGGGGCACAATGATCAAGCCGCGACAGTTCATACCCATCCTGGCGATACTCGGTGTGTCCATCCGCCTCGAGGCGTCGGAATGCTGCGGGTGTGCACCCGGTAGTGGCGAATTGTGTCTTGGGCAGGTCTGCTACTCCCAACCGAATGGCGTCTTCCCGGAGCTAGCCCCAGCCTGTGAGGCGGTCTGCGCCGGCTGGGGCTGTCTTGCCCAGTCGCTACCGCGGTCGTGTGAAAGCATTGCTAGCGATGTCCCCTTCCTATGCCAGTTGATAGATCAGCCTACTCCAAGTGTGACCGCTACGCCGACCGAGACGGCTACGCGGACCTCAACAACGACGTTCAGTAGCACACCGACCGTGACGCCGACGCCGACATGGACACCATCGATAACCAGAACGCCAGACGGCCTACTCGCACCGTATTGCGGGTATGTGGGCGTAAGCTCGTATCGAGAGGGTGCGCGTCTGGTCGCGTTCGATAACGATTCCGCGACGCCGATCTTGCTCCCAGGTTTCCCACGATTGATTGCGAAGTCACGAGATGAAACGAGACTTCTAGTATCCGTCGAGATTCCCCGAGAAACTGGGGAGTTCGATCACGGCGTCGTCGCCGTCGATACCAGGCTCAACGCCGTGATAGCGTCGGTACTGGTCGCTCACGAAGTTATGGCGATTGTCTTCTCGCCGGACGGGAAATCTGCCTATGCAGCGGCCCGTGTAGGCGATAGCGGCGGCGAGATGATCATGCTCGATGTCGCCACGCTCACCATTATTGGCCCATCGGTGTCCCTAGGTACGACCGCGCGCCCCGAGTCCATCGCGGTTTCTCCTGACGGGACCCAGGCGTACGTCGGCGTGAAGGGTGCGGGTGGAGCAGTTGCTATAATCGATTTGGGAACGCATCAGCTAATCGATTCCATCCGGACACCCATGCTGACCAGCGACTCTACATATGTTGAGAACGCAATGATTGGCAGCGACGGAACGCTCTATATCGCATTCCGAGATGATACCCACGCCGCTATCGGTGTGCTTGAACCGGGCGTGAATAGGATCGACGCCATTATCCCCGTCTGCTCCGCCGAAGATAGCCCAACTCGCAGTGTGTTCGGGCTATTAGAGAGTACTTCGCAGAACCGCCTATACGCGATGTGCAGCAGGGTGGTAGACGTCATAAACCTCAGTACCGATCGTGTGCTTATCAGTGTGCCCGGGATCGTGGATCCGGCGAATGGCTCATTTGATCAGAGTCCGGACGGGCGGTTTGTATTTGGTCTGAAGAACTGTGATGGTGGAGCACGTTGTGAGGGTGGATCACGGGTCGTTGCTATCGATACGAAGACGAACACCGTGCGTGGAGAGATCGGCGCCGGCGACTTCACTGCACGCCTCTGGGGATTGACGGTTGCTGGGTTTCCTTGTTCCGGCGGACAGAAGCTCAGCACGGCCACTGCAACGGCGTCACCGACTCCAAGGGTAGTTCAGACGTCCGCGGCTACCAATACCGCGACACCAGACGTCCACCCAAGCGAGACACAATCACCCAATGCCTCGCCCACACGCAGACCCGAACCATCTCGTTGCGTCGGTGACTGCGATGGTGACGGCAGCGTCGTGGTGAGCGAACTCGTGCGAGCGGTAGGCATCGCGCTCGGGCAGGCGGGCCTGGCCATCTGCAGCGCGGCCGACCAGAACGAGGACGGCGCCGTGACCGTGAATGAGCTTGTGGCCGCGGTAGGGGCGGCGTTGAATGGATGCGGCCCGTAGTCGCGAATCCCCGACGATCGGCGAATCCGGCGTCGGATTGTCTGGAGGAGCTCGGCAACAGAATGAGAGGTGTGCGCGTAGGTTTACAATCGCGGTTAATCACAATCGTAGTCACAAACAATGCTATAATGTTTTCTATAGTTCTATTACTTTATGAAAGACGGACAGAAGAACAGTTGGCGGGAGTTGACTAAAGAAAGGCGGCTGAGATGGGTCTCGAGTTTACCCGACCGTCTGTGGTACGCATTCACATTGCCAGATCTCGCCGGCATTGAGGCATCGCCGCGGGGGTTGTTCATCGCGTGTGGGGTGCTCCTGATCATTTCGCTGATTCTTCCCCGCCGCCTCAGTGAGTTCGCAGCAGTAGTCGCCGTTACGGGCATCGTATGGGCTGCGGTGACCATGCTCGCTATCTTTATGGGTGGATGCTTTTCGACGTGGCGGATCAAATCGAAGGAGCGCGGTCGGGGAAGGGATCGCGGTAGTGCCTGAAGGTCATCTTTCTTGTCAACCCGCCTACGGCCATGATAGACGGTCGCCAATGGCAGCACTGCCTTAGGGGGTATCACGAAAGCTCGCGCACTCTGCACGGCACTCGCTTTTTTGGCCGCGACCGCGACCATGGCCGGTGCCGTCCACAACCGGTGCGAGCTGCGCGCCATGCACCGCGCAGCGAGAACCTTCGCGTGGCCGGCTGCTCCAGGCCACGACGCGCGCCCAATACGATGCGGCGAACAACATAGCTGACACCAACACGGCCCTTCGGCTTCTAAGGGACGTCGTGAAGACGGCGCAGGTCGTGAGAAAGGGTGTGGGTGGCGATTACGACGTAGTCTTGTTGGGCTCCGGAGGTCCGCTAACGAAGGCGCTTAACCCGCTGTTCGGCGAGCCGTTAGGAACAGGCGTGACGACGCTTGTAAGTGAGGTCGCCGGCTGTGCCGAAGTCCACCGAAAACCCCAGAAGTGCGCCGCTACCTTAACGATCGAGAGCGCTCAGGTCTTGCTGAACTTCATCACCGCCGCGGCGATCTTCAGCAAGGCCCAAGGTATTAATCAAGTGGCGGTAATATCCGAACTTGAAACCGCGCTAATCAAGACCGATTTTAACCTTAACGCAGTAGCGAGCCAGCTCGGTGTGCCCACGGATTTGACGGCAATCGTCAACGCAATTGCCATCAAAGACGGACTTCGGTTCGCATTGTTCTCACTCGATTTCACCGCCGACCTGCCACCACGGAATACTGTCGTCGACGCGGCCAAGGAGTTTTTGATCCAGGCAACTGCGGTGGCTGACGCTATGGCAACGGCGGCGAAGTGCCGAGTCGCCTGTAATGCCGACGGCACCCGGGATGACACGGAGCAATGCGATGGATCGGACCTCGGCGGTACCAGCTGCGCGACGCTCGGGTTTCAATGCGGGGCGCTGCGGTGCAACTCGGACTGCACACTCAACACCAGCGCGTGCGCGTATCACGACTGTACCGCTGGAGGGATGCGTTGCCTCGACGACGGATTGACACGGCAGACGTGTGCTGATCACGGATCCGGATGCCTGACCTGGGGCGACAATTATCAGTGTGCGGCTGGCTGCGCGGGCGACGAATGTGCTGCGGTACCGACGGCCACGCCGACGTGCACGCCAACCGCAACCCGGACGGAGCTCCTCGTAGTGCCCCCCGCATGGCCTATGTACGGGAGGAATTCGCGTCACACCGGAGCCGCTGACGTGGTCGGCCCGCACACAAGCGCCGTCCGTTGGGTCGCGGCTATGGGCGGTTCGCTTACGAGTTCCCCAGTCGTCGGCCTAAACTCGCAAGTCTACGCCAGTTCGTCTGACGGGTTTCTCTATGCGCTAGCGGCAGACGGGAGCTTCGCGTGGAGCGTCGCCGGTGTAGCGAATCCCGCAGTTGGGCAGGACGGCACCTTGTACGCGACTGGAGAGACGGTGATCTGTTCGCCACCCTGCTACATACAGGGTGTCCTCAGGGCGTTTTCGTCGGATGGCCAACCAAGGTGGGACTACACGCCTGACCCACCTTTTTGGTTCGGCACACTGGTGCACGGCGCAGATGGCGGCATCTACAGCAGAGGAATTACGGGTGGCTGTCCGTTTTGCACCGGAACAATCTTGGTCATTGATCCTGCCGCGACCGGCGCAACAGAGCGGTGGCGTGACTCCGACAGCGGCTACGTTGGGATTCCGGGTGTGGCGACATCGGGAGAAGTCTTTGTCTTTTCAGGCGGCGTCATCGGCTTTACTGCTCCGTCGCTCTGGAAATTCGCCCCCGCAACCGGGGCTCGCGTACACCTCGGCGACTACTTGGCAACGAAGATCGGTCCCGTCATCGGCCCAGATTCGACTCTGTACTTTGGCGACGGCGGATTCAGTGGGGTGACCTTCGTCGGAGATTTCCGCGCGGTTCGCGCTGACGGCACGGAGCAGTGGGCACACCGGAACTTCCCCGTGGTAGGGGGGATCGCGGCGTTCCAGAATGGCACTGTCTACCACGGTCACTACAACGATCTCGTTGCGGAACGTGCTTCTGATG
This sequence comes from bacterium, assembly GCA_019637795.1. Classification (NCBI taxonomy): domain Bacteria; species bacterium. Next base: position 524,587 of record JAHBUY010000005.1, on the reverse strand, counting down.
GGGCCGGATTGTGGTCCTTGAATCTCAATCCGGACGGGAGCAACTGGTTTGAGCGCAACCCGCAGCCGGTCGTTGATGTGGCTGGGAACGTCTACGTGGGAACGTCGTACGGCCGAGTCTACGCAATCAACCCAGATGGGACCGAGAAGTGGCGTTTTGACACAGGGAGTGTGATTGACACGCAACCTGCGATCGGATCCGACGGGACGCTCTACGTGGGGGCGAGGAACGGTACACTGTACGCGTTCGGACAGTGACCGCCGGCGGCGGGGTACAGGAGATAGATCAAAGACAATAGGCTTCGCCACCGAAAGGCAAAACCCTGACGGCTGCCATCCGGACCGTCGCAGGAGCGAAAGATTGCCTATGCATGAGGCGATAGTGCGTCGCACGACTGAAGGCGCATTTGCGGGCGAAGTTGGCTCGAGAGGAGCGCACAGAGCCTCAAGCGAGCGATGCGGTGCAGCAACGCGAGCGCGCTTCACCTAATCCGCTTCAGTGGTTGCAACGGGTCGACGAGCGCCTCCACCTGGTCAGTCGAAGCGGAACGGAGCACCACTTCATCGGGACCGTCTGGGGCGACTTGTACGCAGTGTGTCTTGGCGTTGTCGAGCCAGGGATTCCCGCCAATCTGCCCGTAATGATCTGTGCCGGAGGGGCCCTTTTCCACGCCAGAGTGGGCATTCGCGATTGTGCGCGCCTGATGCTCTGTCTGGGCGCGAATGACGAAGCCGAATGCTTTTTCGATCTCACCACGAAAATCCCCCAGATGGGGATTGATAGGCGTGAGCTTCCAGAAAGGCATGGATCGTCCTCGGGTTCACCCTCGAAGAACCCGGGTCGCAGCGAGGAGGGCGCGTTGGCCGTTTTTCGAGAGAGGGATTGCGACAAGAACCATTACCAGCAGCTGACCCCACCCATTTCCCGCGTCCGACGAAACGTCGCAGCCGCTGCCGGACGATGTCCGCACGGTCATCGTGGCTGGTGGTGACGCAGCCGCTTCAGGGGAGGGCGTCGGAATGCGGGTTGACGTTGGAGTTCCTGGCAATCCAGGAAGCACATTGACGGCACCCGATACGCAGTTCGTAGAAATGAATCCGTCGGTGGTGTCGTAAGCGTCGCGTCTGAGGCAGGTGAGTGGGTATCGTCCAGGTGGTGTATCCTCTGCAATTTCAACGCGGCACGTGAAGAGGCGGGAACCCGTCGGGATGAGATGGTAGCTCCCTAAAATCTCGGCGCTAAAACCGCCGAACCGGGATCCGTAAAACTCACTGTCGTTCTTGTCGATCGCTGGATTCACCTCGCACACTGCATGCCGATCATCCTCGGCGAATGGGATCACAGTGTGAGGGTCACCAACGATTGTCATTCCGACGCGTTCGATGCGTGCCGCGACCGTGGTATCCATGACTACGTCGAGATACCGCACCTCGCCCGGGCGCCCCTCGATGGTATCGATCACGATCGTCGCTTGCCGTGGCAGTTCTGGCACCGAAACACCCTCGCTAACCGCTCGTGCTTCGATCACGTTTCGGTCCGCATCGCCCATCCGCACGTCGTGCAGGGGCAGCTCGTAAAACCCGGGCGGCGTCTTCGGCGCGAGCTCGACATTGCAGCGTGCGAACCCGATATCGCGGTCCGTAGGGGGCGAAAAGGTTAAGCTGAACCGAACGCCCGTGCATTCCTCACCAGTGCATCCCGGGGGCGTGAACGCGAAGGTTCCCGCGATCACGCTGTCCGCTTTGGAGGGCAAACACTGCGGCGCTCCGTTGTCTCCAGCACGGATGCGAAGTGGCGAAACGAAATCGAGGCTACCTTCCACGGTTGCTGATACGACACCCTCGTGAAGGAGGATCAGGTCCACGGTCGCGAGCGAATCCTGCGCTTCTGCCAGCGGAATAGTGACCTCGGCAGCGAGCGCCTCCTTCCCACCGACGAGGGCTATTAGCAGTGCTGCGATAAACCAAGAGCGACGGGAGGGCATAGGCATGCGGTACACAACTCTCGCTCTTCATACCACCGCATTCGCGGCCGGGTCGGCGACGGGCGCCGGGCCAGCGAGCATGCTGAACCGACGCCCGTTCCTTGTTGTGCGGTCGTGAGACCTAGTTGACCGTGACGGACCCATCGACGCCATAGGCAGTCAGCGCCAATCCGAAGGCGTTGCTCAGCTGCACGCGTGTGACGGAAATCGTGTGCGTGGCAAACGGCGCGGCGGGCAGGATCTTGGCCGTGCAGGTCGCGATCAAGCCGTCAGCCATTCGCGGGAGTGGAAATTCACCGATGTCCACTGCGATCAGCCGTTCGACCCCGGGCGAGGGATAGCTGACGCTGAGTTGGAACCCGCCAGGGAGCTGCGGATTAATCCGACATTCCGGTACGGACAATACGTTGGTCGGGTAGCCGATGTCCGCGCTCAGGGCGGCGGTCAGCTCGTCGCCGTACTGTGCAAACAACCTGAACTCGATGGTGTCGTTGCGGTGACCGGTGGCGGTGGATAGGGAGACTTCCGTTCCGCCAGCACCCGGGCTCAAGAGCATCATCCCGCCGCCGGTCCCGCATGGCTCGGGAAGCTCCGTCGGACATCCCTCCGTGGCATTGCCAACGGCTTGGATGAGTTCGCTGATATCGAGGGATCCATTACTGCTGCAGTCGAAGCAATCGCCATTCAATCCCTGATTCCCGAGAGCCATGTTTACGCCGCTAATCAATTCATTCACGGCGACGGCTCCATCGCAATTGCAGTCGCCGAGACAATTGGGCACGCAGTGGGGCGTGAACGTAGGAGTCGGCGCCGGGGGCGTGTTGGTCGGCGTACGGGTTGAAGTCCGCGTATTTGTCGGCGTTGCCTGTGGATCATTGAGCTCGAACGCACCAACGTCGAATTTGACGACACCGTCTCGGTTGCTGTCCAAGGGACGAGTGACGCCATCCTTTGCTTCCTTGTAAGCCACGCGGGAGGCGAGGGTTGGCAATGTGGTTGGCGCGACGTTGGTGCCGGCATCCAGGCCGGCACTGTTCCGGACGAGCCGGTAGTCACGGTCGAAAGTGGGAACTGCCTGCACAAGTCCCTTGGTCGCATTTGCTGCGCAGTTGGCGTGTCCACCGGAGTCGGTGAACACGCTGTACGCGCAGTTCGGGGTGGGCCCCGTGTTTGCCGAGGAGACGAAGATCGCACCCTCGGCGACGGTGTTGTAGACTCGAGTTGTTCCGGCGGTTCGCCGGATCTGCGCGCCACTGCGCGGCGTCCCCGTCGGAGTCGGCGTTAAAGCCGGATTGGGCACTCGGCCTCCGTCGTTCTTCGCTAGCGTCACGTTGATCACATTCGCCTGGCCAGCGGTCTGAAGGATGCCCTCGCGCCAGTTCTCGGCCAATACGGTATCCTCGACCTGGAGCTGGGCAGCCCGCGAGTTGATGCCGTGGCCGTCGCCACTGTTGGCCTTATTGACGGGGCTCAAGGGTACCGTTCCAATGGCCGATGAGCACAGCACCTCGGCATATGCCCCCGTCAGTTCGAACCCCTCGCGATAATTGGCCTCTGCTGTCATCGTGAGGAACTGCGCCGCTGTCACGCCGGTTCCCGGCTCCATCAGCACGCCCCAGCGATTGTTCCTAACCTTTGAATTGCGAATCGCATATCGCCCGCCAGCGTTTACGTTGATGTAGAAGCCATTGTCCTCGTTCTGGTTGGCTTCGGAGTCGATCACGCAGACATTACTCCCGGCCGAGCGCAGCCCATATTGGTTATCGTTCAGGTACACGTTTTTGAGAGTGATGTTGGACTTGTTGTCGAGAATCCAAATTCCTGCGCCCATCGCCGATGGCGGGGCGGGTGGTTGTGTGCAAGAGACGCGAACATTCTGAATCACGATGTTGTTGCCATTCACGCGAATGCCGCCCTGATCGTCTTTGCAGCTGCCGACAGTGGAGAGAAAGTTTATTGAGTCTCGCAGAATATAGTGACGGGATCTAGAACAGCTCCGCTTGCTGCCAGAAGGCGGTCACCAGCGTGGGGCGGCGCTGCATTCGGCGCAAGGCGCGGCGCGCCACGGTGGTGAGCTGCGAGAAGTCCTTCGGACAGAAGTTGGGCAGCTCATGCTTCTTCCAGTACCCCCAGATGTATTCCACGGGGTTCAGCTCCGGCGCGTAGGCGGGCAGGTACTCCAGGTGAATCGCGCCGCGCTGGCGAGCGATGAAGTCCTTCACCAGTCGACTGCGGTGCTGCCGCAGCCCATCCCAGATGATGAGCAGCTTGCCGGGGAGGGCCCGTTGGAGACGGCCCAAGAAGTCGACGATCTCCGGACTCTTGATCGTGCCGGGGTACAGCCGGAAGTAGAACTGCCACCACGTTACGCCCGCGATCGCCGAGAGCGTCTTCCAGTGGAAGTGATACTGGAGGACCGGGGTCTGCCCCCGCGGCGCCCATGTCCGACAGCGGTGCGGGCGCTCACTGAGTCCGCTTTCATCGATGAAGACGATGGTGCGCCGCTCGCGGCGGGCTTTTTTTTAAGGGCGGGCCAGTGCTCGCGTTTCCACCAGCGGATACGGGCTTCGTCGCGCTCCAGGGCGCGCCCGGTCGGCCGCTGGCAGCTCCACCCGAGCTGCCGGAGCAAGCGCCAGACGTGGCCGGGATGGAAGCGCTCCGCGAACTCCTGCTCGATCAGCTCCGCGACGCGCCCGGTGGTCCACAACCCGGTGGGGTATCCGAGCGCTTCCGGGCCGCGCTGCAGGGCGCGTTCGAGCTGGCGGCGTTGCGAGGCGGTCAGGCGCGGTGGGCGCCCCGCGCGCCCCGCCTTCTTCAGCCCGGCCCGCCCGTGGGTCGCCAACTGCTGCACCCAGCGACTCACCGACTGGCGATGGACGCCCACCCGCCGCGCCACCTCGGCCGGTTTCACCCCGGCCTTCAGTAACCGCGCGGCCTCCAGTCGCCGCCGTTCCAACTCATCAAAATCCCGCTTCACCCCCGCCGGATTTCCCATGGATCGTCGTGTATCACATCCGCCGCTCAATGTCACTATATTTTACGATACTCAATAGCTGAATGCTGCCGCTCACTGGCCGCAAACGGACGCCATTGGCACCGATGATAATTCCGCGGTGCAGGTCGCACTTCCACAGTGCCGTGCCACCGGAGTTCGCGTCACCCTGGATTTGAACATCGGAGTTGGCAACAAATGTGTAGCCGGCATCCAGCTGACTGCAAGTCACGGTTGGGCTTGATGTGTAGCTGCTTGGGACCGGTTCATTGCAAGGAGGAAGATAGTCTGCTCGGCAGTTCGGCGTCGGAACCGTAGTTGGCGTCGGGGTCTGCGCAAGTACCGGGTGTAGAAGTGCAACCTGCGCCAGGACGAGAAGAAGAATGTGCGGCCGCCCGAAGATGCTCATCGCGGACTCCTTTGCGAAAGTCAGTCTCGCTGACGCTACCGAATGGTATGGATGGACCGCTTGCTATCGTGTTGTCTCGGTCTCCGTCAAGGCGAAAGTGGGTGTCGGCATAAAGTTCATCGTAGACGAGGACGGATCAGTAACCTCTAGGGGACAAAAGATGGGGAATGTAGCGCCGAGTTGACACCGTGGTGTAAACAGATCGTTACTGCCGATGCGGGAGCCGGTTCCTACTGCGCGGGGCGCCGTCGGCGGACGAGGATTCGGCGCGACAGAAACGCCGGCTTCCACGAATCAACGTGCCGATCGGCGTCGGCGATTCGGCCAACTGCGCGGGGAACGCAAAGCCAAACGCGAGGCCCCTCGGCGATTCGATTCACACGCGACAACGGCCGCCCTCTCGTGAGGACGGCCGTTCTTGTTCGTGGCGCCGGCCTACAGTCCAGCCCGGGCCAATACCTCGGCGCCGAACTGCTCGGCGAGCAGGACCTGCATCTTGTCGACGCGGTCCCTGACTTCGAGGAGCTGCTCGAGACGGGCGAAGCGCCGGTCGATATGATCGTTGACGTGCGTGACGACGTCCGCCACAGCGAGCATGAGCTCTTGGTGATTGGCGTCCATCTTGTCTAGGCGCCGGTCGAGTTTCTTTTCGAACGCCTCAAAGCGCTCAAGGGTGAGTTCAGACATAAGAGGGGAGTGAGGTGAGTAAGGCAGGAAGGCCGCCCGCTCCCGAGCGGCCCCTGCAGTGTAGCACGGACTAGCGAGGCGCGTCCCGGTGCGCGAGCTCGCGGTTGAGGCGCGCGATGGCATCCTCCACCTCCTGCTGCGGCGTTCGGCGCCGGGCCCGGCGGAGGTAGTACCGCTTGAGCGCCCAGTGGAGATCCCGGAAGTCCGAGACGATGCGGCGAAGCAGGCTAACGCGACGCCTCGTCATAGCCGGTGAGATACGCGTGCTTGAGCGCCCGCCAGGTCTGCGTGCTGTCCTCGAGTCCGGCGTGCTTCAGTATCCCGCGCGCGACCGCGCCCGCGTGCTGCTCGAGCGTCTGCTCGCCGTCGTCGCCCTGGTAGTCCTCGGCGCGCTGTTCCTTCATCCGGGCTTGCGGCATGCGGCCGTGTGGCCGGCTGCCGTAGCCGCGCGGAGTTGCTGGCTGGAATCGTTGTGGTTGGTTGTTCATGGGTGTGGTGGTTAGTTAGCGCAGCCGTGGTGGTAGTAGGCCGCGTCATCGTCGTCTTCGAGGAGGACGCCTTCGCCCTCGTCGATCTTCCCGCCGCATGTTCGGCACTGCTGCGGGTATGCGTGATCGTCACGCTCGTCGGTCGTGGTGTTCATAGTTCTCACCTCCTTCCTGGTTGGGATGACGAGCGGCTAAGCCTGCCGCTCTAGTTGCCAGGGGAGCGGGCGGAGTCCTCGCCGGGTCAAGGTGGAGCCGCCCGGAGGCCAAGGGCCGAGGACGAACGACCTTGAGGCGGTGAGGTGCCCGCTAGAATTCCCAGACCTGCGGCAGGCTAACGCTCGCCGAAGAGATAACGATTAACGACCACGTCACGATGCGATCGGCTCGCTCGGCCCGATCGATTCAACGATCGATCCGAGGGGCCTCGCGATTCGATATTCCCGAGGTGTCCTCGGGGGTGGTGGGCGATGCGCGCAGTTGGCTCACCACCGCTGATTGCGATCACGCTGTCGACGATCGGGCGGAAGGGGGTGGGACGAGGGGGGAACGGCGTTCCCTCCTGATACCTAGACCGTCAGTGAGGCGCAGGCGATGTCGGACGCCCGACATCGAGGGAAAACCCCGATAGGACGGGCTTGAGATCGGATTCGAGGATTGGAATTCGCCGGACGCCGTGGTGGGGAATCAGGGAAAACCCTAACCTCGCCTCTGGCGATCTCCTCGGAAGCGAAAAAACGCCCCGCAAGGGCGCTGGAAGCTGCGAACGGCCTTCGTGCTTATTGTTCCCGAAAACGCCGCAGAAAGGCGCTCAGAGGCTCAGGCGAGGCGTTGACGCGCGGTCTTACGATTTGAGCAGCCGGCGGAGCTCGTCGAAGCGGCGGTTCTCCTTGCGGAGGGTGGCGAGCTCGCGCTCTTGGGCGTCGAGGACGGTCCCGAGCTTTTGCAGGGCGGCGAGCACACCAGCGAGGGCTCGTTTCGTCGAGCCTGCCGCGTCGCCGGCGCTCCGGCGCGGTCGCAGGGTTGCGCCTCGCTTGCGCGCCACGCGGTAGTAGTTGGCCGCCACGGTGCCGGCCTGCGCGCCGGTTCTCTCGGCGATCGCCTTGAACGCGGCCAAGCGCTTCATGTTGCCGTCGGCCGTCATCTGTTCGACGTCGGCGAAGATCCGCTCGCCGATCCCGCCGCCTGCCACCTTCTTTCCAACCCGTCCACCCATCGAGTAATCCTCCGTTCGGTGAGCGCGCCTACCATGCGCGCGGCCGGAATCGCTACTGGAGTGCTGATTGGGCAGCCGTTACGGGGTGCGCAACAATGTTCAGGTCAGGTAACGCGCCTCTGGTAGAGGGGCACAGGAGCAAGCAACCGGACGTCGAAGCAGTCGCGGCCTGGTTCATGGAGCGGCAGCGGCTGCTCTTCGAGGTGATCGAGGTGACGCGATACGATCTTGGAGAGCACGTCGAGGCGTTGGCGACCGTCGTCCAGTTCATCCGTGCCGGCGAGCGGGCGCTCGCGCTCGAGCTTCTGGAGCGAGAGGTGGCGTCGGTGAACGCGCTCATCATGGCGTTGTCGACGACCGACGGCGAGGGGTGAAATCCTCACCCCAGAGACAGAGAGGCCGATATGGCAACCAAGAACGGGTGGAAAGAGGACGCATTCCGCTTGTGGGCTCAGGGTGCGACGCTGAGCGAGATTCGGCAGAAGTCGCCCGCCAAAGAAAACTCACTCACTCAATGGGTGATGGAATGGGAACGCGGCAGCCAGCGAGCTTGGGAACCGCAGATTCGACGCTCCTAGCGCCGATGTGGAAGGCTCGGCTTGACCGATCGGGCGAGCCTGCCTCACCATCGAAAGTGCCGGGCCGAGGTTGACCACTCCTCGCGTTCGGTGAGGCGACGGGAAACCGTTGCAGCCCCGTGGGTGAAAGCTCACGGGGTCTTTTTTGTTCCCGAGTTTTCCCGAGCCTCGGGTCAAAGTGGGATTAGATGGATCCCCTTCGACCGCCGTAGATGGCGTTCGACGTCGGCTACTAGGTCTTGCGTTTCCAAAAACATGATCTATGATGCGACGGAGGAGAGCGAGATGGCGAAGCGCGATGGGGTATTGCCGGGTCAGGTTCTGTCGCCGATGCGACGCTGGAGCCTCGTGGATGTTCTCCTCGATGAAGGAGATGGCGAACCGGCCGTGGCTGCCGGCAGATGGGAAGGCGAGCCCGTACTCGCGATGCGATGGAATGGCGACGCCGACAATCGCATTGGCAATCCGCAGTCGCGCGGTCTTCCGGTTTGGTTTGTCGTGCCCGCGACTTTCGAGGAAGCCATCCTCAAGCGTATCGAGGAATTGGTACCGGACAAACGGCCCTTGATCAGGAGTTTCTTTCAGAATCCCGGCCAAAAGTGACGGAAGGTCAGCTGGAGGAAGGCATGGCGAAACAGATTGGAGACAGCATCGCGGTTTTGCGCCAGTACGTCACCGGCGTGATGGACCGCGTGAACCACCATGCACTGCCGATGGCGGCAGTGGCGACGCATGTTCTGAGTGGTGTCGTATTGCGAGCAGACCAGGGTAGCCTCGAGTGCCGCGAATACGCTGGTCGACCGGCGAACGTCCTTCGGTTCTCCGTCACCGGTCAGCCCTACGCCCTGCGGTTCCGTCACGGTCCGGACCGGGTCGAACTGTTGAAGGGGCGGGAGACGAGTAAGCACGTCGTTGCGACCTTCGTCGCGACGGATTCCGTCGATCGTGTTCTGGGTACGTTCGAGCAGCTGCCTTGATCGGGGGGAGAGCGGACAGCCCGGCCGGGGCAGCCGTCCAAGAGGGGGCACTTTGTGAGCGAAGCGGAGCGCAGCGAAGCCGCGTAGTCCCCGACGGGGACGGTGCTGCAGGCAACGCGGAAAGGGGGCACCTCTCGCCGTAGGCGGTGCGCGCCCCTCCGTCGGCGAGCAGCCGTTCCTCTGCGAGGCCAGCCCGGGACGGGCGCCGTCCGAGCAGGAGCCGGAGGGCGATAGGAACGGCGTCGCTTCGCGACCGCCTTCGTCGAAGTCCGGCGAGCCAGCATCCGCGGGCGCGGTGCCAGCTCGCCGGACCAAGCAAGCCGACGCGGGACGCGTCGAGCGCAGCGCCGCCCCACTGCGGAACGCTCCACCGACAGGCCGGACTGGAAGGACGGATGGACGTGGAGCAGTGGGGTGAGCCGAAGGCGGTCGCGAAGGCGACAGACGGCGGAATCCCGCGGAACATCGAGGGAACATCGAAGGCGAGCTTGTGCAAACTAAGAGTGCACAAGATCGAGAACGCGAAAACGGCCGAGTGATCGCGTTCTCGGACGTCGAAGACGTGGATGTTCCCGCCCACCATCAGCGGGATTCCGTTGGCTGCCGCCGAAGCGACGGAGGGCGCGCACATGAGGATGGCCGCGAACGGAGCCGCGCATCTAAACGCCGGAGGCGGCGCGAGTGCAGTGAGCCACCCGAAACGAGCCGTATCAAAAACCGCCCTGGGCGGGCGGCGAGTGTAGGACGGCGGTGGGCCGACGGGATGGCTCAGGTCGTGGCGGCGTCGATGACGCCGGCCCACCATTGGCGGACGGCTGAAGTGTCCGCCTGGCGGATGAAGTCGGGAATCGTGATGCCACGGGACTCCGCGTCGGCGATCATGCGTTCCCGGCCGTCGTCGGGGCCGGGGGTTTTCTTTGGACGGGTGTTGTCGTCGAGGGCGACGCTGCGCGTCTGACTGAGGGTGTCAGTATACATGGCGTGGAAGTAGCCAGGCGGGTTGCCCACGGCGAGCTCTTTCGACGCTTGCTTGAACTCGCCGAGTAGACGATCGAGCACGTTGTCGTGGCCGTCACGGACGGCCTCGGCGGCGCGCTTCACGTAGTTGGCATGGTTGCGGTCACCGGCCCCGAGCGTCTCGGCCTGTTTCTCGACGAGCCAGTGGACGCGGCCGATCTGCTCGTCGGAGAGATGGTACTTCGCCTTGAGAACCCGGGTGGAGATCGTCTGAGAGCGCCGCGGGGCGGAAGGCCGATCTCCTACGGGATGTCGATGGTCGTTACCGGAACGATTAACGATCTTATGAGTGTTCTTCTTTGTGTATTGTTTGGGCGACGAATGCGTCGCTTCAAGACGCGACTGATCTGTCGCATCTGGTCGCGTCGAATCCGTCGCATCCGGAGACGACAAATCTGTCGTGTCCGGATTGGACTTGGAAGAGCGCGTGTTCCATCGGCTAATCGGCAACAGGTAGTAGATGTTCGGTCGGTTGAGCCCCTGCTGCTTCCATGCGATGAGGCCGTGCTCCTTCAGCTCATTGAGGAGTCGCTGCACTTGGCGGATCGAGCAGTTGAGGTCCTTCGCGAGTCGTTCCTGGGCAGGGAAGCAGAAATCGTCGGTCCAGGCGTAGGAGAGGAGAACGCCGTACGCGACCTTGGCGCCGAACGAGATCTTCCAGTGCTTCAGGACGACGTTGGGGATCTGGGTAAAACCCTGAAGACTGCGCAACGACTCGTCCTCGAGGACGACGGTGCGGTAGTTCGGGGTTCCTCCAGGCATAGGAAACTAGGTCAGGCTCTTGATCGCTTCGCGCAGCGCCTCGCGGATCTCGTCGTGGGTGGCTCGCGACTTTCTAAACTTCACGCGAACTGTGAAGGTCCGGTCTTCCGGCTGAAAGGTGTGCTCGTAGGGCTTCGGTCCCGGCTTGTTCGTCTGTTTGGCCGCCGCGGTCTTGGCGCGCGCCTCGCGTACGGTGATGTTGCCGGCCTTCATGGCCTGCCAGAGGGCGAGCTGCGCCTCTGAATTCGGTTGGCGAAGTACCTGCAGCAACTGGCTTTTCTTGAACTTGTCGGACGACCGACACTCGGCCTTGATGGGTTCGGGCAGGCCGTTCAGACTCAATGTCTCCGTTACGCTCACGCGGGATTTGCCGACGATCTTGGCGAGCGCGCCGTCGGTAAGGTGGCGACGTTCCTTCAGGCGCTCGAGACTCTCGGCTTCTTCGATCGGATTGAGATCCTCGCGTTGCAGGTTCTCGATGATGGCCAGTTCCGCGGGATCGTCCTTCGGGCCGCGGATCATGGCCGGAATCTTGGTCAGGCCCGCTGCCTTCGACGCGCGCCAGCGCCGCTCGCCGGCGATCAGGATGAAGTACCCTTCGCGCCGCTCGTCGCGGCGGACCATGATGGGTTGCAGCACGCCGCGGGTGCGGACGGATTCGGTCAGTTCGGCGAGCGCGTTCTTATCAAAATAGTGGCGGGGCTGGTCGGGGTTCGGGCTGATGCGAGATGGGGGAATCTGCACGACGCGACCGGCGTCGTCCTCGGTAAAGGCGACGACGGGGTGCGATCCTTTGCTCGACTCAATGCCAAGGATGCGCGCCGCGAAGCCCTCGATCTTAGGTTTCTCTGGCATAGGCGATGATTTCGTCCGCTAAAGCGCGGTACGCGCGGGCGATCTTGGATTTCCCGTCGTAGTCGAGAATCGACTTGCCTGAGACGACGGACTCTTTCGCGCGAACAGAGTAGGGGATGATCGACTGGAAGGTCTGGTCGCCGAAGGCGGCCTTGACCTCTTTGAGGACGTCTCGCGAGTGGCTGGTGCGCCCGTCGTGCATCGTCGCGAGAACGCCGAGGAGTTCAAGCTTCGGGTTGAGCTTGCGGCGAACCTTCTCGATTGTGGCGAGGAGCAGCTCGGCGCCACGCATGGCGAGGTAGTCGGACTGCAGCGGGATGAGGACGTTGTCCGCGGCGGCCAGCGCGTTCGTAGTGAGGAGGCCGAGCGATGGGGGGCAGTCAATCAGGATGTAGTCGTAGGCGCTCTGTACGGGCTTTAGGCCGTCCTTGAGCGCCCGTTCACGGTTCATCTCGGAGAACAGGTCCATCTCGGCCTTACTGAGGTCGATCGACGCCGGAGCGAGGCTGACGTTCTTGATCGACGTCGCCTGGATGATGTCCTTGACGGAGAGATTGGCGTTCGTGGACAGAAGGACGTCGTAGATGGTCGACTCGAGCTTGCGGACGTCCACGCCGAGACTGATCGTGAGGCTCGCTTGCGGATCAAGGTCGACGAGCAGCACGCGTCGGCCACGTTCGGAAAGCGCGTGGCCAAGGTTGAGGCAGGTGGTGGTTTTCGCCACGCCGCCCTTTTGGTTGGCGATGGCGATGATGGTGCTCATAGGAGGGCGGTAACAAGGAGGGAAAAACATCGTCATTGTACGGGATGATGACGCAGCGCGTCAAAGATGTGTGGCACGCGACGCGAAGGAATCGGACGCGTCGCCAGAGTCGCACCTCGGTGAAGCGTCCACCTGACTCTTCGGTATGGAAGGGAGGGAGAGGGGAGCGACGCGCGAAGGCACCGCGCGTGAATCCCGGTGTCAGTACTGGTGCCAGTTGGCGATCGAAAACGATCGAAAATCGCTGAAAGGCACCGCACGCATGAGCCGGGGTAAGTGTGCGGACAATCGTGCGAAACCGTTGTCATTCAACGGGTTCGTCAATATCCTCCGAGACACTTTTAAGCAGAGGGTCCTGGGTTCGAGTCCCAGACGGCTCACTTCTGCCTTCGAATCAGCAGCTTGAGTGAGGGCCTGCACCCGGTCACACGCCGGTGCGGGTGCGAGACAGAGGGTCATCGCCTTCTGGGCAGAGTATCCGGTTGTTGAACGGATTCACCGACTTGGTGATCTTCGGAAGCAGCGTCTGCTGCGACTGCGTCTATGGCAGAGGGTCATCTTCTGCGCGCATCATGGGTTCGATCCCCAATCCCTGTCTTCTCAGGTGTGTCTCAGCCGCTGAGCCAGCCAGGCTTGGTCGTTGAGGAGGGTCTGTAGCCAATCGGGCTTGTAGAGCATTCCTCGGGGACCGGCTCGGCGGCGCTGGGGTGCTCCGGCGACTTGCCGCCAGCGGACGCGCTCGGGACGAGTAGCGGGTGGCCGGACGGGAATCTGGTCTGTGAGAGGAGCTCGACGCGGAAGCCCTTTGGTGGTGTCCGGGAAAGGTGGTACGTGAGTGGGCATGAAGCGCGTGGTTCGAGCCGTCTACGAGGATGGCGTCCTGAAGCCGCTCGGTCGGGTGCGTATCGCACAACGGAAGGTGTGCCTGGTGTCGATCTACCCCGAGGACGACTGGCGTAAGGATTTCGAGTTGCTCCTCAAGCGCGTTCACCGGCGCGCCGGCCGCCGCGCTCCCGCGATGATCGAGGAAGACGTCACGGCGGCGCGTGCGGAAGTGAGAAGCAAGCGCCGTGAAACCCGTCGTTCTGCTTGACACGAACGTCTGGGTTTCCGCTTTTCTCAACGAACATGGTCTTCCTGCCCGCGTCGTCCGGGCATGGCTGGCGGGCGATTACGACGTGGTCATTGGCCTTCCCGTCTTGGAGGAGATTGGCGAGGTCCTGCGTCGTCCGCGGATCAAGAGGAAGTACAAGATCCGTGAGGAAGACCTCGCTCAGTACCTCCAACTGATCGCCGCAGGGGCCGCAATCGTGGCGGTCAAGCACACGATGAAGCTGTGTCGCGATCCGGACGACGACGTTCTGCTCGAGATCGCTGTCGCCGGTGGAGCGAGATACCTCGTGACGCGCGATGATGATCTGAAGCGCGACCTTGACCTGGTCCGCCAGATGGCTCAGAGCGGCGTACAAGTCGTCAGCGTCTTGCAGTTCCTCGCGCGGCTCTGACGAAGATGCCGGGCCGGAATCGCGAAGAACTGAGCCGCACGAATTCTGTCGCAGCGGCCATCGCGGAGGAGGAGGCGCGGCTGGATGCGCTCGAACGCGAGCGCAAAGATGCGCGGCTCCGCCTCGAGCGGCTCCGTCAGGAGCTTGCTGTGCTTCAGTCATCCCCCGCGACGTCGAGGGAAATCGCGCCTGCCGGAACGCTGTCGGCTGAAATGAGCGCGTCGGCGAAAGTGGCACTGTTCCGTAGTCTCTTTCGCGGCCGCGACGATGTGTACCCGAAACTCTGGATCAATTCGCGCAGCGCCAAGAAGGGCTACGCGCCTGCCTGCCGGAACGAATGGGTGCGCGGCGTCTGCGAAAAGCCGCGAGTTCGCTGCGGGGAGTGCCCGAACCAGGCGTTTGAGCCCGTCATCTGGCGTCGCGTCGCAGGGTGCGCTCCAGCATCCGCCGCTCGTTGTCCATCTGCTGATTTAGGACGTCCTCGTCGGTGACGATCACCGTCGGGGGCGTCGGCGCTGGCCGGTCGTCCTCGGCGATCGCCGACCCGTCGACGAGCCCCACGCACACGAGGGCCAGGATCGCGGTGATCCGCATGCGCTCCATCCCGCCCTGCGGCCAGATGGCGCCGAGCACCGTCAATCCCGCCGCGACCGCGAGCCGCGCGAGCACCCGGCCGCGGGTGGTCTGGTTCGAATTCCAGACGGCTCCCCCCGGGAATCGCCGGGCGCCACGTCGAACCTCCTCCGACGTGGCGCCCCTTTGGCGGCCCGCCCGCGCCCGTCTACTGGTTGGAGAACACGGTGCAGGTGACGTTGTCGCGGATCTGCGCCGCGTCGAGAGTCGGGAAGCAGACGGCGAGCGAGCCGCCCGACAGGCCGCCGCTGCTGCCCGGGGTCAGTTGACTGCAGTCGAACAGCGACCCGTGCGCCTGGATCTGGCACGGCGCGGCGAAGCAGATCTGGTTCTTGTCGATGATCGCGCCGCCGGGCGGATTGGCGTCGAAGATCGCCGCTTCGGCGGAGCCGGTGGTGGTCGGGTTGATCTCGGTGGTGCCCTTGACCAGGTCGTCGTCGGTGCACGGCAGGCAGTCCGGTCCGTAGTCCTCGTAGACGCACTTGCCGTTGCGCATCGGCTTGGTGGTGGTGCAGACGCCGGCATCGGAGAGCAACCCGATGGCGGTGCTGTTGACGATCAGCGCCGAGCCCTTCGGCGCCGCGCCGCCGGAGAAGGTGGTGACGCGCGGACCCTGGCAGACGCCGATGTGCGTGTTGTCCGGGGTCGAGCAGTTGGCGCCGGTGCCTTCGAGGCAGGCGGTGGAGACGCCGCCGCCGGGCGCCGGGCTGGTGTCGTCGCACTGCGGATCGTCCGGTGTCCCCATGGTCTTGTTGCCCGGATCGCCCGGCGTCGTGTCATGGTCCTGGATCATGCGGTAGCTGACGTCGGTCAGGCCCTGGTCGCTGCAGCCGATCGAGCCGTTGGCGGCGATGCCGGGGCCGAATGCCGGTACCGGGATGCCGCGCACGCAGGCGCAGACCAGGCCGGGGATCTGCACCGGGTTGAACCGCAACTCGTCGGCCCTGATGACGGTGGGAATCTGCCCGGCCGGGAAGGTGCCGCCGCTGGCCAGTGTGGTGGCCGTGGCGCGCGCATGGCCGGTGCGGAAGGTCTGCTGGCCGGTCAGGTTGAGGGTGATGGGCAGTGCCTCGGTCTGCACCAGGGCGGTCGTTTCGGCCGGGTTGAAGATGCCGACGCGCACGTCCTCGGTGGTGCAGTTCACCGCGCAACCGTCGCCGCCGAAGTTGTTGCCGTCGTCGCATTCCTCGCCGGGCTCCAGTTGGCCGTTGCCGCACACCGCGGTGGGACAGGCGGGAAGCAGGGCGGCGTTGACCGCCAGGATCAGCTCGTTGATGCCGACGGTGCCGTCGCCGTTCACGTCGCAGGCGGGACAGGTGGCGAGCGGCGAGCTGCCGAGCGCGATGCTGACGCAGGTGACCAGCTCGTTGATCGCCACCATGCTGTCGCCGTTGCAATCACCCGGGCAGGCGACCTCGGCGCGGCCGGTGGAGCACCACAGCAGCGCGGCGCAACCGACGGTGATCGAGATGAATGTCTTCATGGTTGCCTCGATGGGTTGTGGGAGAGGGGGGAGACGGTCCGCCAGTGGCAGGGGGATCTCTCTCCAAGGCGCACGCTTTCGCTCCGGGCCTACCCACCCGGATAGCGCTTCGGCGCCAAACGGCAAGGGGACCGCCGGCCATGGTCACAGCCCGGACGGGTGGCCGGCGCGGACTTCTTTACGGGCGGGTCGGGCTTCGTCGGCGCCGCGGCGCCGGCAGCCGCGGACGGGCGGCGGGCGAGCGCCGCGCCGGCTCCGGCGCGTCGTGTTCGCGGGGACTGGCGAGGTAGAGGAGGGCCGCGAACAGGCCGCAGGGCCAGAGCTGCAACAGCAGGCGGTCCATCGAGTAGCTCAGGAGCCAGGTCAGATCCACGCGCGACGTCAGGTAGGTGAAGCCGTACGCGAGGGCGGCGAAGCCGACGATGGCGAGCGCGTCCGTGGCGTGGCGGCGCGCCCGCTGATCGCGCGTTCGCCCGAGCAGGATGCCGTAGAGCGCGAGCGCCAACAGGATCGCTCCGACGCCGCGGATCAGCTCGGAGACGGCGGCGCGCCCGATCGCTTCGTAGCGCGAGAGATCGGCGACCTGCTCCAACATCGTGGCTCGCTGGCGGTGGAACTGCGAGCTCAGCGGCGACAGGGTCAGCTTGAACCACAGCACGACCGCGGCCGGCGGCAGCAGACCGGCGAGGAACCACGCGGCGCCGCGCGGCGACGGCGCACGGCGCGCCAGCATCAGCGCCCCCTGCACGAGGACGATGCCGAGCACGAGCACCATGCCCTCGTTCTTGCTCCACGCGAGGAGTCCGGCGGCGACGCCGGCCCACAGACGCAGCAGCCTTCCTCCGGCTGGGTCGTGGTCGGCGAGGGCGAGCAGGGCGACGACGGCCAGCAGGTTGAAGGCCAGCGGGACGTCGGCGTACTGCCAGGCGACGATGCGGAGCAGGAAGGGCGTGCCGAGCAGGCAGAGCGCGCCGATCAGCCCCTGCGTCCGATCGCGCAGGGACGACAGCGCCGCGTACAGCAGCAGGATCAGCGCCGCGCCGTAGGCGGCGGCGACGGCCGCCGGCGCCACCAGGTCGCGTCCGCCGCCGTACACCCAGAGGCGGGCGACGGCGCCCGGGAGGAGCAGCGGATAGTCGCCGTGGATGGTGGGCTTCGCGAACCCGTCGCGCCAGGCAGGCCCGGCCTCGGCGAGCCAGCGGGCGCGCAGGTTCCATGTCGCCCACGCGTCCCAGCGCCCGTGCGGATCCTGGACCGTGTTGGCCAGGAAGCTGATGGCGGCGGCGAGCGCGGCGGCGAGCACCGCCGCGACGAGGAGGCCCTCGCGCGCCGAGAGGGGCGTCGAGGGCGCCGCCGGCGCCGCGCCGGCGCGCCGCCACGCGACCAACGCCGCCGCCAGCAGGAGGGCGTCGATGCCCGCGACGCCGGCGCGCCCGCCGTCGCACAGCTCCAGCGCGACGAAGAAGGTGCACGACGAGAGACCGAGCCCGAGGCCGATGGCGAGCGCCGTCGTCAGCCCCCGCGACGCGCCCTCCCGCCGCGCTGGCTGGAGCAGCAGGTACGTCGCCGCCACCGGCACCGCGGCGCCGAGCAGCACCAACCCCGTCATGTCGTCACGATGTTCCGCGCTGGCAGGCGCCGCGGCGAGCCCGGCATCGTCACGGCGCGCGTTCGAGCAGCAGCAGGCCGTCGCCGAGGTCGCGCCGTACCCGGAGCTGGGGCGGAATCGGTTGCCCCGCGAAGACGCCGTCGGCGACCACCAGGGGCTGATCGACGTCGTCCACGACCTGCACCGGAACCAGCGCGTAGCGCAGCGTATAGAGGTGCGCCGTGCGGTCCTCGATGCGCGGCGATTCCAGGTAGCCGACGGCCCGCTGGCCGCGCAGCTCGAGGCGCAGCGGCGCGACGTGGCGCTCGAACAGCGAGATCGGATCGTGTCGCCACGCGAAGACCTCGGGCGAGGTCGCCGCCTGCGTGAGTATGCCCGCCGCCGGCAGCAGCGCGGCAACGAGCATCGCGGTCAATGCCAGGCGGACGCGCGTCATCTGCCCACGCGAGCGCAGGGGCGCCCGGACGGCGGACGCCGCTCGGCGAGGCCCGGTGCGGAGGGCGCGGTCATCGCCGCGCCATCGCTGCGCGGGTGCTCGCCGGGTCGCATGGGCCGCATCTACGTCGAAGCCCCGCGACGGCGCAACATGGACGATACGGGTCCGGACGGATGGAATCCCGAGCGCGGCGGATGGTGGTCGCCTGACTGCCCGGCGAGCCGCCGCGCGGGATGGTGCCACTCGCCACCGAAGCCTCTCAGCAAGCGGCACCTGTCGGGTTTGCCGGCGCCTGTTGCGCGTCTGGCCTACAGTCCTCAATCAGCGATTGGCGCGAATTTCGTGTGACACTAGGGAACCTCTGCACAGGTCCCGTCAGTGAATGAAATCGTGAAAACTTGGACGGCTCCCGGCATCAGCAGGGCTCGACGAGCGAGAATTCGCCGCCAGCCGGGTGGAATTGCCGGGGGCCCGCGTATCGCCGGAGTGTCGAGGTTCGTGGCATTGCGTTCACAGTCCGCGTTCGCCCATTCACAGCGCGCACCGCGCCCCCGCGGGCAGGAGGTGATGACGGACACTGTACAGATTCGCCAATGCGAACATCGTCTGCGCTCGCGCCAGGTTCTTGGCCAAGCCGCGGTAGCGCACCCTTGGCGAATCCCCACAGCCGCTTCAGATGGAAACGGATGTTCGCCGCGCGCGCGAACGCGCGAGCGCGCCCGGTTGATCTGGCGCCACCGCTCGCTCAGCGGCTGACGACCCGCCTGAACGCCGATTCATGCGGTACCGCACCCGGCCGCCTCGAACGCCTGGCGATCGGCTTCCTTCCAGTACGCCCGGTCCCCGTACACCGCGCTCTCCTCGCCATGGAGCAGCTCCTCCAATTGCGTGATGTCCGCGGTCGCCGCATTGGTGGCCACCACGCTGGTGCACGCGGCCCCGCGTATCGGTCCCAATGTGCAGCTTCATCCCGAAGTGCCACTGGTTCCCCTTTGCGCGTCTGCTTCATCTCGGGATCGCGCGCTTTGTCCGCGTTTTTGGTCGAACTCGGCGCGGCGATGATCGTCGCATCCACAATGGTGCCGGCCTTCAGCAGCAACAGCCGCTTCGCCTGCAGCAGCTCCTTCACCAGCTCGAAGAGCTTCGCCGTCAGGCCCTGCTTCTCCAGCAGGTGGCGGAAACGCAAAATCGTCGTTTCGTCGGGACGACATCCTCGCTCAACTCGATGCGCACAAAGCGCGGATCGACTCGCTGCCGTACAGCGAGTCCTCTGCTGCGGGTCAGACAGGTTGAACCACTGCTGGACGAAGTAAATCCGCAGCATTTTCTCCAACCCCAGGGGCTGCCGGCCGTTGCCCGCCTTCGGGTAGTGCGGCGCAATCACCCGCAGCAACTCGGCCCACGGCACCACGGCATCCATTTCCGCCAGGAACCGTTCGCGACGCGTCACCTTGCCCTTCTGGCTCCACGCCACCGACGCAAACGTTTGCTGCTTCTCCATCACCACACCACCTCCGCACTCAGCTGCGGCGCACTATACATGACGCCCCGGCCTTATGCAGAGGTTCCCTAGGTCTGTGGAGTGGGCAACATCACCATCACCGTGGACGAGGAGACGGCGCGGTGGGCTCGCATCGAGGCGGCTCGCCGCGACACGAGCGTCTCGCGCCTCGTTGGCGAGATGGGCGGAGTACAGACGTGCCGAGGGCGGCAACGAGGACGCGATGCGCAGCTATCTCGCTCGCCGTCCCAAACGCCTCAAGCGCGGCGGGACGTACCCCTCCCGGGAGACCCTGCACGACCGTGCCGGTGTTCGTTGACACTGTAATGCCCCAGGGCCGCTGGACACGTGAGATTGTGTAATCAAGCTCATGCTGCGGTAGCAAGTGGCTGCTCGGTGAGGTCAGCGAGGACCTGGTCGGGGGTTCGGTAGCGGTGACGCTGGAGCAGCCACTGAGAGTTGTACGTGGCTTGGAAGTCAACGAGCGCCGCGCGGAGTTCCTCGATCGTCTCGAAGTGACGGACCCAGAGGAGATTCTCCTTGAGGGTGCGAAAGAAGCGCTCGGCGCAGCCGTTGCCCTCGGGCTCGCGCGCACGAAGGCCGGCGTCTCCGATCCCCAGGAACGTGATCTCGTTCTGAAGTCGTCCGCCATGTAGTTCGAGCCGTGGTCGTGACGCAGCGTGAGGCCGCTGGCGCAGCCCTCGGCGAACTCGCCGAAGTGCCTCGCGACGCCCCTGTCCGGATCGGCTCGAGCGCCTCGAACCGATCCCTGGCGCTTTGGCGGCATGAATGCCGACGATCTGGCTGGTGCAGTGGTCGATGGCGATGAAGACCGCGGCCTGCCCATCGCGGATCGTCGGCGTGGTGCGTCATGTCGGTGCCCCACATCACATTCGGCGCCGCGGTGGTGATGACGCCGTCAGCGGGAGCCTGGCTCGGTCGGCACCAGCGGGCGACACGGCGCCTGGAGGCCGTACTCGCGCATCAGCCGCCGCGTGCGCTCCTTCGAGGTTCCGAATGCCGCCGTAGCGCAGGCGTGCCCAGATCTTGCGGTAGCCTTCGCCGGTGAAGGAGACCCCTCGATGGCCTGGCGGATGTGCGCCACCAGCTCCAGGTCCGGGCACGACCCTGGGTCCGCGACGGCCCGGCGGGGGGCATCCGGACGGTATCGCCGACGGGCGTAGATCGCCGAGCGCGACCGTCGCCATACCCTGCACACCGCGCGAGCCCCGTAGTGGCGATTCGCGAGGGCGACACCGTCGGTTCATCGCCTCGACTCCGCATCGCAGTGGCGGCCCTCGGTAGTCGACCTTCTGGTTCACAGTCTTCCATCGTCAGCTCGCCGATCTTCGCCTGAAGCCGCTGGCGCTCGCCGTCCTCGGCCGCATCCATCGCACGGCTCTTCAACCCCTGCGTCCCGCGGTCCATGAAGGCCTCCCGCCACGTCGACAGCCGCGCGGCCGTCACGCCCAGCTCGCGCGACATCTTCTCCAAGCTCTCCCCGCGCAGCAGGCGCAGCACCGCCTCCCGTTTGCGCTGCGCCGAGAACCGCCCCCGGTCCCCGCCGGCCGCCACGCCCGCCGCTCCGGTCGCCCTACGGGCTCCCTCCGCGCCGGGCGTGCCTCCTCCCTTGCTCTGCCCCATCTTCCACACACTCCTTCCTGCGAGACTCGTCCTATCCTCGCTGTCGAGCGTCCAGAGAAACTCTGGGGCGGGGGAGGTGTTCGTTGACACGAACGTCTTCGTCTACGCGCGCGATGCGTCGGAAGCCGGCAGATGCGCGCGATGGCGTGGATGCGGTCGCTCTGGGAGACGCGCGAGGGCCGAACCAGCCAGCAGGTGCTGCACGAATACTACGTGACGGTGACGCGGAAACTGTCGCCGGGCCTGACGGCGGGCGAGGCCGCGCGGAGGTCCGCGAATTGCTGACCTGGCGACCCGTGGCGCTCGACGCCGCCTTGCTCGAGTTGGGGTGGGCCGTGCAGGACCAGTACGGCATCGCGTTCTGGGACGCGCTCATCGTCGCGGCGGCGCGCGTCGTCGATTGTGATCGCCTCCTCACCGAAGACCTTCAGGACGGGCGGGACTTCGGCGGCGTGGTGATCGTGAACCCCTTTGCGCGCGCCCCAGCGTGACGCCCCGGTTCAGCGCGTGTCGGCGGTGACCGCGCGGGTGGCGGCCGGCGGCGCCGGCAGCCGGAGCATCCGGGTGCGCAACTGGCCGTAGAGCTGGCCGACCCAGGGCGCGGGGGCCCGGTAGCCGAGCGGCAGCGTGGCGCGGCGGAAGTCGACCGGACTGATCATGACGACGGCGGAGTCGAAGCCGGCGTCGGCGGCGAGGACGAAGAGGTCTTCGGCGGCGGGGTCGCCGACCGCCAGGCAGCCGACCGACTTCCAGCCGCCGTGGATCATGATGGCGCTGCCGAGCGTCGTCGGATCGCGACCGTCCTCGACGGCGCGGGCGCGATCGAAGTCGTTCGGGTAGCTGAGCGCCAGCGACAGGTGGGCGATGCTGCGCGGGTTCAGGTAGACGATCCCGTAGATCCCTTCCGGCACCTGGAAGTCGCCCTCCTTCAGCTTCGGGCCGAGCCGGCCGCTGGCGCCGAGAATCGGAAACGAGCGGATGAAGCGCAACGGCTGCGCCTGCCCGGCGGCGTAGAGCTGGAGCTCGCGTTCCTGCTTCAGTCCCAGCAGGACGAAGCGCGCCGGCGGGTAGGGGACGCCGGCGGCGGCGAAGTACGGGTGCAAGCGGTCACGCGCCAGCGGACCATAGACCGCGAGCCGCTCGGCGATCGCGGCCTCGACCGGCGGCGTGGGCGGCGGTGGCGGCGCCGCCAGCCGGGTCGGCGGCCGACGCTCGGCGTGGCACCCCAGCACCGAGGCGACGAGCAGCGCCAGCGCGATCTGCGCTCCACCGCGCATTCCCCTGAACCGCCACCGCCGCATACCCCCCATAAAGCGGGGGCGGCGACGGACTGCAACCGCGTTTCCGGGGCTGCCGGACGTCGGCGTGGGGTCAGGGGGGCGCGGAGGACCCGCCGGCGCGGCTCGCGGCGCCGGGCTTCGTCGACGCCGGTTGCAGCGGCACGGTGACGCGCGGCGGCGTCTGGCCGCAGTTGGCGCTCTCCGTGTGCAGCAGCAGGATGCGGCGCACCTCGTCGATGGTGCGCGCATCGCTCTGAGTCGAATGGCCGGAGTGGTGGATCACCACCTCGGAATCGACGCCCTCGATGTGGGCGCTCTTGTAGGCGACGACGCCGTCCACCTCGTCGTCGAGCGGGCCGTCGCCGAGCACGGGGATGATCGAGTGGGCGTTGACGCCAGGCGTGATCGGCAGCCCGGCGAGCGTCTTGATGAACGGCTGGGTGGGCGACATGTTGTCGAGCGACGTGGGGATGCGCTGCATCTTCATCGCCCGCGTGCTCGGGTCGGCGATCAGCTCGGTGCTGACCGAGAGCACGTCGCGCGGCATGCTGATGAGGCGCGCCGCGAGGCGCCCGACCAGCTCGTAGCTCGCCAGGTAGCTGCCGCGGTGCGGCGTGGAGATGAAGATCACGCGGCGCACGAAGGGCAGCGGCTGCACGAACAGCGCCTCTCGGATCAGGGCGCGGGTGCTCGGCGTCAGCTTCGCCTGGTCGAACGGATTGTCGCTGACGTTCCGCCAGAACGCGTCGCCGGCATCGACCACCGTCATCTTGGTCAGCAGGCCGCCCTGGCTGTGCCCCATGACGACCATCTGGCGCAGGCAGGGGTCGCGGTCGTCGGGATCGAGATGCGCGACCGCCTCGGTGAGCGCCCGCCGCAGCAACATCGCCGAGTAGACGATCGGATTGCCGCTGTCGTAGCTGAAGAACCAGAACTGGTAGCGGCGGCGGATGCGCGGGTCGTTCTCGAGGTCGTTGACCATGTCGGCCCAGCGCCCTGGGCTGGAGTTGGTGCCGTGCACCAGCACGATCGGGATGCGGCCGGGGTGGTAGGGCTCGCGGGCGAAGAGGCGGGCGGTGCGGCGGGTGCCGATCGCGTCGCCGAGGAAGGCGGAGAGCTCCTGGCGCCAGAAGCCGACCTCGGCGAGGCTGACCGCCAGGGTGGCGCTGCGGTCGATCTCCAGCGGCACCGGCACGCCGTTGATGTCGACGGTGTCGCGCTCGTCGACCGCGTAGACGTCGAGGTTGCCGTGGATCGTGTCGCTGGCGATCTGCCGCCGCGGATCATCGATCCGCAGCACGGCGGTCGCCGGCACGCGGACCTCCTCGGAGACCAGGTCGCCGCCGTCGGTCTGGTCGGTGGCCAGCGGCCGGGCGGCGAGCGGGACGCCGATGCCAGCCTGCCGGTAGCGATTGTTCAGCCCGTGCACCTGGTACTGCGCGGTGGTGACGAAGTCGGACAGCATGCGACCGCTCCATTCGGTCTCGCTGGCGTCGAAGCTGATGTCGGCCGTGCCCCAGGGCAGGGGATACGTGCCGCCGCGGAGCTGCATCGTCTTGCCCTTCGGGCCGGTCAGCGCCTTGGTGAGCCCGGCGGCGTAGATGTCGGCCGCCCAGCGATAGCGGGCGTCCACCGGCTGCGGCCGGACCGCGGGGTCGACCGGGAAGAGGAAGGCGTAGGCGTAGAGCGCCGCCGCGAGGGCGTACGGGCGCGAGTCGGTCCGCTCGGCGTAGCGGTAGGACAGCTCGGCGAGGGCGAACAGCTCGTCGCTGCCGCCGCCGTAGCCGAAGGTCGCGGCGCGCAGGGTGGTCAGGGCCAACTCCGGCTGGTCCTCGTAGGTCGCCGCCAGGTTGTAGCGGCGGAGGACGATCTGCGCCGCGTCGCTCGGCGCGTCGGCGGTGAGCGCGTTGCTCGCCAGTTGCCGGTGCTGGTCCTGCGGCGACAGCCGCTTCACCCCCACCGGCGCGCTGCAGCCCGATGCCAGCAGCGTCCCGATCAGCAGGAACGCCAGCGTTCGTCGCCTCATCGCGCGCCACCTTACGGATGAAAACCGGCCCGACTGCAAGCGCACCGGTCGGGCGCGGAGCCCGGAGCGCGATGCCGTGCCCCAGGCCGCCCGTCCTGGCGCGGCGCCAGCCCGTGGCCTACAGGAGCACGGATGTCTCTCCAACCGGGCGACCTCGCGGGACTGACGCTGGCGGAGTACGCGGCGCGCCGCCGCACCAGCCCGCGCGCCGCGCGGGCCGATTACGGCCACGCGCTGCGCACGCCGGGCGCGCTCGACCTGCCGCCGATCACGCGCCGCGAGGCCCACGACGGGGTGGTGAAGTTCTGCCTCGCCGTGCCGGGGCAGGACGGCGGCCCGGCGTTCGAGACCGAGTCGGTGATCCTGCCGATGCGCGGCCGCGGCGGCGAGCGCTGGCACACGCTCTGCCTGTCGTCGCAGGTCGGCTGTCGCATGGGCTGCGCCTTCTGCGAGACGGCGCGCATGGGGCTGCGGCGCCAGCTCAGCGCCGCCGAGATCGTCGCCCAGTACCTGGTGGCGCGCGACCTGATGGCCGCCGGCGGCCCGCCGCCGCGGCCGTACCGCTACTTCCACAGCGGCATCCACGACATCGTGTTCATGGGCATGGGCGAGCCGCTCGACAATCTCGACGCGGTGGCGCAGGCGATCCGTGTCCTCGGCGACCCCAACGGCCTCAACTTCCCGCAGGCGCAGATCACCGTGTCGACGGTCGGCCGCGTCGACGGCCTGCGCCGCCTGGCGCAGCTCGGTTGGCCGAACCTGCGCATCGCGGTGTCGCTGAACGCGCCCGACGACGCCCTGCGCCGCGCGCTCATGCCGGTGAACGGCGCCATGCCGCTCGCCGCCCTGCGCCGGGCGCTCGACGAGTACCCGCTGGCGCGCAAGGGCCGCTTCGTCATCGAGTACGTGCTGCTGCGCGATGTCAACGACACGCCGGCGCACGCCCGCGCCGTCGCCGACTGGTGCCGCGGATTGCGCTGCGTCGTCAACCTGATTCCCTACAACCCGCAGCGCGCGGCGCGCTTCGCCGCTCCCGACGAGCCGACGATCGAGCGCTTCGCCGCCGAGCTGCGCCGCGCCGGCGCCTTCGTCACCCGGCGCCGCGCCAAGGGGCGCGACCTGCTCGGCGCCTGCGGCCAGTTGGGCAACGGGGCGGCGATCGCCCCGCACCCCGCGCCGTAGGCGCGGCCACGGGGCCCCCCAGCCCCTCATTCGCCGGCGGCCGGCGCGTTGCTTCCGCGCGCGGCCCGCGTCATGGTGCCTGCCATGTCGCAACCGATCGCCATCGCGGCCGGGCTCAAGGCCGCCTGGGAAACGGCGGTGAACGAATCCCGCCTGACGCCGGCGGACGTCGCCGCGCTGGTCGCCGCCTACCGCGCCGCGCCGCCGACGCCGGGCGCGGAGGCGGTCGACGACGAGCGCCTCGCCGACGGGCTGTGGGCCTCGCTGGTTCTGGCGCGGGTGGCGTTCGTGCAGCCGGAGCTGGGACTGGCAACCTACGACCGCCTCGCCGAGCTGTTCCTCGACGACGTCCCGCTGGCGTTCACCGCCCGCGACCTCGGTGCGCCGCTGACGCGCGCCCTGGCGACGCCGGCGCGCCTGGAGCCCGCGCTGCTGCCGGCGCTGTGGGCGCTGATCGAGGGCGGCGTCGACGAGCAGATCACCCCGCGCACCGCCGCCCTCGGCGCGCTGCACCCGCCGGCGTTGCGCGATGCCTGCGCCCGCGCCATGCGCCAGCACCCCGGCTACGACGAGTTTCGGCGCCGGCCGCCGATGCCGCGCCTGACCATGGAGCACCTGCAGGGGCGCGCCGCCGACAGCCTCGGCGACACCCTGCGGCGGCTGATCGTCGACAATGGCTACGACCTCGACGTGCTCGATCCCGCCTCCGTCGCCGGCTACCACCCCGAGCTCGACGATCCGAACCGCTACATCCTGCAGACGCACGAAATCTGGCACCTGGTCGGCGGCTACAGCACCAGCCCCGGCCACGAGGTGGCGATCTCCGGATTCCAATTGGCGCAGTTCGGGCACCCGTACTCGCGCGACTTCCTGGCCGCGATCGTCGCCCTCACCACCTTCACCGCGCCGGTCACCACCGGCTTCGTCCTGCAGTTGGCGCTCGAGGGCTGGCGCCACGGCCGGCAGTCGCCGCCGCTCACCCTGGTGGACTGGCACGCCAGCCTGGGGGACTCGCTGGCGGCGATCCGCGCCCGCGAGGGCATCGCGCCGTACCGCAGCCTGCTCCCCGATTCGCCGCCGCCGCCGGCGGCGTGACGCGGCGCGATCGGCGGACGATCCGTGGCATCCGCGGCGCACGCGGCGCCCGCCGCTCGCCGGCGGGGCTCGGTGGGCGAGGGGGCGGCGACCGAGGCGGGGTGCCAGCGCATCGCGGTGTTCCTGCAGAATCGCGCCCGGCTCGGCACGCTGGTCTGTCACATTCCGCTGGTCAGCTCGTTGCGCCGCCGCTATCCGGCGGCGCGGATCAGCATCGTCGCGCCGTTTGCGGAGGCGGCGCTGCTGGTCGGCGAGGGGCTCGCGGACGCCCTGGTGCCATGGCCGCGCCGGCCGTGGGGGCAGATCCGCACCGTGCGCGCGCTCGCCGCCGACGCGCTGATCACGCTGCGGCCGGCGTCGACCTTCATCACCCTGCTGGTCGGGCTGAGCGGCGCCCGCGTCCGCATCGGCTTCGAGACGCCGCTGGCGCGGCGCCTGTTCACGGCGGTCCGTCCGCGCGATCTCACCATCTATCGCGCGCTCAACTACCTCCGCCTGCTGGAGCCGCTCGGCGTGCCGCCGTCGCTCGCCGAGCACCTGCGCGATGCGGCGGCGGCGGCGCCGGCGGCGATCGACCCGCGCCAGGAGAACGTCTGCCTGATGCCGGGCGGCGCGTCGCCGTTCAAGCTGTGGGGGATCGAGCGCTTCCTCGCCGTCGCCGCGCTGATCCGCGCCGCCCGGCCGGCGGTCCGCTTCGTCGTCGTCCTCGGTCCGGGCGAGCGCGCGCTGCGCCAGCCGATCGCGCGCTCGCCGCTCGCCGAGGTCACCACGATCCTCGACACGCCCCCGCTGGCCGGCATCGCGCAGGCGGTGCTGGCCAGCCAGGTGACGGTGGCCAACGACTGCGGCCCGTCGCACGTCGCGCAACTGCTCGGCGGTCCCTACGTCGCGGTGTTCGCCAACCACCGGGGACAGGTGGAGCGCATCACACGCCAGTGGTTCCATCCGCGGCCGGGGGCGCGCTGGGTGAGCGGGCCCGCGGGCACGCCGATCACCGATGTGACGCCGGCCGAGGTGTACCGCGCCGTGGCGGCGGTGTGGCCGGCGCTGGCGCGCGGACCCGAGGCGCGTGTCGGCGCCAGCGCCGGCGCAACGGGCGGGTGAGCACGCTGTTCGATGCCCTCGCGTTCTCGGGGGCGTGGGTGGCCATCGCGGCGGCGGCCCTGGCCAGCGCGTCGGCGGTGGCGCTCGGCGCGTCCTGGTCGCCGGCCCTGCCGCTCTTCGCCTTCGCCGGCACGTACTGCGTCTACGCGGTGGACCGTCTGCGCGACCTGGGGCGCGACCGCCACACGTTGCCGCGGCGCAGCGCGTTCATCGCCCGCCATCGCCGCGTCCTCGCCGCGGGCTGCGTCGCGGCGGCGCTGACCGCCGCCGGCTGCGCGCTGGCCTTGGGGCCGGGCGCCTTCGCCGCCGCCGGCGTGGCGGGCGGCTTCGGGCTGCTGCACCGCCGCTTGAAGCACGTGCCGTTTCTCAAGGGGCTCTACGTCACCGCGTCGTGGGTCGTCGTGACGATCGCGCTTCCCGCCAGCCTGGCGCGGCCGCGTCCGCTGCCGGCGATCGTCGCCTGGGCGATCGCGATCATCGGCCCGGCGCTGCTCGCCAATGCGCTCGCCACCAGCGCGCGCGACGAGGAGGCGGCGGCGCGCGTGCTCGGGGCGCGCACGGCCGTGCGCGTGGCGCGCGGCATCGGCGCCGCCGGCGTGCTCGCCGCGCTGCTCGCCCCGCCGCCCGCGCGCGCGCTGGGGGCGGTCGCCGTCGCCACCGTCGTCGCCCTCGTCGCCTTCCGGCCCGGCGAGCGCGCCGAGCTCATCCTCGACGGTGCCCTGACGATCGGCGCGCTGTGGGTCCTCCTCTGAACGGCGGGCGACGGTTGCGCGCCACCCACCGCCTGGCATAGGCAGCCGCCACCACCACGGGGAGGGACGATGGGAGCGACCGCTACCGCCTTGATCTGCTTCGCCGGCTGGTTCGCGCTGCTGAGCGTCGCCGTCGGTCTGTACCGGGGGCGTTTCGTCCTCGCCGGCAAGGCGCCCAACACCTTCGCCAACGATGGCTCCGATCTCGACGCCTTCGGCCGCCGCCTGACGCGGGCGCGCGACAACTGCTACGAGACGCTGCCGCTGTTCGCCGCCATCGCCCTCGGCGCCAGCCTCGCCGGCCGCCTCGAGGTGACCAACGGCCTGGCCATGTGGGTCTTCTACCTCCGCGTCGGTCAGTCGGTGACCCATCTCGCCTCGACGTCGGTCCCCGCCGTCAACCTGCGCGCCACCTTCTTCTTCCTGCAGATGCTGATCTACCTGTGGTGGGTGATCCGCCTGCTGTGAGCGCGCGCGCGCCGATCCGGGACGCCTACGCGGCGCGGCTGCCGGCGCGGGCGAGGATGCCGAGATAGCCGCGTTCGACGCACGCCTGGTCGAGCACGCCGCGGTCGCGCAGCAGCCGGTGCAGGCGCCCCAGGTTGTAGTGCGGGACCGTCATCAGCAGGTGGTGCTCGAGGTGGAAGTTGAGCCGGTTGGGCACGATCAGCAGGCGCTCCCACCAGCGCGGCAGCACGGTGCGGGTGTTGCGCAGCGGGTCGTCCTGGTCGGGCACCATGCCGTGCTCGGCGATGAAGCGGATGCGCGTCACCAGCGTGTGGGTGGTGAGCCAGGCCGCGACCCACAGGAGGTAGAGCGCCGGGTGCCCGGCGAGCGTCAGAATCGCGAACAGGACGAGGTTGGAAATCAACACGCCGCGCGCGGCGCGGCGGGCCGCGGCATCGTCGCGGTAGCGGCCGAAGGTGCGGGCGAAGGCGGCGCGGGCGAACTTGCGGCCGGTCTGGCCGGAGAGGTCGCGCCACAACTTGCGCCGCAGGCTGGCGCCGGTGACCGGGAAGGGACGGACCAGGGCGAGGTCCGGATCCTGCGCCGTGCCGGTGTGCGCATGGTGCTGCAGGTGGTAGGGCCGGTACCGATCGGTGTCGCTCCAGATCGGATAGGCGCAGAGCCAGTTGCCGACCCAGTCGTTGAGGCCGCGGTGGCGGAACAGCGCCCGGTGCGCGGCGTCGTGCATCAGCGCCGCGCCGCCGAGCTGGCGGGTGCCGATGAGCATGATGGCGGCGACGATGGTGACGGGGGTGGGCCAGGCGGCGACCAGCGCGAAGGCGGCGAAGGTCACGCCCCAGTTGACGGCGAGCGACAGCCAGGCGCGCCAGGCGCGGACGCGCAGCAGATCGCGCATCTCCTCCGGCGCCAGCGCGGCGCGCCACGCCGGGATGGCGGCGGTCGAGGGGGTCTGGACGGGGACGTTCATGGCGACTCCATGGTGGACGGCAGCGGGTCAGCTCGCGTGCTGGCCGCGCGCCGCGTCGAGCCGGCTGTCGACCGGCGTGCGCAACGACGGCACGTCGAAGCGCTGCAGCAGCGTCGCCCAGGCCTGGCGGCCGAGGCGGTCGTAGCGGCGCATCTGCTCGAGCAGCGCGTCGCGTTCGTCGGGCGGGCAGATGACGTCGGGGAGCAGCGGGTCGAGCACGAGCTGGCGCAGGGCCCGCCCGCCGAGCACGAACGACTCCGCCATCGCCTTCGCCGGCGACAGACGGGCCAGGCGGGCTTCGCTGGCCGTGAGGGCCGCGCCGAGCTCGCGGTAGGTGCGGCGCAGCGCCGCGACGTCCCACAGCCGCCGCGCCCGCGCCTCGCTGGCGTCGTCGAGCGCGGCGAGCAGGCAGACGAGATCCCCGGGCGGCAGGCCGAGCGCCGCCAACTCGCGGCGCACCGCGTCGAGCGGCTGCGTCAGGTTGTCGGGGCGCAGCCAGAGCCCCGGGCGGAGAGCGGCGAAGCCGAACAGGCGCAGGGCCCGCAGGCGCCCGCGCTGCGCCGCGCGCGCCGCCGGGCCCTGGTGCACGACCAGCCAGCCGCCGCTCCACTTGCGGGTGCCGCGGTCGCGATCCCGCCAGGTGCGGACGTGGGCGCCGATCGACCGCGAGGCGCCGCCGAGGCGATAGGCGCCGCGCTCGTCGCGCGCCAGGTGGCCGCTCGCCAGCAGCCGGGCGGTGGCGACGCGGACGTTGTTCTCGCTGATGCCGAACAGCCCGCCGGCTTCGATCAGCGCGCCGACCGGCATCGCCGACCCGGGACGCAACGTCGACAGCAGGTCGAGCACCAGTCCGCGCGCCGAGGGCTGCATGGGAAGACATTACACAGTTTCGTGTGCATTGGAGTCAATGATGTAATGTCGCGTTCGGTCGCCCCGGCTCCCCGGCGCGCGCCGGACCTGATAGGAGCGCCGGCATGGCCGACATGGACTTCCGCCGCATGATGACGCTGGAGCCGCACGGCCCCGACACCTACGTCGCCAGCGGTCCGCAATACCCCTGGGGCGGTCTCTACGGCGGACAGATCATCGCCCAGGCGCTGCGCGCCGCGTCGCTCACCGTCGATCCGGCGTTCCGCCTGCACTCGCTGCACGCCTACTTCATCCGCCTCGGCGACGCCGCCGAGCCGATCCGGCTCGAGGTCGACCGCATCCGCAACGGCCGCGCGTTCCTCACCCGCCGCGTCGTCGCCCGCCAGGCGGTCGGGGCGATCCTCAACATGTCGACCTCGTTCCAGGTTCCGGAGGCGGCGGCCGAGGTGCAGAGCGAGCGCATGCCGCAGGTGGCGGCCCCGGAGGCGCTGCGCAACGACAGTTGGAGTCCGCTGATCGAGCGCCGCTTCCTGCCCGCCGACATCGCGCCCGGCCGCGTCGGCGCCTGGCTGCGCCTGGCGGAGCCGATCGGCGACGATCCGGTCCTCAACGCCTGCGCGCTGGCCTATCTCTCCGACGATCTGCCGAGCGACGCGGTGGTCGCCCGCCACCCCGACCGGCCGCCGCGCGACGCGCCGCGGCGCTTCTGGAATGCCAGCCTCGATCACGCGATCTGGTTCCACCGGCCGCTGCGCGCCGGCGACTGGCACCTGCACGACGTCACCTGCCGCGCCCTGTTCGGCGGCCGCGGGTTGGCGATCGGTTCGGTGTTCGACCGCGCCGGCCAGCACGTCGCCACCCTGTCGCAGGAGGTCCTGATCCGCCCGATCCGGTCGGGCGCCGGCGGCTGACGCGGCCGTCCGCCGTCCCCGATCGGCGGCGCTCAGCGCGCGGCGCGGTGCAGGACGACGATGCGGCCGCCGCCCGGCAGCAGCCAACGGCCGTAGGGCAGCTCCCGCACCACGTCGTAGCCGGGCACCGGACCCATGGCGATCAGGTACTCGTCGTCGGCGACCCACCACCAACTGCGGCCGGGGACGCCGCCCGTCGTGGCGCCCTCGACGTAGAACAGCGGCGCGTTGAACTCGATCCCGCCGTCGATCCGGTTCGCGGCGACGCCGTCGGCCGCCAACTGGCGCAGCGCCTGCCAGCGGGCGCGGTTCCACGCCAGGTAGTCGTGCGTGCCGCCGACGGCGTAGGCGGCGAGCAGGAGGAGCGCGGCGCCGGCGGCGAGACGCGCGCGACGGTGGAGGCCGCGGCCGCCGTCGGGCGGGGTGAGGGCGACGCCGATCAGCGGCACGAACGGCAAGAGGTAGCGATCGAACATCGGGATGACGACGCAGGGGCCGAGGTACAGCGCCGCGGTGCACAGGAGCAGGGCGCGCGCCGCGCCCGGCGAGGCGGGGTCGGCGCGCTCGCGCCAGGCGCGGGCGAGCGCCGCCGCCAGACGGCCGATCAACGCCGCGGTGGCGAGGAGGGCGAGCGCGGTGACCGCCCACCACCAGGCCGGCGGCAACTGCGGGTCGTTGGCCAGGCCGCGGATGTAGATGTCGTTGAGCGTGATCGGCCCGAGCCCGGAGGTGATCAGCACGTTGCCGCGCAGCGGCATGGGCCGTCCCGAGGACCACAGCGCCAGCGCCGCGACCAGCAGGGCGGCGCTCTCGATGGCGCCGCCCCAGCGGAACCACGTGCGCCGCTGCCGCCGCCATCCCGGCGCGACCGCGATCAGCAGCGGCGCCAGGAACAGCGCCGTGTACAGGATCGCGGCGCCGGTGTTGCCGGAGGCGATGCGCCAGACGGTGCGCGGTCCGCTGCCCAGGGCCTGGCGGATGAAGTCGTTGCGGATCCAGTAGTCGTGCGGCAGGGCGCCGTAGGCCTGCATCAGGTGCTGGTACAGCCACAGCGCCCCGCCGGCGAGCGCCAGCGAGACGATCGCCGGCAGCGCCCAACGGCGGCGCGCGCCGGGGCAGAGCAGGGCCGCGGCGGTGAAGCCGAGGGCCGGCGCCATGGCCGGCTGGCGGCAGAGCACGGCGGCGATGGTCAGCAGCGTGCCGGCGGCCCAGGCGAGCCGCGAGCCGGACGTCAGGGCGCGGGCGAAGGCGAGCAGCGCCCACACCACCAGCGCCAGCATCGGCACGTCGGTCATGAAGCTGAAGGAGAGGACGACGAACAGCGGATTGGCGGCGAGGGTCAGCGCCGCGATCATCGCCAGGGCGCGGCCGGCGCGCAGCTCGCGCGCCAGCAGGTAGGTGCCGACGACGGTGGCGGCGCCGAGCAGCAGCGTCCCGCAGCGCAGCGCCGTGTACGAGGCGCCGGCCACCGACGCGACGGCGGCCCCCCACAGCGCCTGGCTGAGCAGCGTCATGCCCGCCCACCCCGGCGGCCGGAAGGCGCCCTCGGCGAGCAGGCGGCGCACGGCCATGGCGTAGGCCCAGTCGTCGTTGAGCGGAAAGTCGCCGCGCGGGTCGACGACGACGACGATCAGCAGCCATGCCGCGAGCAGCAGGAGCACATCGCTGCGCCGCGGCTCCGCGGGCGGTGGCGCGCTTCGTTCAGCGGCCCGGTCGCTGGCGCCGACCGCGTGCACGGCGGCGTGCATAGCCGCGGCGCCCGTCCGGCGCAACCGATCCGCGGCCCGCGGCTGCCGCGCCGCCGCCCCTGCGGCGCAGCGACGGCCGCGCCGGCGGCCCTGCCCGTCGGCGGCAGACTGTGGTACACGGCGACGCGGGGAGGACGGGTGATGCGGATGCGGATGCGGAGGCTGGCGATCGCGGCGGTGTCGATGGTGGCGACCGGGTGCGGCGGCGGGTCATCGGGCGACGCGCCGGTGCCGTTCGCCAACCCGCCGGAGCTGGTCAGTCGCGACGGCGAGCTGTACGCCACCCTGACCATCGAGCCCGCCGAGCTGACGGTGGCGGGCGAGCGGGTGCGCTTCGAGGCGCTGTACGACGGTCTGTACATGCCGCCGCTGCTGCGCGTGCAACCGGGCGACGTGGTTCGCCTGGCGATCGACAACCACGGGCCGCAGGACACCAACGTCCACTACCACGGGCTGGCGGTGTCGCCGCTCGGCGCCGGCGACAACGTCTTCCTCACCATCCCGCCGACGACCACGTTCCGCTACGACATGCCCATTCCCGCCGACCATCCGGCCGGCCTCTTCTGGTACCACCCGCACTTCCACCCCGAGGTGAACCACCAGATCGCCGGCGGGCTCTCCGGCGGCATGATCGTCGGCGACATCCTGGCGCCGTTCCCCGAGCTGGCCGACATCCCCGAGCGGGTGATCCTGCTCAAGGACCTGAAGACCGCGGACGGCGCCCCGGTTCGCAATCCGGATCCCACCGGGCCGACCCGGCGCACCATCAACGGCCTCTACCAGCCGCGCATCACCATGCAGCCCGGGCAGCTCGAATTCTGGCGCATCGGCAACATCGGCGCGAACATCTACTACAAGCTGCGCCTCGACGGCGTGCGCTTCTACGTCATCGCCCAGGACGGCAACCTGCAGAACCAGGCGCTGGCGGCGGAGACGCTGCTCCTGCCGCCCGGCAAGCGGCTCGAGGCGCTGGTGTACGGGCCGCCGGCCGGCGGCATCCGCGAGCTGCGCGCCGAGCGTTTCGACACCGGACCGGCGGGCGACCACTATCCGGCCCAGCGCCTGGCCAGCGTCGCCAGCCGCGGCCCGCAGGTGACGCCGATCCCGCTGCCGACCGCGTTCCCGGTCGTGCCCGACCTGCGCGATTACCCCATCGATCGCCAGCGCACCATCGTCTTCGCCGACGATCCCGATGGCAACGGCTTCACGATCAACGGCAAGGCCTACGACCACCACTGCGTGGACACGGTCGTCGAGCTCGGCTCGGTCGAGGAGTGGACGATCCAGAACACGGCGAAGGAGGAGCACGTGTTCCACATCCATCAGCTCGACTTCCAGGTGACCGCGGTCAACGGCGTCGCGCGCCCCTTCACCGGCTATCAGGACACCGTCAACCTGCCGGCGGCGACCGACGCCGGCCCGAGCACCGTCACCGCCATCCTGCCGTTCGACAACCCGGTCATCGTCGGCGAGTTCGTCTACCACTGCCACATCGTGCAACACGCCGATCAGGGCATGATGGCGAACATCCAGGTGGTCGACCCGTCGCATCCGGTGCCGATCCACCCCTGCGCGCCGCCGGGATTCGACGCCTTCGCGGACTGAGCGGCGCGCTGGACGGGCGCCGCCGCTTCGCTATGGTCGGGCCGAAAAGGAGATCCGCATGCCCGATTCCCCGTCGACCGCCGCGAGCCCGCCCGTTCTCGACGCCATCCGCCAACTGATCACCGTCGCCGCGTGCGACACCGTCTACCGCGATCTCTACGTCGGCCGCGCCGCGATGCTGCTCGAGCCGGTGCTGTCGCGCGAGCAGTACCGCGACGCCCGCGGCAGCGAGCGGGCGATCGCCGCCGCCCTCGCCGAGAGCCGCGCCGCCGCGTTGCGCCTCGACTGGGCCCGGGTCGAGGAGCTGGCCGAGCGCGCCGAGCAGTTGCGCCGCGCCGCCGCGGCGCGCGCCGCGCTGGTGGCCATCGGCCAGGAGGTGTACGACGCGACGCCGACCGCCTTCGATCCCTTCTCCCCCGGGCTGGCGCAACTGGTCGAGAGCGATCCGCGCGAGCTGCGCGATGCCGCGGTGTCGGCGCTGCGGGGGCTCGAGCGTTCCGACGGCGCCAATGCCGCGATCTACGCCGAGCGTCGCGCCTTCCTCGAGCGGCTGACGGTGCTGTCGCGTCTCGCCGCGACGCCCAAGGCGGAGGCGCAGGCGTTGCCGACCGCCGACATCGAGCAACGCTGCCTGGAGGCGGTGGAGCGCGGCGACACCGAGGCGTTGGCGCGCTATGCGCGCGAGCTGCGCGCCCGCCAGGAGCAGGGACCAGCGCAGCCGGCGGCGGCGCCGACGGCCGGCGGGGAGGCGGCGCCGGTCGCCGGCTCGGCGGTGCGCTGCCCGGTCGACCTGGCGGCGCCGTTGCCCGCCGGCAGCGCCGAACGCGCCGCGGCGCTCGGCCTCGCCGCTCTGCAGGCCGCGCCGCTTCCCGCGGCGCAGAGCGTGCTCGCGTTCATCGCCGCGCAGATCCATCGCGCCCGACCGGCCGACAGCGAGGCGCAACGCGAGGGGGCCTCGCAGGTCGCCGCGCTGGGCGGCGAGCTCGGCTGGCCGGCGGAGATCTCGGAGGCGGTGCGGGCGTTGATCGACCAGTTCCTGCGCCAGACGTTCATCAATTCCGGCGGCGCCCGCTACGTGCCGCCGTTCGCCGCCGAGTCGATCCTGATCGAGGACTTTCCCGAGGACGCCGAGCCGCCAGCCGCCGGGCCGCTGCTCACCGCCCTTGGCCTGCCGCGGCGCCGCGGCCTCAGCCGGCTGACCATCGAACGCGCCCTGATGGAGCGCGGCCCCTACATCATCCGCGACCAGCTCGGCCTCGGCATCACCGAGTTCCGCCTCGTCTGCCTGCCGCCGGACCTCTATACGCGGGTCGGACGCGAGAAGGGCTGGGGACGACAACAGCAATGGACGCACTTCGACGGCTACCAGGTCCTGCGCGGCGGCGGACTGCGCGCCCTGGTCGGCGGCGACGCGCGCTATGGCGGGCTGAACGATCTGGTCAGCATCGCCGCCAACGACGAGCGCGAGGGCGTGATCGCCCGCTTCGCCGTCGTCCGCCGCGCCCGCCAGGTCGTGCGCTGGGGGTGAGCCGCGCCGGCGCCCGCCCACCTCGCGGGCGCGGCGGCACCCCTCGCGCGGCCGTTGTCTTCCGAGCTGCACATTTGCATTGATCGGCAGAATCGAGCAGAACAGCAGCATGCCCAGGGTCGCGCGCGGGCCGGTCGAATCGCGGGTCGCGCCGCAGGCGCCGCAGCAGAAGGCGCTGCTCGGGTTCTTCCGCATCATGGATCTCTGGGGCGTCGGCAACGCGGAGGCGCGGCGGCTCCTCGGGTCGCCGCCGCAGCGCACGTTCTTCGAGTGGAAGGCCGGCCGGGTGCGGCGCATGCCGGAGGATGCGCTGCGGCGGGTCGGCTACGTGGCCGGCATCTACAAGGCGCTGCAGATCCTCTACTCGGATCCCGCCCAGGCCGACGGCTGGGTGAAGCGGCCGAACCGCGCCTTCGGCGATCATACGCCGCTCGACCGCATGGCGGCGGGCGACGTCACCGATCTGGCCGCCGTGCGCGCCTACCTCGATGCCGCCCGGGCGCCCTGGTCCTGAGCCGCGCCAGCGGCGCGTCACCTGGCCGCGGGCGACGCGCATCGTCGCCGCGCGCTATCCGCCGATCGACCTCTTCGAGCGCGTCTCCAGCGATCCCGCCGTCTGGGAGGCGCTGATCGCCGCCGAGCAGATGGTGAACCCGCGACTGCGCGACGAGGTCGGCGAGATCCGCCTCGTGCCGCCAGGCGAGCGGGTGAGCGGGCCGGGGGCCTCGTACGTGATGGCGGCCTTCACGCACCGCAACCCCGCCGGCTCGCGCTTCAGCGACGGACACGCCGGCGTCTACTACGCCGCGCGGACCCTGCGCACCGCGGTGCGCGAGACCGCCTTCCACTTCGGCCGCATCGCCGCCGACAGCCGCGATCCGCCGCGCTACGAGGACATGCGGGTGCTGGTCGGCCGCATCAATTGCCGCTTCGCCGACGTCGCCGCCCTGCCGGCCGCCACGCGGGCGCGTCTCCTCGATCCCGATTCGTACGCCGCCAGCCAGGCGTTCGGCGATGCGTTGCGCGCCGCCGGCGCCGCCGGGGTGGTCTACCCGAGCGTCCGCGATGCGGGCGGCGAGTGCGTCGGCGCCTTCCGGCCGACCGCGGTGGGCATCCCGGTGCCGGGCAAGAGTCTCAAGTACCACTGGGACGGGGCGCGGGTGGGGCGCTACTTCGACTACGAGCGCGGCGCCTGGGTGGCGGTGTGACCCGCGCGGCGGCTCCATCGCGACCGACGCCGCGGGCCAGCGCGTCGCCCGTTCGGCGCCCGCTGTCGCCGGCGGGGCACGCCGTGTACGAGCTGGCGCCCGGGCTGCTGCTGGTGTTCAAGCCGCGCGGTCATCGCGAGCCGCCGCACGCGCACCCGTACGGGCAGCGGCTGCGCGTGTTGCGCGGCGCGCTGGCGGTGCGCACGGCGCGCCGCGTGCGGGTGCTGGACGCCGCCGCGCGTCCGTTGCGCATCGCCGCCGGGCGGGTGCACGCGACGCAGGCGCGCCGCGACACCTGGCTGATCGCCGAGCGGCTGGCGTAGCTCCCGCCTCACGCGGCCAGTGGCAGGATGCGGGGGCCGCGCAGGATCATGTTGTCGCCCCAGGCGATCGGGGCGTCGGCGAAGCGCAGGGTGGGGAAGCGGTCGAGCAGGTGGACGAGGCCGATCTGCGCCTCGATGCGGGCGAGCTGGGCGCCGAGGCAGTAGTGCAGGCCGTGGCCGAACGAGAGCGGGCGCGCCTCGGGTCGGTCGAGGTCGAGGCGATCGGGATCGGCGAAGCGCGCCGGGTCGCGATTGCCCGCGCCGAGCACGAGCACGATCTGCTCGCCGCGCCGCAAGCGGCGGCCGTGCAGCTCCCGCTCCTCGACCACCAGGCGGGTGGTGAGCTGCACCGGGCTGTCGAAGCGCACCAGCTCCTCGACGGCGGCCGGCATGTGCGCCGGGTCGCGGCGCAGGCGCGCCAACTGGTCGGGGTGGCGCAGCAGGGCGATGACGCCGTTGCCGATGAGGTTGGTGGTGGTCTCGTTGCCGGCGACCAGCAGCAGGACGCAGGTGGCGAACAGCTCGCGCTCGCTCAGCCGGTCGCCCGCCTCCTCGGCGGCGACCAGCGCCGAGAGCAGATCGTCGCACGGCTGGCGGCGGCGCGCCGCGATCTGTTCGCCGAGCCACGCGCGCATCTCGGACAGCGCCTGCCAGGCGCGGCGGCGGTCGGCGCGGTTGCCCTCGCCGAGCAGGCGGATGGACTCGTTCGACCAGTGGCGGAAGCGCTCGCGGTCGGCGACCGCGACGCCCAGCATCTCGCCGATGATCACCACCGGCAGCGGCGACGCGAACGCCTGCATGAGGTCGAAGGCGTCGTGGCCGGCGAGGCCGTCGAGCAGCTCGACCACCACGGCCTCGATGCGCGGCCGCAGGCGTTCGACCGCGCGCGGCGTGAACGCCTTGGAGACCAGGGTGCGCAGGCGGGTGTGGTCGGGCGGGTCGATGCGCAGCATCGAGATGACGCCGTCGGCGTAGGGATCGGGCAGCCCGGCGCGGACATCGCGGGCGCTCATCCGCTGGTAGCGCACCCAGTTGCGCTCGTCGGAGGAGAAGGCGCGATCGGCGAGGATGCCGACGATGTCGTCGTAGCGGGTCAGCACCCAGCCGCTGGCGCCGAAGCTGCGGTGCACCGGATCGCGCTCGCGCAGGCGGCGGTAGTACGGGTAGGGATCGACCCGCAGCTCAGGGCGCAGCGGGTTGAACAGCGTGCCGGTCGCCACCCGCTCGACGGCGGCTCGGGCCATCAGCTCGATCGCGAGGGTGATGTCGTCGACGATCTCGCGCGCCCGCATGCGGCGTTCCTCCCTGCGCTGCCGTTGAGCAACGGCCGTGCCCGCGCCGCCGTCGCGTCGAGGCGCGGCGGCCCGGCCGTCGCCGCAGCTCTAGCACTGCGGGCGCCGCATGCGGAGCGCGGCGCGGGTCAGCCGGTCCGCGCTCCCGATCCAGCAGTCCGTCGAAAAACAGGCGGCGTCGCGAGGGCGAGGGATCGTGCGCCAGATCGAGGCGCCGAATCGGAGGCAAACCGGTCGGTTGTGTCGAGGATTCGGCAACGAAGAGCTGGCGCACGAGGCCCGCCCGCAGTAGCCGAACTGTCTTTCAACGGGCTGCTGACTAGGCGGCGGCGGATGTGGGCAGCTCGGCAGGCTCGGCGCTGGACTCCTCGCCGGTTACCCAGGCGTGGATGTCGTCGGCCAGGCGCGGGCCGGCGGTGAGCAGGGTGGCGATGCCGTGCGCGGCGAGCTGCGCGGCTTCCGGCGGCGCGGCGCCGGCGTCGACGACGCCGACCACCCGCAGGCGGCGGCTCTCGCTCATCTGCCGCAGGGCCGCGAGCTCGCCCCACAGCGTCGGACCGGAGAGATCGACCACCAGGTGGGACGGACCGTAGAGCCGGGCCATCAGCGGCAGTTGGCAGAAGCCGG
Organism: bacterium; assembly: GCA_019637795.1. NCBI lineage: Bacteria > bacterium. The sequence goes on along the minus strand of JAHBUY010000005.1, from coordinate 484,065 downwards.
CGGTGATGCGGAACAGGTGCCAGTCGGCGTCGCTGGCGGCCGTGGCGACCGCCTCGGCCGCGTCGCCGTCGGCGCGGCCGACGAGCAGGACCCGCGGCCGCGGCGCCTCGGCCACGGCCGGCGCGACGGCGGTGGTCGCCGAGCGGAAGACCAAGCGGCAGACGCGGCGGTACGAATCGAGCAGGGCATCCTCGAGCGAGCGGATGGAGCCGTCGCTGCACAGGTTGTAGCGCGCCCCCGAGGCGGCGTGGGTGAGCGTCTCCTGGAGCTGTCGCGCGACCTGCGCCACCAACTCGGGGTACGAACGCGACCCGTCGGCGCCGGCGCTGGCGCCGGCGCTGGTCTCCGCCTCCTCGACGTGCACGCCCTCGAGACCGGCGCGCAGGGTCTCGAAGATCGCGTCGAGCGCCGCGCGCCGGGCGCCGGCGATGTGCGGCGCCGCGGCCGCCGCCGGTTCCGCCGCGAGCTCGTCGTCGAGCTCGTCGTCGGGGTCCGTCCACGCCGCGACCGCCGCGGCGGCGGGCTCGGTGGCAGCCTCGGTGGTGGGGGCGGCCGGCACCACTTCGACGGCGGGTTCCGGGACTGCCAGCGGGGCCGCCGCGGCGGGCGCCGGCACGGCGCCCGCGCCCAGGGCGAGGACGTCCTCGATGACCTCGTGCACCTGCTCGGGGGTGAACGGTTTGGTGAGGTAGGCGACGACGTTGTCGATGTCCTGGTACGCCTGGCGGATCTCGGCGCCGCGCGCCGACACCAGCACCACCGGCACGGCGCGGGCGCGCTCGCTGGCGAGCAGGGTGCGACAGACCTCGGTGCCGCGCATGTCGGGGAGGATGAAGTCGAGCAGGATCATCGCCGGCGGCGCCAGCTCCGCCTGCTCGATCGCTTCGCCCCCGGTACAGGCGAAGTCGACCGCGTACGGCGTCGGCGCCAGGATGAGTTGCAGCGCCGTGCGGATGGTGGCGCTGTCGTCGACCACGAGAATGCGAACCTGTTCGTCCATGGCTTCGCTCCTTGAAGGCGTCTCGATCACTGCCCGGCGCGGCGCCGGCGAACCGGGCGAGCTTCGAACGCGGCGATGACCGCGGCGGCGGTGCTGTCGCCGCTGCCGCGATGCGCCTCTACCCCGCCGGGGGTGAAGGCAATCTCGTGACAGCGCGCGGCGAGCACCTGCGCCAGCACCGGACGCCCATGTTCGCCGCCGCTGCGCACCGCCATCAGACGGCCGGCGGCGATCTCGAGCGCCACCGGCGCGCCATCGCAACGACAGGTGAGCACGCCGCTGCGGCCCTCGGCGGCGAGGCGCATCAACAGGGGCAGCAACCCCGACCCGTCGCCGGCGCCGCCCGGCAGCGCGGCGAGCACGGCGCGGGCGCCGGCGGCGGCGCGGGCGCGGCCGCTGCGGCCGCACAGCGAGGCGAAGGTGCGCAGCGCCGCCGGATCCGGCGTCCGGCGGATCTCCTCCCACAGCGTCGCCAGCTTGTGCTGGCGCTGGCAGACGGCGCGGGCGCGGCGCTGCGAGGAGAGAATGTCGTCGCGCCGTCGGGCGTCGAGGATGCGGGCGGGGTCGAGCACCACCAGCATGCGGCCGTCGAGCTCGAGCAGGTGGCCGACCGGCAGGCCGTCGTCGCGGCGCACGGCGCTGGCCACCGGCGGGTGGCCGCCGAGATCGAGGGTGCGCAGGCCGACGCAGTGGTCGACCGGCAGGGCGAGCAGGGCGGGCCCCGAGCGGAGGACGACGAAGGCGTCGCGGGTCGCCGTGCCGAGCAGCCCGTCGAGGCCGATGGCCTGCCGCAGGTCGACGATCAGCGCCGGCTCGTCGCGGTGGACGATGAACGCCTGGCGCTGGCCGCTGTCGGTGCGGGTCGCCTGCACCGCGGTCGCGGCGGTCGGGTAGACCGCTTCCACCCATCCGGCCTGGATGCCGAACAGGCCGCGGTCCACCGCGCAGACCAGGACGCGGGCATTGGCATCGGCAGCGGGCGCGCCGCCGGTGATGAGGGGGCTGTCGAGCATCGTCGCGGATCCTCCAGTCGAGCGCGACGTCACAGCAGCCGTCATGCCACGGCGATGGGCGCATGATGGGAGACCTGCGCGATGGCGCCAACGACCAGGTCGTCGAAGAATCGCTGCGCCGTGGGCAGTTTCTCGACGGCGCATGGCATCCGCCATGCGCCGCGGGCGCGATGTCCGCGTGGTCGCGCGCCGAGCGCGTCGCCGGCGACGTCGGCGTTCCGCTGCGACGCGGAGCGGCGTTCCGCCGGGCGCGGATCACCGCGACAGCGCGCGGGAGAGCGCCCAGAGCTGCGGGGCGTGGTCGATATCGGCCTGATTCACCCGCGTGGTCCGGCCATCGTCGATGCGCACCTGAATCTGGCGAAATTCGCCCATGGGATCCATCGATTCGCCGACGAGGAGGATGTATTCGCCGGGCGCGAGCGCCAGGGGATCGTCGGTGTCGTTGGGCAGCTCCTCCAGCCAGTGACCGCTCCGATCATAGAGGAACACCGGCGGGTACTTCTCCGGTTCCTCGTCCCCAGGTTCGCCGAAGTGCTGGGTCGCGACCGACAAATACCCTTGCGGTCCAACGGTCGGCGTTGGCCGCACCACCTGCGGCCCGATCTCCGCGTCGGCGTTCATCCAGTAGATGTTGCGCGGCGCGCAGCCGGTGGCGCACAGCAGGGCGGCGCACGCGCCCAGGACGGACAACGGGCGCACGACGACACACGAGTAGCGAGTCATCTCCAGTCCCTTTCCCGACCGCGGCTCCCGGCTCGGGGCGCCGGTCGGTGTCTGCGGTTGTGAGGAGCGCTACGTCTCGCTGCCGTCCGCCAGCCAGCGAGCCAGCGTCTGGCGCGAGATGCCCAGTTTCTCGGCGGCCAGCATCTTGTTGCCGCCGCACAGCTCGAGCACGCCGCGGACGTAGCGTTGTTCGAGATCTTCGATCGCGAGAATGTCGTCCATCGTCTGCGGCTGCACGGCCAGCGACGACAGCCTGCTCCGCTGCAGGGCGCGCAGATGCTCGACCCCGATCGGGTCGGCGTCCGCCATCAACGCCGCCTCGGCGATCACCGCCTTGAGCTCGCGGACGTTGCCCGGCCAGTGATGGCCGCGCAGCAGGCGCGCGGCCTCCGGCGTGAAGGTGCCCAGGTCCTTGCGGTACTGGCGAGCATAGGAGCCGAGGAAGTGCTGGGCCAGCAGCAGCACGTCGTCGCCGCGTTCGCGCAGCGGCGGCAGGGTGATGGTCACGCCGGCGAGCCGGAAGTACAGGTCGCGCCGGAACTGCGGGCCGCTGTCGAGGCGCTGGTGGGTGGCGGCGACCATGCGGCAGTCGACCGTGTGCAGGGCGGTGCCGCCGACCCGGCGGAACTCGCGCCGTTCCACGAAGCGGAGCAGCTTCGCCTGCGCCGGGGCGGGAAGATCGCCGATCTCATCGAGGAACAGCGTGCCCTCGTCCGCCAGCTCGACGAGGCCGCGCTTCTGCTCGCGCGCGTCGGAGAAGGCGCCGCGCTCGTGGCCGAAGAGCTCGCTCTCGACCAGCGACTCCGGAATCGCGGAGCAGTTGAGGTCGATGAACGGGCCGCCGGCGCGCGCGGATTCGCGATGGAGGGCGCGCGCCACCAGTTCCTTGCCGGTGCCCGTCTCGCCCAGGATGAGCACTACCGGAACCGGCTGGGAGGCGATCCGGCGCACCAGCTCCATCACCGCGCCCATCGCCGGCGCGGCGAAGATCAGCTCCGAGCTCCGCCCGCTGAGATACGCCACCTGCCGCTCGAGCTCGTCGGTGCGCAGGGCGTTCTTCACCGACGCGATGATCTCCTCGAGATCGAACGGCTTGCGGATGAAGTCGTAGGCGCCCGAGCGGAGCGCCTGGATGGCGCTGTCGACGTCGCCATGGGCGGTGATGACGATCGCCTTCAGCCCCGGTATCCGGCGCCGCGCCTCCGCCAGCACCGTCAGCCCGTCGACGTCGCCGAGACGCAGGTCGATCAGGGCGCAGTCCGGCGGGTCGGCGGCAATCGCGGCGAGGGCCTCGGCGCCATTGGCGGCGACCTGCACGGCGTATCCCGCCCCGTCCAGCGCCATCCGCAGCGAGCGCCGGATGAGCTCTTCGTCGTCGACGACCAGCACCGATCGCCTCATGGGCGCTCCGACCGGGGCAGCGTGACGCGGAATTCGGTGCCGCCAGCCGCGCGCGCGCGCACGTCGATCCGTCCGCGATGCTCGTGGACGATGTTGCGGCTGATGGCGAGCCCGAGCCCGTTGCCCTGGGGCTTGGTGGTGAAAAAGGGATGGAAGAGGCGCTCCCGGTGATGCGGCGCGATGCCGCTCCCGCGATCGCGGACCACCAACGCGAGATCGTCGTTCGGCGGCGCCTCGAGAGCCACGTCGACCGGCGCGCCCGGCGGCGAGGCTTCGCAGGCATTGACCAGCAGATTGACGAGCACCTGCTCGATGAGCTCGGGGTCCATCGTCCACTCGATGCGCGATTCCATGCCGTAGGTGCGCACGATCGACCCGCCGACGCGCGTTCCCGCCTGCACGCTCGACACCGCGCGCTGCACGACGGCCGCGACCGAGACGCGCTGCATGTGCGGCTCGAGTGGCCGGGCGTAGGACATCAGGCGACGAACCGTGGTCGCGACCCGTCCCAGCATCCGCTCCATGTCGACCAACTCGCGGTTGAGCCGGTCCGGCGGGAGTGGCGCGCGGCGCAGGGCCTGCAGCATGCTGGTCACGCCGGTGATCGGGTTCAGGGTCTCGTGCGCGAGCTCGGAGGCGATCTCGCCCAGCTCGGACAGCTTCTCCGCCTGCTGCAGCGCCCGCTCTTGCTGACGCACGTGCTCGAGCAGGGCGTTGACGTGCGCCTCGATCGTCCGCACCTCGTCACCCTCGATGGCGACGCCTTCGCCGATCTCGGTGGCCCCGAGGCGGAAGACCAAGCGGAGCAGGGGCCGCGACGCCGAGCGGGCGAGCGCCACCGCCAACGCCAGCGAGCACAGCCCGCCGATGCCAGTCAGCCAGAGCATCGCTCGGCGCGCGCGTTCCACCTCGTCCTGCGCCACCGCGCGCCGCTCGCGCATGTCGGCGGCCGCGAGGGCGAACACCTGTTGGCCGCTCTTCAGCAACGCCTCGACGTCGCCAGCCATGGTGGTGAAGCGCTGCCGCGCCTGGTCGGTCAGCCCGGCCCGTTCGAGCCGCACGATGTCGTCGGACGCCGCGGTATAGGAGGCGAACCGACGCCGCATCTCGTCGAGCAGGCTGCGCTCCGTATCGGTGCGCACGAAGCCGCCCATGGCATCGATCCAGTCGCTGAACTCCTGGCGATGCGGGCGCAGCGAGGCGAGCAGCCGCTCGTCGCCGGAGACCAGGTAGTCGGCGAGGAAGCTCTTCTCGCGCACCACGGTTTCCAGGCGCGCGGTGAGATCGAGCCCCTGTGCGCTCCGATCGGCGAGGTGCTCGGCCGCGCGGTCGGCCTCCTGCAATGAGCGGAGGCTCCACCACGTGGACGCGAGCGCCGCGACCACGACGACCGCGCAGGCGAGCAACAGGCGTTGAGCGAGTCGTGTCTTCACTGCCCGGTGCCACGATACGTTCGTCGCGGTGGGCACGCAACGCGGCGAGGGCAGCACATTCGCGCTGAGCGCCATTGTCGACCTGATGACCACGGTTCCCTCCCTTGCAGGATGCGTGCACAACCCGCCGCCGGCGCGCGCGCCGCGGCTCGGGTCGACGGGGGCCCGCGCCGTGCTCCATTCTGGACCCGCGTGGTGAAATCTGGACCGCGACCCCGGGGCGGCCGCCGCGGCGACCGGCCCGGCGCCCTGGCGCGGCGAACGGTATCGATCCTGCTTTGCCGCCGGCCCACGGAGATCTCCCCGTCACCAGCGCCCAGGGTCCGTTCATGCAGATGGTCGTCCTCATCTTCCGCAAGTCCCTCGAGCACGACGTCCTCGCCGTGCTGCGCGCCTGCGAGGTGCACAGCTTCACGCGGGTCCCGGAGGTGTGGGGCGCGGGCGAGACCGGCGTCGCCCTCCACACGTTCGCCCGACCGGGCTTCAACGCCATGGCGCTGGTCGCCCTGGCCGAGCCCGAGGTCGCGCGCATCGTCGCCGCCCTGCGCCGTTTCCGCGACCGCGCGGCGGCGCAACAGGAGGGCGCGAAGGTTCCGCTGCACGTCTTCCTGCTGCCCTGCGAGCAGGTGCTCTGATGCCCGGGTTCGCCCTCCGCAACCCCCACACCATCATCGTCGCCGCGTTGATCGTCGCCGTGCTCGGCGTGACCGCGTTCGCGCGCATGCCGGTCGACGTGTTCCCCGACCTCAAGATGCCGGCCGTCGTCGTCGCGACCTTCTATCCCGGCATGCCGCCGTTGGAGATCGAGCGCGACATCACCACCCGCTTCGAGCGCTTCTTCACGCTGGGTCCCGACATCGAGCACATCGAATCGCGCTCCCTGCCCGGGGTGAGCATCATCCGCGTCTTCTTCCATCCCGACACCAACGTCGACACCGCCGCCGCCTCGCTCGCCAATCTGGCGATGGCCGATCTGCGCCATCTGCCACCGGGCACGCTTCCGCCCCTGGTGCTCAAGTCCGACGCCTCGTCGCTCCCGGTGACGCTGGTGACGGTCGCCGGTCAGGGGTTCTCGGAAGCGCAGCTCCGCGATCAGGCGCAGTACAACGTGCGCAACCAGCTCGCGACCGTCGCCGGCGCGTCGGTTCCGCCTCCGTTCGGCGGCAAGTACCGCCAGATCATGGTGTATTCGGATCGGAAGGCGCTGGAGGCCCGCGGCTTGACGCTGATGGACGTCGTCCACTCCTTGAACGACGCCAACCTGATCATTCCGGCGGGCGACGCGAAGATCGGCTCGCTCGACTACTTCGTCGACTCGAACAGCCTGATCGAGAATCCCTCGAGCATCGACGGCGTGCCGATCCGCGTCGCCGACGGCCAGGCGCCGGTGTTCGTCGGCGACGTGGGACATGCCGAGGATGCCGCGCAGATCCAGCAGAACGTCGTCCGCATCGACGGCGCGCGCTCGGTCTACATTCCGGTCCTCAAGCAGGGGGCCGCGAACACCATCGCGGTGGTGGACGGCGTGCGCCGCCTGCTGCCGAAGGTCGTCGGGCTGCCCGAGGGGATGCGGATGCAGGCGATCTTCGATCAGTCCGCCTACATCCGCGAGGCCATCGACGGCCTGAAGCACGAAGCGGGGTCGGCCGCCGTGCTCGCCTCGCTCGTCATCCTGCTCTTCCTCGGCAACTTCAAGTCGACGCTGGCGATCTTCATTTCGATTCCGCTGTCGGTCCTGGCGGCGGCGTTCGGGCTGTTTCTCAACGGCTCGACGACCAACGTGATGACGCTCGGCGGGTTCGCCCTGGCCATCGGCCGTCTGGTCGACGACTCGGTGGTCGTGTTGGAGAACATCAGCCGCCACCTCGCCGCCGGCAAGAGCCCGTCGGCGGCGGCGCGCGACGGCGCCGAGGAGGTCGCCCTGCCGGTCCTCGCCTCGACGCTGACGACGGTGATCGTCTTCTTCCCCGTGATGTTCCTGTTCGGCGTCGCGAAGTACCTGTTCCAGGCGCTGTCGCTGGCCGTGGTGCTGGCGATGGCGGCCTCCTACGTCGTCGCCATGACCGTCATCCCCATCTTCTGCGCGCGCTTCCTGAGCAACGCGGAGGCGCGGGCCGAGGTGGCGGGCACGGGGCACGGCCGCCTCGCCTGGTTCGGACGCGCGTACGAACGCCTCGCGGATCGCTACGAGCGGGTCCTCGCCGCGGCGCTCGACCACAAGCGGATCGTCATCAGCTCCATGACCGCGCTCTTCCTGCTCGCCGTGCTCGGCGCCACCCGGCTCGGCACCGAGCTGTTCCCGCGCACCGATGCCGGCCAGTTCATCATCCACCTGCGCACCCCGCCCGGATCGCGGATCGAGGTGACGGAAGACCTGGCGGCGCAGGTCGAGCAGGTCGTGCGCGATCTGATTCCGCCGCACGACCTGAGCATGGTGGTGTCGAACCTCGGTCTCGCCCCGGGGTTTTCCGCGATCTATTCCCCCAACGCCGCCAGCGACTCTGGATTCGTGATGGTCAGCCTGACGCCGGACCACGCGGGCTCCACCTGGCAGTACGTCCGCACGCTGCGGGAGGCGCTGCCGACGCGCGTGCCCCAGGTGCAGGCCTTCTTCGAGTCGGGCAGCATCATCGACGCGGTGCTCAACTTCGGGCTCGCGGCGCCGATCGACGTCCAACTCAGCGGTCCGGACTACGACGTGCTCCACGCGGCGGCGCAGCAGGTCGCCGGCGTGGCGCGACGTCTGCCCGAGGTCGCCGATGCCTTCATCCCGCAGGAGGCCGCGTATCCCTCGCTCCGGGTCGACGTGGATCGGGTCCGGGCGGCGCGACTGGGTCTGACCCAACGCGACGTGATCACCAACCTCATCACGGCCCTGACGTCGAACCAGATGATCGCGCCGTCGATCTGGATCGATCCCAAGAACGGCAACGACTACTTCCTCACCGCCCAGTATGCGGAGCAGGACATCAACTCGCTGGACACGCTGTTGAACATCCCGGTACGCGGCGACCGCGGGGCGGAAGACCATGCCGACGCCGTCCTGCTGCGCAACGTCGCGAGCATCGCCCACGACACCCAGCCGGCCGAGGCGGCGCACTACGACATCCAGCGCGTCGTCGACGTGTTGGTCGCCCCGCGCGGCGAGGACCTCGGCGGCGCCCAGGCCGCCATCGCGCACGCCCTCGCGGGGATGACGCTGCCGCCGGACGTCAAGATCACGTACCGGGGGTCGGTGTCCGCCATGGAGGCGTCCTTTCGCAGCTTCGGCTTCGGTCTCGGCATGGCGGTGCTGCTGCTCTACCTCGTCATGGTGGCGCAGTTCCGGTCGTTCCTCGACCCGTTCATCATCATGTTCTCGGTGCCGATGGGGCTCATCGGCGTCGTGGCGGTGCTGCTCGCCACCGGGACGACGCTGAACATCGAGTCGTTCATGGGCACCATCGTGATGGTCGGCATCGTCGTGTCGAACTCGATCCTCCTCGTCGACTTCACCAATCGCCGCCGCCGGGACGGTCTGCCCCTGCGGCAGGCGGTGGTCGAGGCCTCGCGGGTGCGCATGCGGCCCATCCTGATGACCGCCCTGGCCAGCGTCGTCGGGCTCCTGCCCATCGCCCTCAGTCTGGGCTCGGGATCCGAAGCCTCCGCCCCCCTCGCGCGCGCCGCCGCCGGCGGCCTCGCGGTCTCGACCGTGCTGACCCTCCTGCTCGTCCCCGCCGTGTACGAGCTGCTCTACGGCGCGCGTCGGGAGACATCGCCATGAGGCGCCTCGCCATCGCATCCGTGCTCGCCGCCGGCCTCGTCGCCGTCGGCCTCCGCTTCGCCGGCCTCGGCGCCGAAGCCGCCAATCCGATCACCGAGCCGCCGCCGCTCGCGGTCGCGGCCGTGCGGCCGCAGCGCGCCGATGCGGTGCGCGCCATCTCCCTGCCGGGCGACATCATCGGTCGCTCGGAAGCCGATCTCTACGCCAAGGTCACGGGCTATCTCGTCCACATCGACGTCGACAAGGGCGACTGGGTCACCAAGGGCCAGGTGCTGGCCGAGATCGAGGTGCCGGAGCTCGAGCAGCGCCTGCGGCGCGCGCGCGCCAGCCTCGAGGTGCGCCGGGTCACGTACGACCGCCTCCGGCGCGTGTGGGAAACCGATCCGCGCCTGCTGGCGCGCGAGGACGTGGACGTCGCCCTCGGCGAGCTCCAGCAAGCCAAGGCGGCGGTCGAGGAGCTCGAGGCGCGCGTCGGCTACACGAAGATCGTCGCGCCGTTCGCCGGCGTGATCACGGCGCGCTACGTGGACGCCGGTGCCCTGATCGAGGCCAACGGGCATGCGAACGGCAGCGGCACCCCGGCCGAGCAGCGGCAGCGATCGGGTCCGCTGCCGGTGGTCAGCATGGCGGACATCGATCGCCTGCGGGTCTACGTCTACGTCCCCGAGGAGGAGGCTGCCCTGATCCGCCGCGGCCAACCGGCAACGGTCCAGCTCAAGGAGCTCCCCGGACGCGCCTTCACCGGCGAGGTCGTGCGCTTCGCCAATTCGCTCGACCTGGCGACGCGCACCATGTTGACCGAAGTCGATCTCGACAACCACGGCCACGAGCTCTACCCGGGCATGTACGCCGACGTGACGCTCGAGCTGGCGCGTCACCCGAACGCCCTGCGCGTTCCCGCGACGGCGGTGGGCGCGAGCGATGACGGTCCCTTCGTCTACCTCGTTCGCGACGGCGTCCTGGAGCGGGCCGCCGTCGCGACCGGCATCGCAACCGGCGAGTGGGTGGAGATCGCATCCGGCCTGGACGGCAGCGAATCGGTGGTCGCCAACATCAGCCCCACGTTGTCGCCCGGCGCGAAGGTGCGCGCCGTGATCGCCGACCAGGCGCCGCGCGCCGCGGCACAGGGGTGACGGTCATGGGCTGCGGACTTCGCCGCGTCGCGTGGATGGTGGCGATCGTGCTGAGCTGCTCTCGATCCCGCGTCCAGGGCGCCATGCCGGACGACCCGATCGCGGCCGGCGAGGCGTTGACGATCGAACGCGCGATCGACATCGCGCTCCACTATCACCCCGCCCGCCAGGCGGCCGCGGCGATCGCCGGCGCCAGCACGGAGCGGGTCGGCGAGGCGCGGGCGGCGCTGCTGCCCCAGGTGTTGGGGGTGGCGGAATACCTCCGCGCCACCGACAACGGCATCGGCAACACCACGTACATCAACGCCGGCGACTTCCCGCGCGAGCCGAGCACCGGCCGCCACGTCAACCAGCTCACGGAGACGTTCAACAACTACCTCGCCGGTCTCGGGGTCGATCAGTATCTCTTCGACGCCGGGCGCACGCGCGGCCTCATCGACCAGCGCCGCGCCGAGGCCGACGCGGACGCCGCGCGCCTGCAACTGGTGCGGCTCGACCTCGCATTCGGTGTGTCCCAGGCCTACTACGACCTGGTCGCGGCGCGTCAGATCGTGCGCGTGTTCGAGAAGGCGATCGATCAGCGCGAGGAGGACGTCCACGACGCCGAGATCAAAGCCAAGGCCGGCCTGAAACCGGAAATCGACGTGGTGACGGCGCAGGCGGCCCTGGCCCGCGCGCGGCGCCAGCTCGTCGACGCCCGGAATGCCGCCGCCACGGCCAAGCTCGGCCTCGACAACGCGATGGGGCTCGGCGGCTCGGCGCCCGACTACACGCAGGCGACCGCGCTGTCGTATTCCGCGGTCCCCGGCGTGGTCGACCCGTTCGTCGCGCACGCGCTCGACCAGCGACCGGACCTGAAGATGCTGCTCGACAAGGTGCGCGCGGCGGGCGCCGAGATCGCGCAGTATCGCAGCGATTACTGGCCGCGCGTCGATGCCGCCGCCGGCTACAATCTGCGCGGCCAGAACGACACGCCGGGCAACAACTACTACGCCGGCCTCGTCATCACCTGGCCGCTCTTCGACGGCTTCCAGACCGACCACGAGGTCACCGAGGCCCGGCTGCGCCAGGAGGCGATCGAGCACGACATCCAGGCCCTGCGCCAGCTCATCATCCTGCAGGTGAAGCGGTCGTTTCTCGATTGGCAGGCATCCGTGGAGCGGGTGCATCAAGCCGAGCAGACGCTCGATGCGTCGCGTGTGGAGCTGGAATTGGCCAGCGAGCGCTACCGCGCCGGGCTCGGCACGATCATCGAGCTGACCGACGCCGAACAACGCCTCACCGAGGACGAGGCGCAGCGCGTGAAGGCGCTGGCGAGCTTCTCGGTCGCCAAGGCGGCGCTCGATCGCGATGCCGCCTTCGACCCAACGGCCGCGTCGACTCCCGCGAAGGGGTAGCCGGGCCGAGAGCGCGCTCCGCCGACGGCGCGCGCACCACCAGTGACGCGCCACGCCGCACGCGTGGCAGGCGGACGTCGGGGTCCGCTCACACCGCCATGACGACACTCGACCAGCGCGCGCAGCCACCGTCGCCCTATGTTGCCCACCGCCTCGCGGCCCGTCCGCTGGCGATCGTCGGGGTGTGTCTGCTGACGATCGCCGCCCTGCACCGCGCGGCGGTCGCCGAGGACCTCGGCGACCTCCTGGTGCGGAAGGGCATCATCACCCAACAGGAGCTCGACGCGCTGCGTGAGGAACAGCAGGCCGGCGGCGCCCTGCCGTCGCCGACGGCGTCGCGGTCCGCTCGCGCGCCAACGCCGGTGTTCACCGCCACGCCGCTTCCCGTCCCGTCGCCGGCGACCGGCGACCTCGACACGCTGGTCAAGAACGCGGTGCAGAACGAGCTGCCCGCCTGGATGCGGCACTTCTCGCTCTCGACGCTGATCTACATGAACTGGGCGTACTACGTGAACACCGGCTACGGCCCCCAGCTCCTCACCCAGCTCACGCCGCCCGGGCCCGGCAACGACGGGTTCAATTCCTTCGACATCACCCGCACGTACATCAATCTCTTCTGGTACCCGAGCGATCGCTTCACGATTCGGGTGACGCCGAACATCTACCGCCAGATCTCGCCCACCGAGGTCACCAACACCTCCCGCAGCTCCCAGGTGGCGACCAACCTCAACGGCGATCTCTCGTTCCGCCTCAAGTACGGCTTCCTCCAGATCAACGACGTCTTCCGCGACCTGCGTGGTCTTCACGACGTGCCGGGGTTCACCGACACGAACGTGAAGATCGGTCAGATCGAGAATCCGCTGATCCCCTGGGAGGAGGACATGTACGGCTATCGCTTCGTCAATCTGGTGCCGTTGAACTTCCTCGCCTACTCGTCGAGCGACCTCGGCATCGCGGTCACCGGGCCCGTGACCTACGACGGCACGCGCGTCGCGGACTACTGGTTCGGCTACTACAACGGCTCTTCCTTTCACTCGGCCGAGCTCAACGAGAACCGGTCGCCGCAGGGGCGGATCAGCGTCTACCCGTTCGCGCAGCATCCGGGATGGGAGCGCCTCGGTGGAACGTTCTTCATGAGCTACGGCTACAGCAACGTCGCCCCGGACACGCCGGACGCCGTCATCCGCCGCATGGCGGCGCTCGTCCACTACAACGGCCGGCGCGGCGCCATCGCCTTCGAATACGACCGCACGTACAACCAGAACTCCTTCTACAACTTCTTCACCGGCGCGGCCCCGCCGCAGAAGCTCGGCGACGAGACCAATCCGCTCTTCACCCTGTACAATCAGATCCTCAGCCCGACGGCGGTGGGCGAGGGGTACAACGTCTTCGGTCACGTGAACCTGGGCGACTGGCCGCTCAGCGCCTTCGGGATGTGGCAGCGGTGGTATCCGAACCTGGCCTACAATCCCGACCCGCTCGACTTCGACCGCCTCGTCGGCGGCGTCGCCTGGCAGCCCCTGTCCTGGATGCGTCTCGCCGTCGACAGCCAGAACATCATGTACGTCCACTCCGGACCAACGGTGCCGCAGGACACCCATGCCATCTTCACGAATCTCGAGCTCAGCTATTAGCCTTGATGCGACGACAACACTTCACCACGGAGACACGGAGACACGGACGAACCGGGACAAGAGGGGTTCGGGAGCGAGATCGCCAACGCCATCGGCAATGGCCATGGGGATCGCATCCACCCGCCATTCCGACGCTGCCCTCTCCGTGTCTCCGTGCCTCCGTGTGAAGGTGTCGTGTCGTATCGAGGTTGGCCGTCTCGTTCGCCGATTCGCGCGCCGGCGTGGAATGGCCGCGTCGTGGGCGGCTTCGCCACCGCCGCGCCGACCGTCAGCGCCGGCCGAAGAAGTCGTTGCCCTTGTCGTCGACGACGATGAAGGCCGGGAAGTCCTGGACCTCGATCCTCCAGATCGCTTCCATGCCCAGCTCGGGGTATTCGAGCACCTCGACCTTGCGGATGTTCTCCTGCGCCAGCACCGCCGCCGGGCCGCCGATCGAGCCGAGGTAGAAGCCGCCGTGCTCCTTGCACGCCCTGGTCACCGCGGCCGAGCGGTTGCCCTTGGCGAGGGTGATCAGGCTGCCGCCGTGGCGCATGAAGAGATCGACGTACGAGTCCATGCGGCCGGCGGTGGTGGGGCCGAACGATCCCGAGGCGTAGCCCTGCGGCGTCTTGGCCGGGCCGGCGTAGTAGATCGGGTGCTGCTTGACGTAGGCGGGGAGATCCTCGCCGCGGTCGAGGCGTTCCTTCAGCTTGGCATGGGCGATGTCGCGGGCGACGATCATCGGCCCGCTGAGCGCCAGGCGGGTCTTGATCGGGTACTTCGACAGCTCGGCGCGGATCTCCGCCATCGGTCGGTTGAGGTCGATCGCGACCACGTCGCCGCCCAGCTTCCGCGCGTCGACGTCCGGCAGGTACTGCGCCGGGTTGGTCTCGAGCTGCTCGAGGAAGATGCCGTCGGCGGTGATCTTCGCTTTCGCCTGGCGGTCGGCGGAGCAGGAGACGCCGATGCCGACCGGGCAACTGGCGCCGTGGCGCGGCAGGCGGACGACGCGCACGTCGTGGCAGAAGTACTTGCCGCCGAACTGGGCGCCGATGCCGGTGTCCCGCGCCAGGCGCAGCACCTCGGCCTCGAGCGCGACGTCGCGGATGGCGTGTCCGAGCGGAGTGCCCTGGGTCGGCAGGTCGTCGAGGAAGCGACAGCTCGCCAGCTTGACGGTCTTCAGCGTCAGCTCCGCCGAGAGACCGCCGACGACGATGGCGAGATGGTACGGCGGGCAGGCCGCGGTGCCGAGCATCTGCAGCTTGTCGGCGACGAAGGCGAGCAGCGCCTGCGGGTTGAGCAGCGCCTTGGTCTCCTGGAAGAGGAAGGTCTTGTTGGCCGAGCCGCCGCCCTTGGTGACGAAGAGGAAGTGGTAGGCGTCGCCGGGGACGGCGTAGAGCTCGATCTGCGCCGGCAGGTTGGTGCCGGTGTTGACCTCGTCGTACATCGTGAGCGGCGCCAACTGCGAGTAGCGCAGGTTGGTGCCGACGTAGGTGTCGTAGATGCCGCGCGCCAGCGCGCGCTCGTCGTCGTCGCCGCTGACCCACACGCGCTGGCCCTTCTTGCCGATGACGATCGCGGTGCCGGTGTCCTGGCACGACGGCAGCACCATGCCGGCGGCGATGTTGGCGTTCTTCAGCATGTTCAGGGCGACGAAGCGGTCGTTGGGCGATGCCTCGGGATCGTCGAGGATCGTCCGCAGTTGCTGCAGGTGCCCGGGGCGGAAGAGGTGCGAGACGTCGCGCACCGCCGCCGCCGCCAACGCCGTCAGGCCGGCGGCCGGCACGACGAGCAGGGGCTCGCCGCGGAAGCGGTCGATCCCCACCTCGCCGGGGAGCCGGCGGTAGGGCGTCGCGTCCTCGCCATGCGGAAACATCTCCTGGAACTGGAACTCGGGCACGGGCGGACTCCTACGATGAATGGGCGGCGCGGCGGAGCCGGACGGTCAGCGCAGCTTGGCGGGGATCTGCTGCTGCACCATCTGCAGGCTGCGGCCGGCGCTGCGGTGGTCGGGTTTGATCTCGAGCGTGCGCCGGAACTCGACGGCGGCGTCGTCGAAGCGGCCGACCTTGGCGAGGGCGACGCCGAGATTGTTGTGGGCGGCGGGCGAGTCGGGGACCACCTGGGTGGCGCGGGTCAGCCACTCGACGCCTTCGTCGTTGCGGTCGAGTTGCAGCAGGGCGGTGCCGAGGTTGATCAACAGCTCGCCGTTGTCCGGATTCTCGCCGGCGGCGCGGATCATGATCGGCACCGCGTCGGCCCACTTCGCCTGCTTGAAGAGCAGCAGGCCGAGGCGCAGCCGCGCCTGCCGGTCGCCGTCGTCGGCGGCGAGCGCCTCCTGGTAGCGGGCGCCGGCGCCGGCGAAGTCGTTCTCGTCCTCGAGCCGCATGCCCTCCGCGGCGAGGGCGCTGGGCGGGCCGAGCGGCGCCGCCGGAACGATGGCCGCCGGCGGGTGGGGACGGGCGCGCAGGAACAGGCCGCCGCCGACGGCGGCGGCGACGACGACGAGGGCGAGGGAGATGACGAGCGGTCGCGGCTTCACGTCACCGATTCAAACCATAACCGGCCGGCGATCGCCACGCGACGGTCGGGGACGGCCTCGGGGTCAGTCCGCATTGCGGTCCAGGAACGCCGCCAGCGGGGCGACGACGTGATTGGTGCCGTCGTCCTCGGCGGTGACGATGTCGACGTGCGCGTAGCCTTCGCTGATGTAGACCTCGAAGCCGCCGGCGACGCCGCCGAAGGTGGGGAAGGCGGGGTTCGGCTCGGTCGCGGAGATGACGCGCGGCGCGCCCGCGCAGGTGGGCGCCGCGCAGGGCGCGATGCTCTGCGCGAAGCCGAGGTAGCTGGCGGGGATCGGGGTCAGGCCGTTGCTGCCGCCGAAGGCGATGACCGGGATGTCGATCGCCGCCGCCTGGGTGAGGTTCTCGATGTCGCGGCGGCCGCGCCCGATCGACAGCGCGCTCGAGTCGAGGTTGATCGCCTGCGTGCACTGACTGTCGCTGCCGCAGTCGGCGCCGACGTTGCCCGCGGTGCAGCGACCGCCGGCGCAGACGCCGGGGGCGGTCGTCGTGCTGAGCCCCGACGACGGATAGTACCAGTCGGTGAAGTTGCTGCCGCCGGCATAGAAGGTCGGCATCATGCGGTCGAAGCGCGTCGGCTCGACCTCGCGGCCCCAGACCCGGGCAGGCAGGTCGGTCGGCGGTGGGCCGTTGTCGACCAGCGCGTTGGCGGAGAGCGGACCGTCCTCGACGGCGTGCCAGGTGGCCAGGCCGTCGACCACCGGCCCGGGCTCGCCGAGCGAGGTGGCGACGAAGAAGGCGAACTGGGAGACGAAGCCGTCGTCGTCGAGGAAGCTGCCGATGCCGCTCTCCACGGTGCCGACCGGCAGCACCGACAGGGTGGCGAGGTCGGGCACCTTCTTGATCGCGGTGTTGTCCGGATCGCCGCCCTGCGGCACCGACAGCAGCGCCTGGCCGGTATTGGGGTCGGTGATCCCCTGGATGCCGACCACCTCGACGCTGGCGAGGATGCGCGGGTTGAGCAGGCCGGCGACCACCGAGTAGGCGGTGGCCGGCGGCGTGCACTTGGCCGGCGTCTGGCCGGCGCAGTCGACCGCCTCGCTGGCGACGGCGCACGGGGTGGTGCCGTCGACGCAGCGCGGCGCGTTGTCGCGCACGGCGCCGAACAGGCCGCCGTCGGCGCGGGCGATGATCCGATCCAGCGCGTCGTCGGTGAGCGGCGCGCCGCCGGTCGACCCGCCGCCGCCCTCGAGCAGCACCAGGCCGCGCAGGCGCTCGTAGCCGGGCTGCGGCGGGCCGCTGCCGTCGAGGTCGAAGTCGGTGGCCGCATAGCGGGCGGTGAAGCCGGTGCCGGCGGAGTGGCCGCCGAGGAAGACGTTGGCATGGCGCGCCGCGGCGCGCGCGGCGCTGACGATGGCGTCGATGTCGCGCGAGAAGACCAGGCCGGTCCAGTTGGCCATGAACGGCACGTCGTCCTGGGTGTTGTAGAACACCGCCCGCCGGCCGAGCGGCGCCAGCGCCGGGCTGAGCGGCAGGCCGAGCTCGCCGCCGTAGAGCCAGTCGAGGGCGACGGTGCCGTCGGCGAGCGTCTCCGCGATGTCGAGCCCGGCGGTGTCCTCGAGCTGGTTGCTGCGCCGGTCGTACGCCCACACCTCGACCACCAACTGGGTCTCGCGGCGGGCGCGCCGCAGGAGGTTCTCGGCGAGGATCTTGAAGGTGTTGGCGCCGCCCTCGAAGCCGGGGACGAGGACGAGGATCGCGTCCGGCCGATCGCCGGCATCGTCGAAGTGGAAGCGGGTGTAACGGGCGAAGTTGAGGTCGGCGTCCGGCCCGAACTGCGCCAGCAGCTTGGCGTTGCTCACCACCACGCCGGGGCTGCCGGGGGTGTCGGCCGGCGCGGCGGCGCTGGCGATGTCGATGGTCGCGAAGCGGACCGCTGGCGGCGCCGGGCACGACCCGAGGGCGGTGGCGACGCCGGCCATCAGCTCATCGATCGTGACCTGCTCGTCGCCGTTGGCGTCGAAGGTGCTGCACCGGCCAGTCTCCGCCTCCAGCGCCAGGCCGACGCCGCGGATCAGCTCGTCGACGGTGACGACGCCATCCCCATTGCAGTCGCCGGGACAGGCGCGGGCAGCGGTGGCGGCGAGTCCCAGGCCGGTGATGGCAGCAATCAGAGCGATGAGCATACGGCGCATGACGTTCCCCCTTGGATGGTCCGGTCATTCAACCCGTTGGCGGCAGCATTGCCAACCCGGCGCGCGCGCCGCGGGCAATTTCTTGTCTGGTACCGGAATCCACTTCCCGTATCATTCCCAGCCGTGAATTCCCGCCGACGCCGACACCGTACCGCGTCACACGGCATCTCACTGGCATGTGGATTGGTACGTCCGGGGGAGCGATGACGGAGATGCGCAGAGCGACCTGGAGCGGACTCGACGGCCGGGCGGTGGCGCGCGGCCGGCGGGCGCGCCCAGGCGAGTCGGTAGAGGCGACGACCGCCCTCGCCGAGCAGCCGCCGGAAGCCGAGGCGCCGACCCCGCCGGCCCCTCCCGTCTCCGAATCGACGAGCTCGTCCACCGACTGACCGCGCGCCGACGCGGATCACTCCTCCCGCCCGCGCTCCCGCTTGAGCGCGCCGCGCGCCTTCTTGGCCGTCAATCGACGCTCCCTGGCGGCCGCCGTCGGCCGGGTCGGCCGTCGCGGCCGCGGCGGCACGGCGGCGGCGGCGAGCAGGGCGCGCAACCGTTCGAGGACCAACGCCCGGTTGCGCGACTGATCGCGCGAGGTCGCGCACGAGAGCACCAGCACCCCCTCGCCGGTGACGCGGTTGGCGAGCTGCGCCAGCGCCCGCTGCCGCACCCGCTCCGGCAGCGACGGCGAGCCGCGCAGATCGAAGCGCAGCACCGCCTTGGAGGCGACTTTGTTGACGTTCTGCCCGCCGGGTCCGCCGGCGCGCGCGTAGCTGAGCTCGATCTCCGCCAGCGGCACGGTGATCGACGAGGTGATTCGCAACGCCTCCATGGGCCGGAGGATAGCGCATGTCGGCACGGAGGTCGGAGGGGCAGGGCAGGGGCAGATGGGGGACCTCCAGGGGGGACCGCGCGGGGGCGGTCGACACGAGTGTTGGATTTCGTGGACCGGGCCTGGCGGGCGGGTTACGAGCACGGGTCGGCCGCGCCATGACCCGTACCGAACGCGTCTACTACCTCCTCACCTGTGTCTACCGCATCGCCTGGTCGGCGCTCGGGCCGACCTACGGGCTGTTCCTGCTCGACCGCGGCCTCGATCTGCTGCAGCTCAACCTCGTCCTGGCCGTCTACCTGATCACCATCTGCCTGTTCGAGGTGCCGACCGGCGCGGTGGCCGACACGTTCGGCCGCAAGGCGTCGTTCCTCCTGAGCTGCCTGATCCGTGCCGCGGCGTTCGCCATGTACTACTGCTCCGACACCTTCGCGGCGTTTCTGGTCGCCGAGGTGATCGACGCCATCGGCACCACCCTCGCCACCGGCGCCTTCGACGCCTGGGCGGTCGACGGCGTGCACGCCGAGGGCGACCGCCGTCCGGTGGACCGCCTGTTCTCGCGCGGTCAGATGCTCGGTCAGGCGATGGCGATCCTCGGCGGGCTCGGCGCCGCCCAGCTCGCCGATCGCGACCTGGCGCTGCCCTGGCTGATCGGGGCCGGCGGCTTCCTGCTGTGCGCCCTGCTCGGCGCCGCGCTCATGCGCGAAGCGCGGCCGCCGCGCGCCGCCCACGCCCCCGGCTCCTACTCGCTCGCCGCCGCGATCGGCGAGGGCGTGGAGATCGTCCGCGCCGCGCCGCTGCTGCGCCAGCTCTGCCTGCTGACGGCGCTGACCTCGTGCGCCACCATGCCGGCCTTCCAGCTCTGGCAGCCGCGGCTGAGCGGCTTGTCGGGGCAGGGGCCCTGGCTGATGGGCTGGGTGTGGGCGTTCCTCGGCGTGACCTCGATCATCGGCAGCGCCGCCGTGCCGCGCCTGCTGCCGCGCCTCGGCCGCGCCCGCACCCTGGCGCTGGCCGTCGCCTGGCGCGCCCTCACCCTCGGCTGCGCCGGCGCCGCGACCAGCTTTCCGCTCGCCTTCGTCGGCTTCCTGCTGCAGGAGGTCGGCTTCGGCATCAGCGAGCCGGTGCTGCAGGCCTGGATGAACGAGCACGCCACGGCCGCGCGGCGCGCCACGGTGCTGTCGATCCGCTCGATGGCGTTCACCCTCGGCGGCGGCACCGGCCTGATCGCGCTCGGCTGGCTGGCGCGCGAGACCGACATCGGCCTCGCCTGGATGGTGGCGGCGGCCATCTACCTGGTCAGCGTGCCGCTGTTCCTGGCGCTGCCGCGGCCGAGCCCGCAGCCGCTCCAGTCGGCCTGAGCCGGGCGCCGTTTGCCGCTCGGCGACGCGGGGTCGTCGCTCGTCGGGTTCGCTCGCCGGCTCGCGCCCGCGCCCATCGTCGCCGGCGCGGTGGCAGGAGTCTTGCGTGATGCCCTAGCAGTTCGATGGGCATGACCACCCAGATCGGCGTCGATGCGGAGGCCCTGCAGGGCCAGTTGCGTTCGGTGTTCGCGCGCGAGGCGGCGGGCAGCCTGGCGCGGGTCGAATCGCTGCTCGGCCGGCCGTTGGCGCCCGATGCGCCGGCCGTCCTCGAGGCGCTGTTCCGCGAGTTCCACACCATGAAGGTCGGGGCCGCGGCCGCCGGCTACAGCCACGCGGCGCGGCAACTGCACGATGCCGAGTCGCTGCTCGACGCCGTGCGCGGCGCCGGAATCGGGCTGCAGGAGACCGACGAGCTGCACGCCCTGCGCCGGGTCGTCGAGCGGGTGCGCGGCGAGCTGTCCGACCCGGCGCCGGTGGCCGGCGAGGCGGCGCTGACGCTGCGGGCGCTGGCGCCGCTGCTGGTGCGCGCCACGGCGACGGCGGCGGCCTGCGAGCGCAAGCTGGTGGCGCTCGACGTCGGCGGCGGCAGCGTGGTCCTCACCGGCGACACCGCCGGCGGGCTGCGCGGCGCCCTGCTGCACCTGGTGCGCAACGCCGTCGCCCACGGCATCGAGACGCCCGCCGAGCGCCACGCCGCCGGCAAGCCGCGGGTCGGCCGCATCCTCGTCGCCGCGCTGCGCGAGCCGGCGCGTCTGTGCCTCAGCGTCAGCGACGACGGCCGCGGCCTCGATCGTCCGGCCATCGCCGCCGCGGCGCGCCGCGCCGGCCTCGGCGGGCGCGCGGAGGACGTCGTCCTCCAACCCGGCTTCTCCACCCGCGAACGCGCCGACGCCCTCGCCGGGCGCGGCGTCGGTCTCGACGCCGTGGCCTGCGCCATCCGCGCCCTCGGCGGCACCGTCGGCATCGAGTCGCGCGACGGCCAGGGGTGCGCCGTGCGCCTGGAGATCCCCGAGCGGTAACCGTCCGTTGAACAACAGGCGGCGCCGCGAGGGCGAGGGATCGTGCGCCAGATCGAGGCGCCGAACCGGAGGCAAACCGGTCGGTTTTGTCGAGGATCCGGCAACGAAGAGCTGGCGCACAATCCCCCCGCCCGCAGTAGCCGACCCGTTCTTCAGCGGGCGGGTAAGCCGCGCCGCCCGCCGTGCGCCGCTCCGGCCCCTGTGGTACCCCCGCCGCGATGGCCGAGGAGCTGCGCGGAGGCGATGGGCTGGTCGTGCGCGTCGACGACGACGGGGCGGTGCGCGTCGGCTGGGGCGAGCCCGACTGGTTCGGTCCCGGCCGCCTCAGCCTCGCCGGCGCGGCGCCGCTGCAGGCGACTGCGCTGACTCGCGCCGACGGCGCCGACGCGCTGGGCGCGTTCGCCGCCGTCACGCTGTGCTGGCCGCCGACCGCGCCGGTTCTGCGCACCGCGCTGCGCGTCTACCGCGAGCGGCCGCTGGCGATCTTCCGGCTCGCCGCGCCGGAGGGCATCGCCGGCGGCGCCAGCGGTCCGTTCGCGGTGCCGCGCGTCGCCTGGCCGGCCTTCCAGCCGTTGCAGCGCGCCGTCGATGGCGCGCCGGCGGGGGCGCGCACCTACGGACACCAGTGGGCCGAGTTCGCGCTGCCGGTATTCGGCGATGCCGACGGCGGCGGCTTCCTCTTCGCGCCCCACCGCCCGGCGGTGGTGTCGCCGCTGCTGCTGATCGCCGGCGATGGCCGCACCCTGCTGCTCGGCGCGCTCGACACCTTCCACGAGCAGATCATCGCCGTGCCGGGCGACGCCGAGGCGCTGGCCGACGGCCTGCGCTGCGGCTGGCACGGCGATCTCGAGCACGCGCCGCCCGGCTTCGCCAGCGAGCTGGCGTTGTGGGCGGCGCCCTCGCCGCGCGCCGCGCTGACCGAATGGACCGCGCTGCTGCGCCAGCGCGCCGGCACCGTCCGCCCGAGCCGCTACGCCGATCCCGGCCTGGCGCGCCTCTCCTACTGGACCGACAACGGCGCCCACTACTACTACCGCACCGCGCCGGGCGCCGATTACCTGACTACCCTCGAGCGCGCCGTCGCCGACTGCGAGGCGCGCGGCCTGCCGATCGAGCTGGTGCAGATCGACTCCTGGTTCTATCCGCAGGAGCAGCCGCGTCCGGTCAGCGAAGCGGGCGCGCCGATCGTGCCGCCGAGCGGCATGCTGTGCTGGGAGCCGCGCTCGGATCTCTTTCCCGACGGCTTCCGCGACCTGCGCGCCCGTCTCGGCCGCCGGCCGCTCGCCTTCCACAGCCGCCACTTCGCCAGCGCCTCGCCGTACTTCGCGCGCCACGCGGCGTGGGTCGACGGCGCCTACGCCCATCCGCGCGGCCCGGAGCTGGTCGACCAGATGCTGCGCGCCGCCGCCGACTGGGGCGCCGCGACCTACGAGCAGGACTGGCTGGTCGAATCGTTCTTCGGCGTGCGCGGCCTGCGCGCCGGCGCCGGCCGCGCCCGCGAGTGGCAGGAGGCGCTCGACGCCGCCGCGTCGGCGCACGGCCTGACGCTGCAATGGTGCATGGCGACGCCGGCGGACTTCCTGCAGTCGGTGACGCTGCGCCACCTGACCTCGATCCGCACCAGCGGCGACTACCGCTACCTGTTCGACAACGGCCTCAACTGGGTGTGGTTCCTGCACGTCAACGCGCTGGCGCGCGGCCTGGGGCTCAACGCCTTCAAGGACGTCTTCCTCTCCGACCGCGGCGCCGAGCCGCATGCCGAGGTCGAAGCGCTGCTCGCCGCGCTCGGCGCCGGCCCGGTGGGCATCGGCGACGCCATCGGCGCCGCCGACCGCGACCTGGTGCGGCGCACCTGCCGCGAGGACGGCGTGCTGGTGAAGCCGGACGCGCCGTTGGCGGCGATCGATCGCTGCTTCCTGCGCCATGGCCACCTGACGCCCGCGTTGCTCACCGGCGAGACCCTCTCCCAGCATGGCGCGCATCGCTGGGTGTACGTCGCCACGCTGCACGCCAGCGCGCAGCGCCAGGCGCTGTCCGACACCATCGCCCTCGCCGATCTCGGCGCGGCGCGCCCCACGGGCCCGGTGATCGCCTACGACTGGCGCCGCGGCACCTGCGCCCGCCTCGCCGCCGACGGCGCCTGGACGGTGGCGCTCGACTTCCAGGACTGGGACTTCCGCGTGCTGTGTCCGCTGCTGCCCGGCGAGCGCGCGCTCATCGGCGACGTCGCGCGCTACGCGACGATGGGCGACCGCCGCATCGCCGGCGTCGCCGCCAGCGTCGACGCCTTGGCGTTCGACGTCATGGGCGTGCCGGGCACCACGGCGGAGGTGCACGGCTGGGCGCTGCACACGCCGCACAGCGTTCGCGCCACGGGCATCCGCGGCGACCGCGCGCTGCCGCGCGTCGCGCCGGCCGTCGGCCAGGGCGCCGCCGACGTGTTCTCGCACGACGCGTCCGGCCGCTGGGTGGTGCGGGTGGTGATCGACGCCGCCGGCAGCGCGCGCGTCACCCTCGCCTGAGCGCGGGGGCGCGCACGTTCCGCGGCGCGGCGCGCCCCCGCATGCGCCCCGCTGCGGCGAATCGTTTTGACGCTTCGCCGTCGCGCGCGTCGCGCCGCCGGGCAGGGCGGCGCCCGCAGGGTTCATGGCATGCAATTCGCTGCCCGGATGACCGGCCATGTGGGGAGACGCGGGCACGCGGGCATCGGTGCGACTGTCATGGGCGGTCGCGTGCGTGCTCGCATGCGCGGCGCCGGCGACGGCGACGACGTTCGTGCGCATGGACGCGCCGCAGCTCGCCGCGCGCTCGGACGTCGCGGTGGTCGCCACCGTGCGCGAGGTCGCCACCGTCGGCCTCGAGAACGGTGCCGCGGTGACGCGCGTCGTGCTGCTGCCCGAGCAGGTGGTGCTGGGCGCCGTGCCCGCCGGGCCGCTGGTCCTCGACGAGCCCGGCGGCCGCGCCGGCGGCCGCGTCGAGCGCATCTTCGGCGCGCCCGAGTACCAGCCGGGGGCGCGCGTGCTGGCGTTTCTCCAGCACACCGCCGGCGGCACGCTGCGCACCACGGGCATGGCGATGGGCAAGTACGACCTCGCCGCCGACGGCACCGCCATCCGCAGCTTCGGGGACGTGCTGCTGCTCGATCCCGCCGACGCCGCGCCGATTCCGCCATCGGCCGGCGAGCGGCTGGCCGACGTGTTGGGCGGGCTGGCGGCGAAGGCGATCCGGCCCGCGGCGGCCGCGCGCACGATCGCGGCGCGCGTGCCGGCGCCGCCGGCGGCGCCGTTCACCTACCTCGGCGATCCCTCGCGCTGGTTCGAGGCCGACGCCGGCCAGCCGATCCGCTTCCTGATCGACGGCCGCGGCGACGCGGCGCTCGGGCGCGCGGTGGCGCTCGATGCCGCCGCCGACGCGCTGGCGACGTGGAGCAGCATCGACGGCGCCTCGTTGCTGCTCGAGGACGGCCTGCTCGACGCGCCGGCGTCGTTCGCCGGCTGCGACGGCGCCAACCGCGTCGTCTTCGACGATCCGTTCGACGAGATCGACGATCCGGTCGACTGTCGCGGCATCCTCGGCATAGGCGGCTACTGCTACGCCGACGAGCGCCGCGACGTCGGCGGCGTCGAGTACCGGCGCATCCGGGTCGGCAAGGCGACCATCGCCAACGGCTGGGGCGGCTGTCCGCAGTGGACCGCCTGCAATCTCGCCCAGATCGTCACCCACGAGCTCGGCCACACCGTCGGACTCGGCCATTCGCCCGACGAGACCGCGACCATGTCCGGCACGGCGCGCTTCGACGGCCGCTGCGCGGCGCTGGCCGCCGACGACCTCGCCGGCGCGCGCGCCATCTATCCGGTGCCCGACACGCCGACGCCGACAGTCACCCGGACGCCGCCGCCGAGCGCGACGGCCACCGCGCGGCCGCCGGCCACCGCGACGGCGCGCCCGCCGACCCGCACCCCGTCGCCCGCCGGGGCGCGCGGCATCCGCGGCCGCATCACCTACTACGGCAGCGGCCTGCCGGTTCCCGGCGCGCGCGTCCGGCTGCGCGGCGCCGGCACCGCGATCGCCGTCACGCAGGGCGGCGGCGACTACGGCGTCGACGACCTCGCCGCCGGCGCCTGGACGGTGGAGCCGCAGAAGACCGCCGATCCCAACAGCGGCGCGATCACCGCGCTCGACGCCGCCATCGTGTTGCAAGCCAGCGCCGGCGCGCGGGCGCTCGATGCCGAGCACCGCATCGCCTGCGACGCGACCGGCAACGGCAGCGTCAGCCCGCTCGACGCGGCGCGCATCCTCCAGCTCGTCACCGGCGCGATCCCCGCGCTGCCGGCGCGCGACCTGTGCGGGTCGGATTTCGTCTTCTTTCCCAGCCCCAGCAGCGCCCCCAACCAGGAGCGCATCGCGCCGGCGCTCGACGTCACCGGCTGCCGCGCCGGCGCCCTCAGCTACGCGCCGCTCACCGGCCAGCTCGCCGGGCAGAGCTTCCGCGCCGCGCTGATCGGCGACTGCGACAGCAGTTGGCAGCCGGCGGAGGCGCGTAGCGCCGAGCCGCTGCTGGCGCCGGCCGGGACGGCGCTGCAGGTCTCGCCGCCGCGCCGCCTCCCGGGCGGCCGCTGGCGCGTGGCGGTGGGCCTGTCGGCGCCGGCGAGCGCCAGCGCGCTCGAGGTCGAGCTGCGCTACGACGGCGCGCAACTGCTGCCGACGCGCGTCCGCACCGCGCACCTCGGCGACGCGGCCCTGGTCGATTTCACCGCCGAGCCGCCGGGACGCCTGCGCCTCGCGCTGGCGAGCGCGATCCCGTTGCCGATCGACGGGCGGGCGCTGCTGGTCGTCGACTTCACCGCCGCCGGCGACGCGGCGGTGACCGGCCGCAGCGTCCGCGCCTGGAGCGCGCGGATGGACGACCGCGTCATCCCGATCGCGCGCTAACCTCGATGTGACACGAACAAGCTCACCACGGAGGCACGGAGACACGGAGGGTACCGCGTCGGGATGGCTGGTCGGTGGGAATCCGTACGGTCATTGCTGGTGGGGTCGGGATTCCGGTCCGGTGCCCCTCGTGCTCCGGGCTGTTCCGCGTCTCCGCGTCTCCGCGTCTCCGTGCCTCCGTGGTGAGAGTTCTCTTGTCCAGTTCCTGAGCGGAGCGCGGAGAGGCGCGACCTCAGGCGTTCGCCGACAGGAACGCGGCGACGCGCCGCGCGGTCGCGTCGGGATGGGCGAGCAGGAAGTGGTGCCCGCCGGCCACCGTCTCGAGGATCACCGGCGGCAGCGCGGCGGTGAGCGCGGCGCTCTGCGCGGTGCCGACGACGGTGCTGTCGCGGCCGCGCAGGAAGAGGGTCGGACAGCGGATGCGCGCCGCGACCGGGAGCAGGTCCTCCACCCGGCTGCCGTCGAGCGCCAGCACGGCGCGGTCGAACGCCATCATCCAGCGTCCGTCCGGCCGTTGGCGCACGGCGTCGGCGGCGAGCTCGGCGCGCACCGCCGGCGCGACGTCGGCTTCCGGCGGCGTCAGCCGGAAGGCGGCCATGGCCTCGGCGCGGGTCGGGTAGTGGCGCGGCGGCGCGTCGCTGGCGCGGGCGCCGCGCCAGCGCTCGGCGCGTTCGCGCGGCACGGCGCCGAGGCGGGCGTCGAGCAGGGCCAGCGCGCGGATGCGCTCCGGATGGTGGGCGGCGATCCAGGCGGCGACGCGGCCGCCCATCGAGTGGCCGACCAGGTCCACCGGGCCGGCGCCGACGCGGTCGAGCAGGGCGAGGCAGTCGGCGGCGAAGTCCTCGATCAGGTACGAGTCGCGGTGATCGCTGGCGCCGTGGCCGCGCAGGTCGGGGGCGACGACGTGGTGCGTCGCCAGCAGCCTCGGCGCCAGGCGCCGCCACCACCCGGAATGCGCGCCGGCGCCGTGCAGGCAGAGCAGCGGCCGGGCGCTCGGGTCGCCGCAGCGGCGCACGCGTAGGCGGGCGCCGTGCGCCAGCGCGACGACAGTGCTCCGCGGCGTCGCGTCGGTCACGGCGGCGGCCCGGCGGCGCGCGTCTGCTGGCGCGGATCCAGCACGTCGCGCACGGTGTCGCCGATCAGGTTGACGGCGAGAATGAGGCCGAAGAGCCCGGCGGCGGCGGCGCTGAGGTTCCACCAGACGATCGGATCGCGCGCCAGCTCGTCGCGCGCCTGGTCGATCATCTGTCCCCAACTGCCGTCGACGCCGATGCCGAGCCACGACAGCGTCGCCTCGGTGAGCACCAGGCGCGAGAAGAGCAGCACGAGCGTGATGACGACGAGATGCATGAGGTTGGGCAGGACGTGGCGGGTGAGGATGCGCCAGTCGCTGGCGCCGAGGGCGCGCGCCGCCGCGACGTAATCGAGCTCGCGCAGCTTGAGCGTCTCGCCGCGCAGGATGCGCGCCATGCTGACCCAGCCGGTGACGCCGAGGGCGATGCACACCTGCACGGTGCCCCGGCCGAGCGCCATCACCAGGGCGATCAGCAGCAGCAGGGTCGGGATCGAGGAGATGGTGCTGATGAGGAAGAACACGGCGTCGTCGACCCGGCGCCCGAAATAGCCGGCCCCCATGCCGGCGGCCAGCGCCAGCGGCACGACCAGCAGGCTGGAGAAGCCGCCGATGAGGAGGGCGACGCGGACGCCCTTGAGCGTCTGCAGCAGCACGTCGCGGCCGAGGATGTCGGTGCCGAGCAGGTGGCGTCCGGGAAAGCGCAGCGGCTCGCCGCCGTAGAGCTCGCGGTCGGCGAGCGGCGCGGAGTAGCTGCGCTCGCGGAAGTCGAGCGGGAACAGGCGGTCGATGATCGTCCGCGGCGTGTGGGCGGCGACGAGGTCGGCGTGGGCGGCGCCGCGCCCGCCGCCGATCCAGGCGACCGAGTCGAGGAGGCCGATCGCCACGTAGAGCGCCGCGGCGAGCAGCGCCCAGCGGCGGCGGCGCCAGAGCGCGGTCGCCAGGCCGCGCCAGCTCGGATCGCGGCCCAGGCGGCGGACCAGCAGGCCGGCGGCGATCAGCAGCGCGGCGACGGCCGCGTTCGAGAGGTGGTGCGCCTCGATCATGTCATTCCAGGCGGACGCGCGGGTCGGCGAGCGCGTAGGCGACGTCGGTGGCGAGCTGGCCGGCGATGAAGAGCAGGGCGCCGATGTAGACCATGACGCGCAGGGTGGCGAAGTCGTTGCCGTTGATCGCCTCGACGGTCATGGTGCCGAGGCCCGGGATGCCGAAGAACGATTCGAGCAGGATCGAGCCGGTGAACAGGAACGGGATCTCGATCACCACGTTGGTGATGATCGGGATCAGGGCGTTGCGCAGCACGTGGCGCCGCATCACCTGCCCCGGGGCGCAGCCCTTGGCGTAGGCGGTGCGGACGTAGTCGCGGCCGCGCTCCTCGAGGAACACGGCGCGGTAGTAGCGCAGCTCGGGACCGAGCGAGGCGAGGACGCCGATCAGCACCGGCATGGCGAGAAAGCGCGCGATCACCGCCGGCGCCGGGTCGAAGCCGGAGATCGGGAACCAGCGCAGCACCTTGCCGAGCAGGTACTGGCCGCCGACGATGTAGAGCAGCAGCGAGACGCTCATCAGCACCACCATCGCGACCAGCGTCGCGCGGTCGAGCAGGGAATCGCGCAGGTAGGCGACGAGCAGCGCCAGCGCGATCGCCAGCAGCAGGCCGATGGTGAACAGCGGCACGGTGAGCGCCAGGCTCGGGCCGACGCCGCGCCGCAACCGGTCGCTGATCGGCGCGTCGTCGGCGTCGCTGCGGCCGAAGTCGAAGGTGAGCATGCGCCGCAGGTGGTCGGCGAGGATGGTGTCGAACGGCGCCGCCGGATTCCACGCGCGCGGCCGCAGGTAGCCGTGGTTCGCCTTCCACTGCTCGATCGCCTCCGGCATCGCCTTGTCGCCGAGTGCCTTGCGCGCCACGTCGTCGGGCGTCGCGACGAGGAAGAAGAGCACGAACAGCAGCAGCAGCACGCCGAGCACCGTCAGCAGGCCGAAGGCGAGGCGGCGGAGGAGGTAGGTCAGCATCGACGCGCGCCGGTGGGGCGGGTGGGGCGAGCGGCGGCACCGCCGGCGGCGCCGCGTCGTCGGTCGGGCATCATCCGCGCCGGCGCCGCCGCACGCTGGGCACGATCGCGATCGCCACCAGGCCGAGCAGCACGTACGCCGGCCAGCGCACCGGGCGGTTCCAGGCGAGGCGCAGCGCGGCCCGTGGGCCCGGAGCGAGGTCCCAGTACTTCATCGCCGGCAGGCTGAGCGACGGCGGCTTGACGTTGGCGAGCCAGCCGTGATGCGCGCCGTAGTCCTCCGGATGGTAGAGCTCGATCCACGGCCGTTGGCGCTCGCTGATGGCGCGCATCTCGGCGATCAGCGCCGCCCGCTCCGGGCCGTCCTCCAGGCCGCGCATGCGGACGAAGCGCGCGTCGTACTCCGGGTCGGCGAAGTTGGCGGTGTTGGGGCCGCCGCTCGCCCGCCGGCCCATCGGCCCGTAGAGCAGGAAGAGGAAGTTCTCCGGGTCCGGGTAGTCGGCGATCCAGCCCCAGGTGAAGAGCTGGTAGGCGCCGCGCCGCACCTTGTCCTGGAACTGGTTGTAGTCGGTGGCGGCGACGACGACGTCGAGCCCGATGCGCTTCCACGACTCGACCAGGAACTGGAACTGCAGCAGGGCGCGGGCGGTGGTGTTGTGGACGTCGAAGGTGATCCGCAGCGGCCGGCCGGTCGCCGGATCGATGCCGTTCGGGTAGCCGGCGTCGGCCAGGCGCCGCGCCGCGCGTCCGAGGTCGGGCTGGCGGAACGGGTTCCGGTAGGCCGCGTCGTAGCCGAAGATGCCGGGCGGCAGCGGCGACTGCGCCGCGATGCCGCGGCCGTTGCTGAACAGGCGGAGGAATTCGTCGCCGTCGATCGCCAGGCTCATCGCCTGGCGCAGCGCCTCGCCGCGCGCGCCGGCGGCGGCGCCGAGCAGCGGGTCGTCCATGTTGAAGCCGACGTAGTAGACGCCGGCGGTCACCGTCTTCTCGAGCCGCAGACCCATCGCCCGCATCGCCGGGGTGAGGGTGCCGTGCTGCACCATGCGGTCGAAGCTCTCGGTGATGATCGGCGAGGTGTCGTAATAGCCCTGCATGAACTTGATGAACGCCGGCACCAGCTCGGGATCGCGGCGCAGCTCGATGCGATCGACGAAGGGAAGGGGGCGGCCGACCATCGCCGGGTCGAGCAGCCCGTCGGCGGCGTCCTGCGGCTCGCCGCGGTCGGGATACACCGCGCCGGGGGCGCGCCACTCGGGATGGGTGATGCCGTACCAGTTGTCGTTGCGCTCGAGGACGATGCGGTTCAGGCGGTCGTAGTGGCCGAGGCGGAAGGGGCCGGCGCCGACCGGGTGGTCGGCGAGCGGCGGCCGGCCGTCGCGGCCGTCGTAGGCGGCGACCGCCTCCCAGGCCATCGGCGCGGTGAACGGCATGGCGAACCAGTAGACGATCTGCGGATAGGGCTGGTCGAGCTCGATCTCGAGGGTGAGCGGGTCGAGCGCGCGCACGCCGGCGATGCCGCCGAGCGCCGCGTACTGCTCGTGCGCCGGCCGCGCCGCGAACGCCGGGTCGACGCGCGCCGCGCGCAGCCGCTCGGAGAAGTCGCGGAAGCCGCGCAGGCGGGCGAAGGTGTCGATCACCGGGCTGCCGACGTCGGGGTCGGCGATGCGGGCGAGCGCGAAGGCGACGTCGGCGGCCTCGATGCGGCGCGTCGTCTGCCCCCCGCCGCCGCGCGCGAAGCACGGGTCGTCCTGGAAGCGCAGATCCGGGCGCAGGCGGAAGGTGTAGGCGACCCGTCCCTCGGGCCGCGCCTCGCCGTGCGGCACCGCCTCGGCGAGCCCCGGGATCAGGCGGTACGGGCGATCGAGGTAGTGGTACTCGAGCAGGGTGTCGAAGACGTTGCCGGTGATGACGTGGTCGATCACCGTGTACGAGACCTGCGGGTCGAGGGTCTTGGGCGGCGCCTGGAAGGCGACGTAGACGATCTTCGCGGCCGCATCGGCCGATGGATAGGGATCGTTGGTGCAGCCGTTCGCGCCCAGCAGCAGCGCGGCGAGCCAGGCGGCGAACGGGATCGTGGCGCGGGCCGGCGCAATCATCTAAATGGTGCGCCTATGGCGCAGACGTTCGACGGGTACAAGCGCATCCTGCTGCCGATCGACTTCTCGGATCACTGCACGCCGGCGGCGATGCAGGCGGCGTGGCTGGCGGCGCGGTCCGGCGGCGTCATCCATCTCGCGCACGTCGTGGTGAACCCGCTCGACCCGATCTACGAGCCGGACGCGGTCGAGCACTGGGTGGTCGTCGAGCACGCCAACGCCAAGGCGCGGGCCCTGCTGGAAGGCGTCGCCGGCACCTGCCTGCCGCCCGAGACGCCGCGCGAGCTGCACATCCTCGGCGGCGATCCCTACGCCAAGCTGATCGACCTGGCGCGCGTCCTCGCCGCCGACCTGGTGGTCATGTCCACCCACGGCAGCAGCAACCTCGCGCAACTGGTCATGGGCAGCGTCGCCGAGAAGGTCGCGCGCCACGCCACCTGTCCGGTGCTGCTGGTGCGGGCGCCGCGGTGAGCGGCCGGGGTGGGGGCAGGGGCGCCCACCCCCGCGTTGCGGCATGCGTTCGCTCCACCTGACCGCCAATCGCCTCCGCCATCACCTGCTGGAGTGGGGGAGCGGCGACCGGGTGGTGCTGCTGCTGCACGGCTTCCTCGAGCACGCCCACGTCTGGGAGCTGGTGGCGCCGCGGCTGGCGGCGGCGGGGCTGCACGTCTACGCGCCCGACTGGCGCGGTCACGGCGATTCCGAATGGGTCGGCGCCGGCGGCTACTACCACTTCGCCGACTACGTCGCCGATCTCGACGGCATCGTGCTGGCGCTCGGCGGGCGCGCCGCGCTGGTGGCGCACTCGATGGGCGGCAACGCCGCGCTGCTCTACGCGGGCACCGCCCCGGAGCGGGTGGCGGCGGTGGTGTCGATCGAGGGGCTGGGACCGCCGGACGTCGATCCCGCCGAGGCGCCGCCGCGCTACGCGCAGTGGCTCGCCGACCTCGCCCGCGCCACGGCGCGGCCGCGCCCGCCGCTCGCGCCGGCGGAGGTGCGCGGCCGGCTGCGCGCGCGCTATCCGCGGCTGTCCGAGGCGGCGCTGACGCTGCTCGCCGAGCACGGGACGCGTTCCGCCGGCGCGGGTCGGGCGTGGAAGTTCGATCCCCTGCACCAGACGCGCTCGCCGCAGCCCTACTACGCGGCGCAGGCGCGCGCCTTCTGGCAGCGGATCGCCTGTCCGGTGCTCTACGTCGAAGGCGACGACAGTTGGGTGCGGTTGGCGGATCTCGCCGAGCGCCTGGCGGCGCTGCGCGCCAGCCGCGCCGTCATCCGCGGCAGCGCCCACCACCCGCACCTGGAGCAGCCGGAGGCGCTGGCGGAGGTGCTGGTGCCCTTCCTGCGCCGCCTCTGAGCGCCGCCGCTCCCGCGACGCGGCGCCGGACGGGCAACGCCGCGTGTGGCGGGCTCAGTACGCGCCGCCGAGCTTGCGGTGGTCCCAACTCGCGATGCGCGCCGGCCGGACGATGACGACCGTGCGCTTCTGCGCCATCATCTTCGCCGCCTGCGGGACCATGTCCTCCGGCATCTCGGGGTTGTTGCGGCGCAGGATGTGGGCGGCGTAGCGCTCGACCGCGATCGGATCGTCGACCAACTCGGCGTGCCCGTTGATGGAGACGCCGCGCAGCTCGTCGTAGGTGGTGCCGTCCTCGACCAGCACGGCGATGCGCGGGTCGCGCCGGAGGTTCACCACCTTCTGCGACTTGGTGAACGTCTCGAAGACGATGGCGCCGTCGACCACCGCGAACCACAGCGTGGTGAGCTGCGGCGTGCCGTCCTTGTTGAGGGTGGCGACCTGGAGACTCTTGCGGCCCTCGATGAACGGCCAGAGCTCCTCGTCGGTCATGCGGATCGCGTCGCGTCGCTTCGGCATGAGCGCTCCCTATCGCGTCCGTTTTCGACCGCCAAGCGCGCCGGCCGCGGCGGCGCGACGGAGGCGCGGCGGGGGAGCGGCGGATCGGGCTCCCAACGTGGTAGGGGGCGAGAGGGAGGAGGCGATGAGCCGCGCATGGGACATTGAAGGCAAGGTCTGCGTCGTCACCGGGGCGACCTCAGGCATCGGTCGGGTCACGGCGCTCGAGCTGGCGCGGCGCGGCGCGCACGTCGTGCTGACGGCGCGCTCGCGCGAGAAGGGCGAGCCGGTGGCGGAGGCGATCCGGGCCGCAACCGGCAACGCGCGCGTCGAGGTCCATCCGCTGGAGCTGGGCAGCCTGGCGCGGGTGCGCGAGAGCGCCGCGGCGCTGCTGGCCCGCGACCGGCCGCTCCACGTCCTGATCAACAACGCCGGGCTCGCCGGCCAGCGCGGTCTGACCGAGGACGGTTTCGAGCTGCAGTTCGGGGTCAACCACCTCGGCCCGTTCCTGTTCACGGCCCTGCTGCTCGACCGCCTGCGCGCCTCGGCCCCCGCCCGCGTCGTCACCGTCGCCAGCAAGGCGCACGTCGATGCCAAGCAGGGCATCGACTTCGCCGCGGCGCGCCGGGCGACGTCCTCGCTGACCGGGCTGCCGGAGTACGCCGTGTCGAAGCTGGCCAACGTCCTCTTCTCCAGCGAGCTGGCGCGGCGCCTCGAGGGCACCGGGGTCACCACCTATGCCCTGCATCCGGGCGTGGTGGCCACCGACGTCTGGCGGCGCATTCCGGCCCCGGTCGCCTGGGTCATGAAGCGGTTCATGATCTCGTCGGAGGAGGGCGCCGCGACGACGTTGCACTGCGCCACCGCTCCCGCCCTCGCCGCCGAGAGCGGGCGCTACTACGACGATTGCCAGGAGCGCGCGCCGAGCCGGGTCGCCCGGGACGCGCACCTGGCGCGCGAGCTGTGGGCGCGCAGCGAGCAGATGACCGGGTGGTCGTCCGCCTGACGGGCGCGCCGTTGCGATGCGGGCTGCGCCCTACGAACCATCCCGGCGGCGCCGGCGCCGCGCCGGCGCCGCCGGCAGCGCGCGCGCCGCGAGCAGGTCGGGCAGGCCGTCGCCCTCTCGGAATGTGTCGCAGAGCGCCGCGAGCGCGGCGCGCTCCGCGGCGCCGCGGCCGCGGGCCTGCAGCAGGCGGGCGAGACTGGTGGCGGCGCGCAGCTCGTACCAGCGCGCTCCTCGGCTCCTCGCCAGCGCGATGGCGTGCCGCAGATGCGCCTCCGCCGCGCCGGCATCGCGGGCCCCCCGCATCTGCGCCTCGGCCAGCAGTCGATAGAGCTCCGGCTCCGAGTGCGCCTCGCCCGACTGGGTCGCGAACTGCAGCCCGTCGTGAACCACCTCCTCGGCGCCGGGACGATCGCCGCGCAGCAGCTCGTCCGCCAGCAGGCAGCAGAGCTCCGAGCGGTCGAACACCTCCCCGGTCTCGCGCTGTCCCGCCAGCGCCGCGCGCATGGCCGCGAGGCCATCATCGAGACGCCCCTCGCGGGCGAGCAGCCATCCGGACAGGAACCGGGCGCGTTCGAGCCAGCCGGCGAAGCCGTGGTGCGTGGCCAGCCCCATGGCGCGCTCGATCGAGCTGCGGGCGCCGGTCGCGTCGCGCAGGATCGCCTGCACCTCCACCGCCAGGATGCGAATCGTCGATTCGTTGTACGCGCCGCTTGCCGACGCCGCGGCGATCGCCTCGCGCGCCAGGCGCCGCGCCGTATCGGGCAACCCGCGCTTGCCGGCCACCAGCGCGGAGACCACGAGCGCCGTCGCTCTGAGATCGACGCCCATGGCCGAGGCCGGAATGCTGTCGCAGCGCAGACTCTCCTCCAGGTCGGCGCCGGCCGCCGCGAGCTCGCCGAGTCGATAGCGCACGCTGCCGGCGCAGAAGTAGGCCGCCTGCTTCATCGGCGGCATGCCCATGCCGTTGGCGAGATCGACGAGCTGGCGGTTGATGGCGGAGGCGTCCTGATAGCGCGCGGCGAAGGTGAGGGCCGTGGCCAGTCCCGCCGCTGCGACGAACTGCAGGGCGGGGGTCTGAGCGGCCTCGGCGAGCGCGCGCGCGTCCTCGAACAGCGTGCCGACCCGCGCGTCGACGAACCCGAGGGCGAGCTGGCGGGCGTGGGCGAGCGCCAGGCGCGCGGTGATGCGTTCGGTGTCCCGATCCGCCAGCCCCGGGGATCGCTCGATGAGGTCGAGGACCCGCTCGCGCATCGCTGCGGCGTCGCCCGGCGCGCCGCGCTGCACGGCGGCATCGGCGGCCGCGCGGAGGTAGTGGATGGCGCGAGGGACGTCGCCGGCGCGCTCGTAATGGAAGGCGAGCTGCGGCGCGAGGTCGTCGACGCCGCCACCCATTTCCATCTGCTCGGCGACGCGCCGGTGCAGGTGCCGGCGACGGGTCGGCGGTAGGCGATCGTACAACACGTGCTGGACGAGCCCGTGCACGAACTCGATCGCCGGACCGTGCACGTCCCGCGCTGCGCCGGCATCGCTGCTCGGACGGAAGATCCGTCCGCGCGACGCCAGCCCCTGCCACAGCTCCTCGATGCGTTCCGCGCTCTCGCCGCGCAGGGCGGCGAGCGCCGCCGTCGTGAGCGGACCGGTCGCGACGCTGGCGGCCTCGGCCAGCGCCAGCTCCGCGGCTGACAGCCGCGAGAGCTGGCGCTCGAGAAACGTGCGGAGGCTGTCCGGAATGGCCCGCCGCAGCTCGTCCACATCGCCTGCCAGCGACCGGCCGGCGGCGGATTCCGCCAGCAGGCCCTGCGCCAGCAGGTCGTCGACGACCGCCGAGACGAAGAACGGATTGCCCCCCGTCTGATACGAGAGCCAGCGCACCACCTGGTCGCCGAACGACGCGCCGGGGCAGCGCTCCGCCAGGTACGCGCGCACCGACGCCTCCGAGAATGGAGCGAGAGGGATCTCGCTCGCCAGGCGCTTGTTCGCCAGCTCCGTCTTGACGCCCAGGATGGGGTGATCGACGGCGACGATGTCGGCGCCGCGCAGCGTCACGATGACCATCAGCGCCGCGGGTTGGCGCCGGCGCGCCAGCAGGTTGAGCACGTCCGTCGTCGCCAGGTCGGCCCAATGCGCATCCTCGATGACGAGCACCAGTGGCTGGGTCGCCGCGATCTCGTCGAGGGCGGCCGCGAGCTCGCGCATCACGGGAGCGGCTCGCATCGGCTCCGGTAGCGACGCGGCGGCGGCGCGGTCGCGCAGCGACGGCATCTGCGCCAGCCAGCTCGGCGCGTGCCGCCGGAGCGCATCGACGATGCGAGGCGCGCCGGCGCCCTGCGCCAACTGCTCGAGCGCTTCGAGCAGTGGCCGATACGGCTCGTGCTGTCCAAAGGACTCGATGCATTGGCCGAGCGCCGAGACGACGGCGCCCGGCGCGAGCGCGTCGTCCAGCCCTGCGAGGAAGGCATCCACCAGCGTCGTCTTGCCGCCCCCGGCCTCGGCGGTGACGAAGACGACCTGTCGGTGGCGCTCCAGCGCGGCGGCGAGATGGCGGTGGAGCGCCGCCAGCTCGGCGTCCCGGGCGATGAGACCGGGTGCCGACCGGGGTGGGAGGTGGCCGCCGCGCGTGTCGGCGGCCGGCGCATCGGCGGTCGCGGCCACGATCACGTCGGCGGTCTCCGCGATCCACCGAAAGCCGCGCCGCGCGACGGTCTCGATGAAGCGGGGCGCGCGGCGGTCGTCGCCGAGGGCGTCGCGCAATTCGCCGATCGACTTGTTGAGCGTCCCCTCGGTCACGGCGATGCCGGGCCAGACGGCATCGAGCAGGTGATCCTTGGTGACCAGGATGCCGGGGCGCGTGGCGAGCTCGCGCAGCACGGCCCACGACTTCGGCCGCAGGCGTACGGCTCGCTCGCCGCGCCACAGCCGTTCGGCCACGAAGTCGATGCGAATCGGCGCGTTCGACGGCGTCCGCCGACCTTCCATCGGGCGGACGGTAGGCCGGGCGGCGCGCCGCCGTCAATTTGCGATGTGGTCGGCCGGCGGCCCGGCGCCGCCCTCGGCTCCTGCCGCCGCGCGCCGGGTTTCCAGAATGCTTCCAAGAAATTGCCAGGTTTCGTCGATACGCCGGCGGCGCGGCGGGGCTATTGACGGCGCCCATGAGCAACCACGTGCCCTCGACCCGCCGTCAGGCCGCCGCGGAACCGCCCCCCGCCCTCGCCGAGCCGCAATCGTCAGACGCCCGCGCCACGACCCAGCGCGTCTTCGTGGTTCGAGTCAGCCCCGACTGCTCGCTGGCGCCGGGCGACTTCAGGGGCCGGGTGCAGCATCTGTCGTCGATCGACGGCGGCAACTTCAGCTCCATGGACGGCCTGATCGCGATCATGCGCCGGATCCTGGCGTGCCGCGCCGGCGAGTCGGGCCTGGAGGAGGCGGACGAATGACCCCCATCGACAGGACACTGCCCACGCCCACCGCGTCGCGGTCGGCAGGGCCCACCGCTCAGATCAGCACGGAGGAGAGAACGATGGAAAGGACAGCGCAGCGCAGACGCATCATCGGCATCCCAGGGGTGGCCCTCCGCGCCATCGCGGCCGGCCTGTTGGCGGGCGCGGTCAGCACCGCCGCGCTCGCCGCGGCGAGCCTCCCCGGTTCCGCATCCTGCTCCGACACGCCGACCGCCGTCCGGGCGGACGCCAGCGGCAAGGCGAACAAGACGCCGACGCCGACGAAGACCTTGCGCCCGACCAACACGCCACGGCCGACCAACACGTCACGGCCGACCAACACCCCGCGGCCGACCAACACGCGACGGCCGACGCGCACCCCGCGGCCGACCAGGACGCCGCGCTGGACCTGGACGTCGAGCCCGCTCACGGCGACGGCGACGGCGATGCCCACCTGGACGGCGACCATCGAGCCGACCGAGGAGCCGACCACGACGCCGACGCAGGCGGCGACGGCTACCGCGACGGAGCGATCGACGGAGACCGCGACGCCGACCGCGACGGCGACGCCCGGCAACGGCAGTCCGGTCGACGACGACGGCGATGGGGTTGCCGACGAGATCGACAACTGCCCGCACATCGTCAACCCCGATCAGGCCGACCAGAACGGCAATGGCGTCGGCGACTACTGCGACCCCGACGCGGCGCTGACGACCGGCGCGCTCTGGATCCTGGCGTTCGAGAACGGCGAGCCGATCAGTTTCCCCGCGAATCGGATCTGGTTCGATCTCTTCGCCGCGACGGACGACGACTCGCGCGGGCAATGGCTGGCCACCACCTTCCCGGGGTACGTGTACGGTCCGGGAGGCTGGCTCTCGCCCCTGCCCCCGGGCCGCTACGTGCTGGCCAACACCGGAAACGACAACGGCCTGGGCCTGGTGGCCGACCGGGTGGTGACGATTGCCGCCGGCGAGGTCACGACGGTCGCGATCGAGACGTTTCCCACCGGCCTCATCGAGGTCCACGCCGTCGACGGCCAGGGACAGCCGGTCCCGGGCGCCTGCTTCGAAGCCTCGTGGCCGGGCCATGTGATCGCCGGGTGCGACGGGACCCACACCGGCGTCATCGTCCTGCCCTGGATCTCGCAGGGCGACATCCTGCTGCGCGAGACGGCGGCACCGGCCGGCTACAGCCGCGTCGCCGACCGCAGCATCTTCGTCGCCGGCGGACAGGTGGCCCAGCTCGACGTCGTTCACGAGAAGCGCGGCGTGCTGACGGTGCGCGTCGTCAACGCCCTGACCCAGGAGCCGGTGCCCAACGCGTGGGTCGACATCTTCTCCCATGCCCCTGGCCAGTCCGATGCCCACATCGCAAGCATCGCCGACGGCGCCCAGTTCGATCTCGATGGCATCGCCAACGGCGAGCTGGTGACCGATCTCGTCGATCCGGGCGAGGTCCTGATCCGGCCCACGCTGCCGACGCCGGGATGGCAGGACAGTGGCGACCTCGCGATCCTGATGACCCGGGAGGATCAGACCGTCACGCTCGCGGTCACGCCGCCGGGAGCGGTCACGGTGACGGCGAGCGACGGCAACGGCGTCCCGGTGGTTCCCGTCGCCTGCTTCTTCTGGCTGTTCACCGACATCGGCGGCGGCGAGCCGGGCCAGCTCGCGCCGCTCCCGTGGACCTGCGACGACAGCGCGGAAACGAAGACGTTCGCCTTCGTGCCCGCCGGCGACTACGTCCTCGTCGAGCTCGGCGACTGGCCCGGCTTCCGGCACGCGCCGAATCGGCCGGTCACGGTCTCCCCTGGCGCGGACATCACGATCGCCGTCGTCCTCGATCCCGCCTGATCCGACCACGCGAGCGGGCCGTTCCACGCGGACGGCCCGCTCGCCCGCGGCGGTGTCCGGGGGCGGGAGAGCCGCAGACCGGCGCCGGCGCCCACCGTGTGCACGTGAGGAGACCGATGCTGCAGACGCTCATGCGCCCGATCGCCGCCGCCCATTTCGCGGAACGGTGTCTGCCCTGCCCGAGGGACGTCGATGCCGACGGCATCGTCGGGCGCGGCAGGCGGCGCCGCCCGCGATGCCGGCCGGTCTCGATGTCGCCGCTACGGCTCGGGCCGCAGACGCGGGCGCGGTGGCGGGCGCCGGGTCGTTTCGTCGCGGTCGCGCGGCGGCGTCACCGGCGCTCCGGCTTCGCCGGCGTTGGCGCGCCGCCAGATCAGCCAGGCGATGCCGCCGATGGCGGCCAGCGGCAGCAGCGACAGCAGGGCCGTGGTTGCCACGTAGGCGTCCATGCGGCGGGCGTCGGCTGCCATGCACACCGGGCAGGCGAGGGCGAGGCGCGGCAGGACGACGAGCGCGGCGGCCGGGACGGCGTGCACGAGGCGGCGCGGCATCGGCTCAGGCCAGGTAGACGGCGACGTACAGGAAGGGCCACACGCCGACGACGAACCCCCAGAAGATCTCCGCCGCCCACAGGGCGCTCGGCGTCAGCGTCCCCGCCGCCAGCCGGGCCCGGGTCCAGGCGAGGCCGAGGATGGCCGCCAGCGCGTGCAGGGCGTGGGCGCCGACGATGAGGTAGAAGAACGCGCCGTAGCTGCTCGACGTCATCGTCAGGCCGAAGCGGATCAGGCGGGTCCACTCGACGCCCTGCACGGTGACGAAGGTCGCGCCGAGCAGCATCGCGCCGGTGAGCCAGCGGCCGACGCTCGCCTCGCGGCGGGCGCTGGCGACGTGGGCGCGGGCGAGGCAGGCGCCGCTGGCGAGCAGGACCAGGGTGTTGAGCGCGGTCACCTCGACCGGCAGGCGCGGCTGGCCGAGCGGCGGCCACATCGTCGCGCCGGCGCGGGCGACGGCGAAGGCCGTGCCGAGGCCGGCGAAGAACATCAGCTCGGCGACGACGAAGATGAGCATGCCGGCGACGCCGTTGGGCAGCACCGCGCCGCGCTCGCGCGCCGTTCGTCCCGGCGCCGCCGCCACCGCCATCGTCCGCGCCACCGTGGACCTCAGTGGTGGACCGGCGGCGTCGGCGGCACGAAGCCGCTGGCGTCGCGCCAGTTCTGGCCGCTGCTCTTCATCACGTCGGGCGCCACGCCGGCGAACAACACCAGGATGAACACCAGCATGGCGAGCAGGATGTACCAGATGTACCGCTTCTCGACGTTGAGGTGCATGAAGTAGCCGGCGACCATGGTCGCCTTGACGACCGCCAGCCCGAAGGCGGTGATCAGCGTCACCGCCTCGATGCCGAGCGTCGGCCCCAGCACGCTGATGACGAAGAGCGCCAGCAGGATGCCGTAGATCCTGACGTAGTTGGTCTCGTGCGCGCCGTGCGCCGCGTTCGATTCGCTCATGGTCGGTCTCAGCGGGCGATGTAGAAGAGGGGGAAGAGGAAGATCCACACCGCGTCGACGAAGTGCCAGTAGGTGCCGATCAGCTCGACGCGGTGCAGGTTGCGGTCGCGCCGGGCGTCGGCGGCGATCAGCGTCATCAGGATCATGCCGACGACGACGTGCACGCCGTGCAGGCCGGTGGCGGTGTAGTAGAAGGACCAGAAGGTGTCGCGGAACAGCGTGAAGCCGTGCGAGATCTCGGTGCTCCACTCGAACGCCTTCACCAGCAGGAAGATCGCCGCGCCGCCGATCGTGGCGTAGAGCAGGCGCGCGGCCCTGGGGCCGTCGCCGCGCAGCGCCGCCTGGTGGGCGAGCACGGCGAAGAGGCTCGACGTCAGCAGCACCACGGTGTTGAAGCCGCCCGCCCAGGTGTTGGTGTGCGAGGCTTCCGCGTGCCAGTGCGGGTGGTGGAGCCGGAACATCACGTAGGCGGCGAGCAGGCCGCCGAAGATGACGATCTCCGAGGCGAGCACCCACCACACCGCGAGGCGTCCGGTGGGGATGCCGGTGGCGCTGCGGGTGGTGGCGAGGGGGACGTGAGCGGCGGACATCGGGCCTCCGGGGTCAGTTGGCGACGTGCTGCGGCCAGTAGTCGTCGGCGCGTCCGGGGACGCTGTACTCGTACGGGCCGCGGTAGACGCTGGGCATGGTGGCGAAATTGCCGTGCGGCGGCGGCGACGGCGCCGTCCATTCCAGCGTGTTCGCGCGCCAGGGATTGGCCGGCGCCTTGGGCCCGCGGAACAGGCTCCAGAAGAAGTTGAACAGGAACACCACCTGGAAGAGCAGCAGGATCACCAGCGACACCGTCGCGACGATGCGCAGCTCCTGCAGGAACGGCGTCATCTGCATGGGGAAGTTCTCGTAGCTGTAGATGCGCCGGTGGTCGCCGCCCATGCCGGTGATGAACAGCGGGATGAAGATGAAGTTGA
The DNA here is from genome assembly GCA_019637795.1 of bacterium. Classification (NCBI taxonomy): domain Bacteria; species bacterium. Next base: position 441,927 of record JAHBUY010000005.1, on the reverse strand, counting down.
AGGGGATCACCGTGCCCCAGAAGTGAATCTTCCCCAGCGTGTCGTTCATCATGCGGCCGAACATCTTCGGGAACCAGAAGTAGAGCGCCGCGAAGGTGGCGATGATGGCGATGGGGAAGAAGGTGTAGTGGAAGTGCGCCAGCACGAAGTAGGTGTCGTGCAGGTAGATGTCGGTGCCGCTCGAGCCGAGGAAGATGCCGGTGACGCCGCCGATGAGGAACTCGGCGATGAAGGCGAGGGCGAACAGCATCGGCGTCGGGAAGGTGATCGAGCCGCCGTACAGCGTGGCGATGAAGACGAAGGTCATCTCGGCGATGGGGATCGAGATCAGCAGCGTCGTCACCGTGAACAGGTGCGCCATGCGCGGATCGATGCCGGCGACGAACTGGTGGTGCGCCCAGACGAGAAAGCTCAGCACGCCGGTGCCGGCGGCGGTGAGGAGGACGGTGTTGTAGGCGAACAGCTTCTTGCGCGAGAAGACGGTGATGATCTCGGCCACGATGCCCATCGCCGGCAGCAGCACCACGTACACCTCGGGGTGGCCGAAGAACCAGAAGAGGTGCTGCCAGAGCAGCGGATCGCCGCCGCCGGCCGGATCGAAGAACCGGGTGCCCAGGATCTGGTCGAAGAGCAGCATCACCGCGCCGGCGACCAGCGGCCCGACCGAGGCCATGAAGAGGATGCTGGCGATGATGATCATCCACACCACCATCGGGATGTAGCTCGCCTTCATGCCCGGCGCGCGCGCGTTCATCACCGTGGTGACGAAGTTGATGCCGCCGAGCAGGAAGGCGACGAACTCGAGCGCCACGGCGACGAGCCACAACGGCGCGCCGTAGGGCGTGAGGTTGTAGGCGCCCTTGGCCGACAGCGGCGGGTAGGAGGTCCAGGCGCCGCCGAAGCCGCCGCCCGGCACCGCCAGCGAGCCCAGCAGCACCAGCGCGCTGAGCAGGAAGATCTGGTACGAGAGGCGGTTCAGGCGCGGGAACACCATGTCGTCGCAGCCGATCATCAGCGGGATGAGGAAGTTGCCGAGCGCCGCGATCAGCACCGGCATCGCCACCCAGAAGATCATGATCGAGCCGTGGTTGGTGACGAGGGCGTTGTACTCCCCCGGGGAGACGACGCCGTAGCCCGGCACCGGGGCGTCGGGCCAGGCGAGCTGCATGCGGAAGACGTAGGACATCAGGCCGCCGATGACGGCCATGGCCATGCCGGTGAACAGGTACTGGCAGCCGATCACCTTGTGGTCGGTGGAGAAGACCCAGCGGCGCCAGACGCTGCCGTGCGCGGCGGCGTGGGCGGCGGTGTCGTGGCTCATCGCGGTCGATCCTCCTGCGACCCGCTCACGCCTGGCGGTCGCGCAGCCAGGCGGCGTGCGCCGACTCGGTCTCGACGTACAGGCGCGCCGGCATCAGCGCGTGGCCGATGCCGCAGATCTCGGCGCACTGGATGTCGTACTGGCCGATGGTGGTGGGCTGGAACCAGCCGGTGATGATGCGCCCGGGGACGGCGTCCTGTTTCAGGCGGAAGGCCGGCACCGAGAAGCTGTGCAGGACGTCCTTCGAGGTCAGCTCGAAGTGGTAGACGGTGCCGTTCGTCACGTGCAGCTCGTTGACCTCGGTGACGTCGTCCTCGGTGCCGAGCTGCTGGTCGGGGCCGGGGTGGACGAAGGTCCACGCCCACTGCTGGCCGATGACGCGGATGGTCTCGTCGGCCGGCGGCAGCACCTGCTTGACGTTGCGCCACACCATCACGGTGGCGGCGATGAGGAAGACGTCGCAGGCGATGACCAGCGCGTGCGGGATCGAGATCCAGCGCTTCTCGGCCTTCTCCTCGCCGGTGATGTACTGCGCCGGCACGCCATCGCGCCTGCGGAAGCGGAACAGCAGCCAGAAGAAGACGGCCTGCGCGAGCAGGAACCAGAAGCCCACGGTGAGGAAGATGCTCGTGAACAGCCAGTCGATGTCGCGCGCGTAGGTCGAGGCCTCGGGCACCAGCCACTCGATCATCGCATGTCCTCGTCGCGCGCCGCGCTCAGCGCAGCACGAAGATGAAGCTGCACAGGGCGAACGCCAGGCAGCCGCCGACGGCGATCCAGAAGACGCTGCGCGCCGTGTGTTCGTCGATCGGACCCTTGGCCATCGCCGCCGCTCCTCGCGTCCCGTGTCACTTGCGCAGCGTGCGGACGTACGCCGCGACGTCCTGCACCGCCTGCTGGTCGGCCAGGGTCGCCGACATGCCGCGCATCTGCATGCCGGTGACGTCGCCCTCGGCGCTGCCGCGCCGGCCGCTCTTGAAGTTGTCGAGCTGGGCGACCAGGTACCAGTCGCCCTGGCGGGCGATCGGCGGCGCCTTCAACTGCTCGTTGCCCATGCCGTCGGGGCCGTGGCAGGCGAGGCAGACGGCATAGGCTGTCTGGCCGCGCCCGGCGTCGCCGCCGCCGACGTCGGTCGGCGGCACCGGCGGCAGGGTGGCGACGTAGGCGGCGACCGCCTGCACGTCGGCGTCGGTGAACAGCGCCATCGCCATCGGCCGCATCTGCAGGCCGGCGGCGTCGTCGGGGTGATAGCCGCGCCGCCCGGCCTTGAAGTTGCCGATCTGGGTCGCGACGTACCAGGCGGGCAGCGCCGCGATCACCGGCGCGCGGCGGTCGAGGCTGCCGGCGCCGTTGGCGCCGTGGCAGGGGACGCAGGTGTCGAACAGTTGGGCGCCCCGCGCCACGTCCTGCGCGCCCGCCTCGACCGGCGCCGCCAGCGTCAGCGCGAACAGGCCGCACCCGGCCGCGCGACCGACCCTCTTCAGCAATGCCACGGGCTCCCCCCTCTGCCTCCGGCCCCGCACCCCGCGGGTCCGGCTTCGATCGAAGCGCGCCATTTGGACCGAGAGCGGCGGCCGATGCGCTGACGTTGGTCAGGGATCGAGATGACGAAGGTCAGCAGGGCGGCGCGTCGCCGGTGGCCGCCCGCCCGGGGGGCGCCCGGTTGCATCGCCCGACGCCGCCAGCGATGGTCCGGCGATGCCCGCCGACGAATCGCCGCGCGCCGTCCTGCTCGGCGTCCAGCTCCCCGGCGTCGACGACGCCGAACACGCCGCGTCGCTGACCGAGCTCGGCCGCCTGGCCAAGACGCTCGGCCTGCAGGTGGTGGCGCGGATCAGCCAGAAGCGCGCCGCGCTCGCCCCCGCCGCCGTGGTCGGCGCCGGCAAGCTGCGCGAGCTGGCGCGGCTCACCGGCGGCAGCGGCGTCGTGCCCTCGGGCGTGCCGAGCCATCGCCAGCGGCGCGGCGGCCGGCCGCTCGAGGACGGCGAGGGCGACGACGGCGCGGTCGAGGCCGACGACAGGGCCGCCGACGAGGTCGACGGCGCGGCCGACGCGGCGAGCGAGCCTCCCGCCGCGCGGGCCAGCGTCGTCGTCGTCGACCACGAGATCTCGCCGTCGCAGGCGCGCAATCTCGAACGCGCCACCGGCGCCGAGGTGCTCGACCGCAGCGCCGTCATTCTCGCCATCTTCCACCGCCACGCGCGCAGCCGCGAGGCGCGCCTGCAGGTGGAGATCGCGCGCCTGGCCTACATGGCGCCGCGCCTGCGCGAGGGCGGCGGCGCCGACCGGCAGGGCGGCGGCATCGGCGGCAAGGGCGCCGGCGAGTCGCAGATCGAGCTCGACCGGCGCAAGGTGCGCGACCGCATCGCGCAGTTGCGCCGCGAGCTGGCGGCGATCGAGCAGGACGCGGTCACCCGCCGTCGCCGCCGCGCCGACCAGGCGACGGTGGCCATCGTCGGCTACACCAACGCCGGCAAGTCCTCGCTGATGCGCGCCCTGACCAGCAGCGAGCCGCTGGTCGCCGATCAGCTCTTCGCCACGCTGGACACCACGGTGCGGGCGCTGCAGCCGGAGAGCGTGCCGCGCATCCTGGTCAGCGACACGGTCGGCTTCATCAAGAAACTGCCGCACGACCTGGTCGCCTCGTTCCGTTCGACGCTCGACGAGGCGCGCGAGGCGTCGCTGCTGGTGCACGTCGTCGACGCCGCCGACCCCGACTTCCCGGCGCAGATCGCCGTCACCGCGCAGGTGCTGGCGGAGATCGGCGCCGCCGACCAGCCGCGCCTGCTGGTGCTCAACAAGGCGGACCGCCTCGACGCCGCGCGCCGCGACGATCTGCGCGCCGCCTATCCCGACGCCCTGCTGCTGTCGGCGCGCCTGCCCGACGACGTCGCCGCGCTGCGCGCCCGCATCGTGCAGTTCTTCGAGCGCGATTTCGTCGAAGCCGAGCTGCTCATCCCCTACGCGCGGCAGCGCCTGGTCGGCGACGTGCACGCCGCCTGCCGGGTGCTCGACGAGCGCTGCGACGATGCCGGCCGCCATCTGCGGGTCCGCGCCCACCCGGCGGTCATCGCCCGGCTGCGCGCCGCCTGCTGAATGCGCCGGCGACCCGTCGGGCATCGCGGGGACGGCGGACGCGGGCGAGACATCCCGCCCCTGGGGCTCCGGGGCTCGCATTGCGCGGTCGCATGTGCGACAGGTGGAAGAAGTTGAATACCACCCCACCCCCGCCGTGCGGCGTCGCAGAGCCTGCGGACGCGGCCGCGGGGAGTGCAGCGACGGCCCCTGCAGCCTCACGAGGGCCCGGGCCGTCCGCAGACATCGGAGAAGCATGAGCACATCGATTGAACACCTTGGCCTGGTCCCCGCCCTGGCCGACGCCGTGGCGGACATGGGCTACACCCAGGCCACCCCCATCCAGGCCAAGGCCATTCCGGTCATCCTCACCGGCCGCGACCTGATCGGCTGCGCCGCCACCGGCACCGGCAAGACCGCCGCGTTCCTGCTGCCCATCCTGCAGCGCCTGGCGGAGCCCCGGCCCGACGGCTGCCGGGCGCTGATCCTGTCGCCGACGCGCGAGTTGGCGATGCAGATCGACGAGCAGGCGCTCGCCCTCGGCTATCACCTCGGCCTCAGCGCCGTCTCGGTGGTCGGCGGCGTCGACATGGGGCCGCAGGAGCACGCGCTCAAGCAGGGCAGCGACATCGTCGTCGCCACCCCCGGCCGGCTGCTCGACCACATGCGCTTCAACACCGCCAAGCTCGGCAACGTCGAGGTCGTCGTGCTCGACGAGGCCGACCGCATGCTCGACATGGGCTTCCTGCCGGACGTGCAGCGCATCCTCGCCGCGCTGCCGGCCGAGCGGCAGACGCTGCTGTTCTCGGCCACGCTGTCGCCGCGCATCCTCGATCTCGCCGCCAGCATCCTGCGCGATCCGGTCACCGTCACCGTCGACCGCCAGCGCCCCGCCGAGCGCATCGATCATCAGACGTATCGCATCAGCCAGGGTCGCAAGGCGGCGCTGCTCAGCAGCCTGCTGCGCCCCGGCGGCGACATGCGCTCGGTGATCGTCTTCGTCAAGCGCAAGGTCGACGCCGATCGCCTGGCGCGCGGCATCACGCGCGGCGGCGTGCCGAGCACCAGCATCCATTCCGACCGCAGTCAGCCGGAGCGCAGCGAGGCGCTCGAGGCCTTCCGCCGCGGCGACTTCCCGGTGCTGGTCGCCACCGACGTCGCCGGCCGCGGCCTCGACATCAGCGGCATCTCGCACGTCGTCAACTTCGACGTGCCGCGCACCTCGGACGACTACATCCATCGCGCCGGCCGCACGGCGCGCGCCGGCGCCACCGGCCAGGTGATCACCTTCGTCGCTCCGGACGACGCCTACCAGATGGCGGACATCGAACGCGCGCTCGGCATGCGCCTGCCGGTCATCGACCACCCGCTGGGCAGCGGCGAGGAGGCCGCGGCGGCGCCCCAGGCGCGCCGTCGCCCGCGCGGCGGGCCGCCTGCGGCACTCCGCGCCCGGCGCCAATGCCGCGATTGACCGACGGCGCCGCCCCGAGCACGCGCCGCCGTCACCTTGCACCGGGGCGCCCGCCCGGCTGCGAGCTGATCGCGGTCCGCGGGGCGGCGCTGCTCCACGGCGGCGGCGCTGCCGACCCTGACCGCCGCGCCGCGGCGCCAGCCACCCCCAGCGGTCGCGAAGCGCCGCCGCGCGCGCGGTCCGCCCGCCGCCGCCGACCTCGCCGGTCTCCGCGCGCGCGGCGCGCATCGCGGCGCGCCGCGACGTGTTGCAAAGGGCCGGGGCGATTGCCAGAACGAACCGGTTCGGAACGCGGGCGGGGAGGCCCGTGCTCCCTGAGGAGCGACGCCATGGATTTCAGCATCTCGGCCGAGGACCGCCTGTTGCAGCAGTCGGTGCGCGACTTCATCGAGGAGAAGGCCAATGCCGGATGGCAGGAGATCGAGCGCACCGACACCCTGCCGCACGAGCTGATCGAGGGGGCGCGCGACGTCGGCCTGCTCGGGCTCTCGATCCCGCAGGAGTACGGCGGGCTCGGCCTGTCGGTGGTGCAGAAGACGCTCTGCCACGAGCAACTCGGGCGCGGGCCGTGGGGCCTGGCGAGCTTCATCAGCGTCCACACCGGCATCGGCTGCGTCGGCATCGTGCGCTTCGCCAGCGAGGAGCAGAAGCGCCGCTACCTGCCGAAGATGGCGACCGGGGAGTGGATCGGCTCGTTCGCGCTGACCGAGCCGCAGTCGGGATCCGACGCCGCCGGCCTGCAGACCCGCGCCGAGCGCACGGGCGACGGCTACCGCGTCAACGGCCACAAGATCTTCATCACCAACGCGCCGCGCGCCCACCACTTCGTGACCTTCGCCCGCACCGCGGCCGGCATCTCGGCGTTCATCATCGATGCCGACTCGCCCGGCGTCTCGATCGGCCAGATCTTCGACACCACCGGCCACCGCGGGTCGCAGATCTCCGAGGTGGTGTTCGAGGACGCCCGCATCCCCGCCGACGCCCTGATCGGCGAGGAGGGCAAGGGCATGGAGTACGCCAAGCGCTGTCTGTCCGAGGGGCGGACGACGCTGAGCGCGCGCTGCGTCGGCACGGCGCAGAAGGCGCTCGAGCTGGCGGTCGAGCATGCCGAGCAGCGCAAGACCTTCGGCAAGCCGCTGATCGAGCACCAGGCGCTGGCCTTCCGGCTGGCGCAGATGAGCGCGCGCACCGAGGCCTCGCGCCTGGTCGTCTATCGTTCGGCGTGGATCCTCGATCAGGGCGGGCAGTCGATCCGCGAATCCTCGACCGCCAAGTACTTCGCCGCCGAGAGCGCGTGGCAGACCGTGGACGACGCGATGCAGATCTTCGGCGGCTACGGCTACATCAAGGGCGAGTACATGATCGACCGCCTGTGGCGCGACCTGCGCGTCGGCCGCGTCTACGACGGCTCGAGCGAGATCCAGCAGATCGTCATCGCCGGCCGCCTGCGGAAGGGCGATCTCGAGACGGCCTGGGCGTGAGCGGCGCGGCGTGCTCGGCGCGCCGCGTCATCACGGCGTCAGCCGCAGGCCCGACGCGGCGTGCGCGGCGGCCAGGAGCACCGCGGCGGCGCCCAGCCAGGGGTGCCAGTCGCGGGCGGCGCGCGAGCCGCGCGCCATGGCGCGGGCGGTGAGCGCGCTGCCGGTGAGCAGCAGGGCGAGCGCGGTGCCGGTGCGGAAGTGCAGCGACGCCGCGAGGGTCAGGTCGTCGCGGTCGAGCAGCACCGACAGCGCTCCGCCGAGCCAGCTCAACAGCACCGCGAGGTAGGCGATGCGCGCCCAGCGCGCGTGCCGCGCGGCGCGGGCGGCGCGGTCGCGGCGCGCGGTGCGCAGCGTCAGGCCGAGGGACCCGACGTACACCAGCAGCGCCAGCGTCGCGGCGCCGGCCAGTGGATGCAGGTAGGCGACGGCCGGCACGCTCAGGCGCTCTTCAGCAGCGCGTCGGCGGCGGTGACGCCCGACCACACCGCGCCCTCGATGGTCGAGCCGGTGAGCCAGTCGCCGGCATAGAACAGCCGGCGGCGCGGTCGACGCAGGAAGGCGGCCATGCGGCGGTAGTGGCCGGGCTGGGTGATCACCGTGCCCTCGGGACGCGGATAGAGGCGGACCCAGTCGGGGTCGGCGAGGCGGCCGAACACCTCCTCGGCGTCGCCGCGCAGCGCCGCGGCGATGCGGCCGGGGTCGCGGTCGAGCAGCTCGGCGCTGCGCCAGCCCATCGCCTGGATGGCGAGCAGTTCCTTGCCCTCGGGGACGTAGGCGGGGCAGAGCGTCGACCAGGTGCGGACGCGGGCGATCGCGTGCCGGCCGGGTCCGGCCGGGGTGACCAGCGGATACTGCACCGTGATCGGGCGTTCGTAGCCGAAGTAGAGGACCACGTTGGGCATCGTGCGCACCGCGGCGACATCGGCGCGGTCCTCCGCTGCCAGCGGCCCGTCGAGTCGGGCGATGGCGGACGCCGGCGCGGCGAGGATGCAGGCGTCGGCCTCGACGACGCCGCCGGCGTGGGACACCTCCACCGACCGCTCGCGCAGCTCGATGCCGCTGGCCTGGCAGCCGGTGCGCACCTCGATGCCGGCGGCCAGCGCGTCGCAGATGGCCCCCATGCCCGCGGGCACGACCAGGAGCTGCCAGCCGAGCGCGTGGCGTAGCAGCGCCTTGCCGAGCGCCGCCGACTGCTCCTCGGCGCCGATGTAGAAGAAGGGCTCGACGCCGGTGCGCAGCAGGTACTGGTACGCCGTGTCGCCGACCGTGCGCCGGCCCCACTGCTCGAGGGTCTCGCCGCGATCGAGCCAGGCGAGGCGGGTCGGCCGCGCCACGTGCACGCGCCGGCGCAGCGCCGCGCCGGCGAACATCGCGGCGGTGCGCAGCTTGCCGCCGAGACTGATCAGCGGGAAGCGCAGGATGCGGCGCGGCGCGTTCAGCTCCATCTCGATCTTGCCGAACGGGGTGGCCATCGAGCCGAGTTGGGTCGCCGGCGCCTCGCTGCCGATGCCCAGCGTCCGCAGCAGCGCCAGGGTGGCGTCGTAGAAGGTGGTGAGGAAGCTGGCGCCGGTGTTGACGGTGAACTCGCCGACCCGCTCGCTGCGCGTGCGGCCGCCGATCGCGTTCGACGCCTCGAGCACGGTCACCTTGACGCCGGCGGCGGCCAGGCGGTGCGCCGCCGCCAACCCCGCCGGCCCGGCGCCGACGATGACGCAGGTTCGCGACATCACGCCGCGCGCCGGGGCGCCGGGGCGCCCGCAGGCGCCGCATCGCTGCGCGCCTCGATGCCCCTTTGCGGGTGGGTGCTCAGGAGATCCGTCGCCATGTGTGCTCGGCAATCCGTTCGACGCGTCGGGCGCGCTCCAGGCGGGCGAGGTGCTGCGCGATGGTGCGGCGCTCCGCGGCGTCGGCATAGCTCAACTGGGCGTGCGGCGGGTAGAGGAAGCGGTGGCGCACCAGCTCCTCGAGGGTGCGCGGCGCGGCGAGATGGTCGAGCAGCGCGGCCTCGCGTTCGCCGATGCGGGCGGCGAAGCGGTCGAGCTTGGCGAGGAAGGTGGCGCGGTCCTCGATGACGCCGGCGTGGTGGAACGACACCCAGACGCGGGCCTCGATCTCGCGCACCCGCGCCAGCGAGCGCTCGAAATCCTCGAGGTCGGACCAGGCGTCGCCGTAGTACGGCCCGAAGCTGCTGAGGTCGATGTCGCCGAGGAACAGCACGCCCTCGGGCTCGACGAGCAGGGCCGAGTGGCCACGGGTGTGGCCGGGCAGGTGGATGGCGCGCACCGCCGTGCCGCCGAGGTCGAAGACCGCGCCGTCCTCGTACGCGCTGGCGTCCGGCCGCGCCGCGTAGTGGAATTCCTCCACCACCCAGGTGCGCAGCGTCGCCAGCAGGCGGGCGTCGGCGTAGCCGTAGATGGCCAGCAGGCCGTCGAGGTGGTGCAGGCCGGGCAGGTCGGCGCGGTGCGCGACGACGCGCGCCGTCGGGAAGCGGAAGAGGCCGGCGACGTGATCCTCGTGCACGTGGCTCTGGATGACGAGGTCGACCGCGCCCAGCTCGCCGGCCCGGCGGGCGACGCTCAGCGAGGGATCGACGACCGCCACCGCGTCGCGGCCGCGGATCCACAGCGAATTGCCGTCGGGGTACTTGCCGGTCTTCTCGCCCACCAGGACGGTGACCCGGCCGAAGGTGCGGTCGGTCGCTCGCATCGGAACCTCCCGTCACTGCCAGCCGGGCGGTCGCGGGTCAAATTTCGTGCTGACAGGCGACGCGCGCCGGCTATCCTGCGCGGCGGAAGGAGAACCGCCGTCATGCGCCGTCGCCTCATCGTCGTTCTCGCCGCAAGTGCCATGCTGTGCGCGGTCCGCGCGTCGGCGCATGATCTCGATCCGCAGCAGGATCGGCCCCGCCACCCCGGCGCCGCGGCCCTGGCCGCCGTCGGCAACGTCGTCTACGCGCCGGTGCGTTTCGTGGTGACGCTCCTCAACGCCGGCACCGGCGGGCTCACCGGCCACCTGACGATGGGCGACCGGGTCGCCGCCAACGACGTCTTCGGCCTCACCGACGGGCAGGGCTTCCTGCAGCCGGAGATGTTCACCGGCCAGGAATCGCTGGCGTTCGGCGAGTATCGCTACAGCCTCCAGGTGACCAAGCCGTAGCAGCCCGTTGAAAGACCGGTCGGCTACTGCGGCCGGGTCTTGCGCGCCGGCGGTTCGCTGCCGAATCCTCGACACAACCGACCAAAGCATTTCACCACGGAGGCACGGAGACACGGAGTAACGCGGACAAGAGGGGGTTCGGGGCGAGATCCCCAACGCCATCAGCAATGGCCATAGGGATCGCATCCACCCGCCATTGCGACGCTGCACCCTCCGTGTCTCCGTGCCTCCGTGGTGAAGGTGTTTTCTCCCATCGTGGTGAAGGTGTTTTCTCCCATCGAGGTTGATCCCTCGCCCTCGCTGCGCGGCCCGCTTCTTCAACGGACTGCCTGGTCTGGCGCCGGTCGGTTGGCCGCGCCGCGTCCGCTCGCTAAGGGGAGCGCATGGCGGCGGCGGACATCGCGATCATCGGCGCCGGCGTGATCGGCTGCGCCATCGCCCGCGAGCTGGCGGGTCGCGGCGCCGGGCGCATCGTCGTCATCGACCGCGGCGAGCCGGGCGGCGAGGCCTCCGGTGCCGCCGCCGGCATGCTGGCGGTGGCCAGCAGTCGGGCCCGGCGCGGCGCGCTCGCCGACCTCAAGCGCGCCAGCGCGGCGCTGGCGGCGCCGTTCGCCGCCGCGCTCGCCGCGGAGACCGGGATCGAGGTCGAGTACGCCGCCAACGGCGTCCTCGACCTCGCCTTCTCCAGTCGCGAGGCCGAGCGGCTCGACCGCTTCGCGACCCGTCAGCGCGAGCGCGGTTTCGCGGTCGAGCTGTTGGACGGCGACGCGGTGCGCGCCCGCCATCCCGAGATCAACCCCGCGGTGCGGGCGGCGGCGCGCTTCGCGGACGACGCATCGCTCAACGCCGGGCGACTGGTGGAGGCGCTGCACGTCGCGGCGGCGCGCCGCGGCGTCGAGTTCCGCCTCGGCACGCCGCTGCGCCGCATCGTCGCGCGCCGCCGCCGGGTGGAAGCGCTGGCCGTCGGCGACGACCTGCTGCCCGTCGGCCGGGTGGTGATCGCCGCCGGCGCCTGGTCCGGCGCCGTGGGCTCGCTGCTGCGGGCGCCGATTCCGGTCTGCGCCGACCGCGGCGAGATGCTGGCCGTCCGGCCGCGGGCGCCGCTGGCGCTGCCGATGTTCTGGGGCGACGCCTGCCTGGTGCCGCGGCCGAGCGGCGAGGTGCTGATCGGCAGCACCAGCGCGCCGCGGGCGCGCGCCAAGATGGTGACCGCGGCGGGCGCGGCGCTGCTGCTCGGCCGCGCCGTGCGCATGGTGCCGGAGCTCGCCGACGCGCCGGTGACTCGCGTCTGGTCGGGCCTGCGCCCGCTCTCCCGCCTCGGCCGGCCGCTGCTCGGCCCGCTGCGCGGCTGGGACAACGTCACGCTCGCCTGCGGCCACCACCGCACCGGCGTGCTGCTGGCGCCGATCACCGCCCGCCTCATCGCCGAGCTGCTGCTCGAGGGCGCGACCAGCATCGACCTGCAGCCGTTCTGCTCGCGCTGAGCCCGGCCGCGACGGCCGCGGTTGTCGGCGCCGCCCGGACCGGGTAAGCGGCGGCGCATGAGCGAACGCAGCCCCATCCCGATCACCTTCGAGCGCGATGGCGATGCCGTGCACCTGACGGCGATCCGGCCCGCCGGGGAGGGGCCCTTCCCGGGGCTGATCCTCATTCCGGACGTGCGCGGCGTGTCGGATCACTACCTCGACGTCGCGGCGCGCTTCGCGGCGGAGGGGTTCTTCACCGCCGTGATCGATCTGTACAGCCGGGAGGGCGCGCCGACGCTCGCCGACATGCCGGCGGTGTTCGCCTGGATCGCGGCGCTGCCCGATCAGCGCGTGCTCGCCGACCTGGCCGGGGCGGCGGACGCGCTGGCGGCGCGCCGCGAGGTGCGCGCCGATGCGGTCGGCATCACCGGCTTCTGCCTCGGCGGTCAGTACGCGCTGATGGCCGCCTGCCGCGTGCCGCGCCTGCGCGCCTGCGTGAGCTGGTACGGCATGCTGCGCTACGCCGAGCACACCGAGCGCAAGCCGCTCAGCCCGCTCGAGATGGCGCCGCAACTCGGCTGTCCGTACCTCGGCCTGTTCGGCGCCGAGGACGGTCTCATCCCGCAGGCCGACGTCGAGGAGCTGCGCGCGATTCTCACCCGCGCCGGCAAGTTGTTCGACCTGCGCGTCTACCCCGGGGCCGGTCACGCTTTCTTCAATGATGCGCGCCCCGACGCCTACCGTCCGGAGGCCGCCGCCGACGCCTTCCCGCGCGCCGTGCGCTTCCTGCGCGCTCACCTCGGCTAGATCCATCGTCCCCGGCGCCCAGGCGTGCCGCGGCACCTGGGAGCGGAGCGGCCGGGCCACCACCGCCATCGCCACGAAACTGTCGCTTTCCGGCGCTTCGTCCGGTTCGAGGCTGGTGCGTCACCGCCGGCGTCGGCGCGGCGTGACGCCGGGCGCGCCGGCCGCGCTGCGCGGCAACATGGCACGTCCCCTGCTGCATCGCTCGGTCAGATGACTGGCTCCCTCTCCGCGGCGACGCCGCTCCATTCCCTGTCGGCGGCGGACACGGCGCTGCTCCGATTCCTCTTCAAGCACGGCCTCGTCGATGCCGACACCGCCGCCGCCGCCGAGCGCAGCGCGTGCGACCGCAACCAGCACCTGGTCGAGGCGTTGTGTGACGACGGCTTCGTCGACGAGACCGCGCTGGTCACCCTGCTGCAGCGCGAGCTGCACCTGCCGCGGGTCGATCCCAGCAGCAGCGCCGACGTGGCGTCGCTGACCGACGACGCGATCCTCACCGGCCACCTCGCCGCCGTCGTCGGCCTCGACGACACCCACATGCTGCTGGCGATGACCAACCCGTTCGACCACGAGCTGATCCGCCAACTGCGCTTCGCCTACAACGTGCGCATCGAGCCGGCGGCGGTGGCGTTGAGCGACCTGCGGGCCGCGTTCTCGTCGCCCGCGCCGGCCGACGGCGCGGAGGCGACGGTCGCGGTCAAGCGCCGCGAGGACTCGCAGAGTCCGATCGTCAAGATGGCGGCATTGCTCATCGAGCGGGCAGTGACACAGCGCGCCAGCGACATCCATCTCGAACCGACGGCCGATGGGCTGACGATCCGCTACCGCATCGATGGCGCCCTGGAGGAGGTGTCGCGCGTCTCCGCCGCCGTCCGCGGCCCGCTGACGGCGCGTCTCAAGGTGATGGCGCGGCTCGACATCACCGAACGCCGCGTGCCGCAGGACGGCGGACTGACGATGACGGTCGCCGGTCGGGCGATCGACTGCCGGGTGTCGACGTTGCCGACGCAGTACGGCGAGAAGGTCGTGATCCGGCTGCTCGACGCGCGCCGCGCCCTGGTGACGCTGGACGAGCTCGGTCTCGAAGCGGCGGAGCTGGCGACCCTGCAGGAGGTGCTGCGTCATTCCGAGGGCCTGATCCTCACCACCGGACCGACCGGCAGCGGCAAGTCGACGACGCTCTACGCCATGCTGCGCGCCATCCAGACGCCGGCGCTGAACATCGTCACGGTCGAGAACCCGATCGAGTACCGCCTGCCGGGGATCAACCAGACCGAAGTGCGCGAGCGCCAGGGCATGACCTTCGCGGCCGCGCTCCGCTCCATCCTGCGCCAGGACCCCGACGTCATCCTCATCGGCGAGATCCGCGATCGCGAGACGGCGGAGATCGCCATCCAGGCGGCGCAGACCGGACACCTGGTGCTGTCGACGCTGCACACCAACGATTCGATCGGCGCCATCACCCGACTGCAGAAGCTCGGCATCGAGTCGGAGCTGATCGCGTCGACGCTGTTGCTGGTGATCGCGCAGCGGCTGGTCAGGCGGGTCTGCCCCGCCTGCGCCGAGCCGGCGCCCGCCGAGACCTATGCGTCGCTCCGCTTCGCCGCCGCGCTCGAGCCGGGCGCGGTGCGCCGCGGACGGGGATGCGTCAAATGCCGCCAGACCGGCTATTTGGGGCGCATTGGCGTCTACGAGCTGCTGCGCACCACCAACGACGTCCGACGGGTGATCGAGGACGGCGGCAGCGAGACGGCGCTGCGCGATCTCCTGCGCCGGCAGGGCTCGCGCACGTTGATGCAGGTGGCGCTCGACAAGATCCGCCTCGGTCTGGCCACGCCGGAGGAAGTGGCGGCGGTGATCAAGGCGGACGAGATCGCCCGCTGCCGCGAGTGCGGCGCCGAGCTCGACGAGCGCAGCGGCGCCTGTGCGGCGTGCGACACGACGCCGGCCGCCGCCGCGGCGGCAGCCGTCACGGTCGCCGCGCCGGCGCCGGCGGCCGCGCCGCCGGACGACCGCGTCATCAGCATCCAGGCCGGCAAGGCCATCGGCGGCGGCGCCCTGCTCGCGACCGCGGTGCGGGCGCTGAGCAGCGCCGGCGGTCTCGACGACCTGGCGGCGCAGGATCTCGAGCTGGCCATCGCCGAGAGCTGCGCCCTCGCCGCCGACAGCGACGCCAGCGGCGAGGTCCACCTCGAGGTCGAGGTGTCGCGGCAGCACTGCCGGGTCTGCGTCTGGGACCGCGGCGCGCCGTGGGCGTGGCCCGGACCGGGCGCCCGCATGCCCGACGTCGACCTGCTGTCGAGCGACATCGGTCCCGAGGTGCGCGCGTTCGTCATCCGCTCCGCGGTCGATGCCGTGAGCTACGAACGCGCCGGCGACACCAACCGCCTGTGGTTGACCAAGCACGCCGCGGACGACGTCCGGCGAGCGGAGCCGGCGTGACGGCTGGCCGACGATGCCGCCGGTGTCGGAACGGCCCCAGGGCTCCGCCGATGGAGGCTTTCTCGATCCCGCCGCGCGTCGGCGCGCGGCGCCGTGGCGAGCGGACGCGGAAGTGATGCCGGCCGGCGGCGCCATGCCGCTCGCGACCTCCGATCCCTTTCGGGCGCTGGCCGCCGAGATCGAGCGGCTGCCGCCCGTCGCCATCGCCATCGACGAGACCCCGCCGCGCCGCCGCCGCGTGGGGCCGTGGGCGCTCGTCCTGCTGGCCGCGGTGGCGGTCGCGGCCGCTGCGTTGTTGAGCTTTGGGGGTGGCGAGCGCGACGTCGCGCCGGTGCCCGTGTTGGTGCCGCCGAGCATTGCCGACAATGCCTGCGCCGCCCGGGCCGCGATCATCATGCAGGCCGTGGCCGCGCACGTCGCGCGCACCGGCGCTCCGCCCAGCAGCCTGGCGGCGCTCTCTCCAGCCGAGCTGACGGTGCCGCCGGTCGATCCGGTCAGCGGCGATCCCTACATCTACGAGTTGCAGCCGGGCGGCGCAGTCACCTTGAGTTGTCCGACCGCGCCGGCCCGCGACTGACCCGGCGGCGGCGCCGAGCGCGAAAGCCAACCGCTGCCGCTGGCTGCCCCGTCCCGCGCCACGGGCGCCCCTGAGCAACCGCGTCCGGCACTGCTATCGGTGCCGGAAAGGAGGCGATCTCGGTTGGGATGGCACGCCGGGGTGCGGGTGGCACGATGGTGAACAGGAAGACAGGGCGGAAACACGACGATCTCCCCGCCGAGGCGGGCCGGTTCCAAGCGCTGATGCGGTCGCGCGAGCAACGGTTGACGGACGGCGCCGCGCTGCGCGATCGCGTCCGGCGGCGCAGTCACGGCGAATGGAAGCGGCCGCCGAAGCGCCGCGATCCGATCGCGATCCTCGAGGCATCGAACCGCGACCGCCTCGCCGAGTTGGTGCCCATCCGCTACGGGCGCATGCTGCGCACGCCGTTCACGTTCCTGCGCGGTTCCGCCGGACTGATGGCGCACGACCTCGCCGCCATGCCGAGCACCGGCGTCCGCGTCCAGGCCTGTGGCGACTGCCATCTGCTCAATTTCGGGCTGTTCGCGACGCCGGAGCGCAACCTGATCTTCGACATCAACGACTTCGACGAGACGCTGCCGGCGCCCTGGGAATGGGACGTGAAGCGCCTGGCGATCAGCTTCGCGGTGGCGGCGCGCGCCAACCGCCTGAGCGACGCGCAGGCCAGGTCGGCCGCCGCCGAGTGCGTGCGCGCCTATCGCGTCCGCCTGCGCGAATGTTCCGAGATGAGCCCGCTGGACGTCTGGTACGACCATCTCGATGCCGAGCAGATCATCGCCATGGCGCCGAACGCGAGGATCCGCAAGGCGCGCGCCCAACTCGTGGCGCAGGCGCAGGAGCGGCTCGGCGACTATCTCTACCCCAAGATCAGTGGCGAGGTCGGCGGTCGGCGGCGGCTGATCGACCAGCCGCCGGTGCTGTTTCACGTCTTCGAGGAAGGGCGCCTGCACGAGATCGTGCACGAGGCGATGACCGCCTATCGGGCCAGCCTGCCGGAGGAGCGCCGGGTGTTGTTCGACCGCTACCGCCTCGAGGATCTGGCGATCAAGGCGGTGGGGATCGGCAGCGTCGGCACGCGCTGCTTCGTGGGCCTGTTCTTCTCCGCCGAGAACCACCCCTTGCTGCTGCAGTTCAAGGAGGCGGGCGCCTCGGTGCTCGAGCGGTACGCCGGAAAGAGCGCGTACGAGAACCACGGCCAGCGCGTCGTCACCGGCCAGCGCCTCATGCAGTCGGCCAGCGACATCTTCCTCGGCTGGACGCACGGCCGCGGCGGTCGCTCCTTCTACGCCCGCCAGTTGCGCGACATGAAGCTCTCGGCGCCGGTCGAGGGGGCGACCGCGACCCAGATGCACCTGTACGCCGAGCTGTGCGGCCGCACGCTGGCGCGCGCCCACGCCAAATCCGGCGACGCGGCGCTGATCAGCGGCTATCTCGGCAAGTCCGACGCGTTCGACGAGGCGATCGGCGACCTGGCCCTCGCCTACGCCGATCAAACGGAACGGGATCACGCCGCCCTGGTCGCCGCCGTACGCGCCGGCCGCCTCAAGGCGGTGATCGAGGAGGAATAGGGCGGCCGTCGGACGTCGCATCCTGGTCGCCCCGCCCCCGGTACCATTCGTTGGCGAGCGGCACCCAGCGGCGGATCCAGTCGAAGCGCGGCTGTTGCCACACCGACGCCTCGTCGTCGGCGAGCGGCACGTCGGGACGCGACAAGAGGAAGTGCTGCGCATCGATGCGCGACGCCGCCGGCGGTGAGAGCAGCACCGTGAGCGGGGGATCGAAGAAGACGCGACCCGCGTCGCCCAGCTCGACGACGTAGATCGTCTGGTCGTTGCGCGACACGAAGACCACCCCCTCCGGTCCGAGAGCCGATCGCACGCGCGCCAGGTTCGCGATCAGCGTCGCGTTGCCGTCGGCCGAGCGGACCGCCAGCTTCAGCACGCTGTTGTCCCTTGCTGCTCGGTCGCCCGTCGCGGCGTCCACGACCAGCACCAGCAGAACGGTCGCCACCGCCAGCGCCGGCACGGCGCGTGCGGGGAGCGGGGCGATCAGCGGCAGCACGCCGATGGCCGCGGTCGCGGCGCCGAACGCGGCGATGCCGACCAGATAGTCGTAGTAGTGGTGCGCCAGCGGCGCGATCGGCAGGCAGGCGATCAGGAAGAAGTCGATGCCGAAGGCGAGCAGTCGCCAGCGCGGGTGTCCGCTCAGCGCCCGCCGGGTCGCGAGCACGGCCGTCGCGCAGAGACCGACCCCGAGAAGGGTCGCGGCGCCCGGCGAGAGCGCGGCCAGGGTGAGCAGGTTCAGGCTCGCGCACGCATACCGGCCGATGTTCATCAGCAGCGGCAGCGGGTGGATGGCGATGGCGTAGCCATACGTCGGCCAGCCGACGGCCGTGTAGTACGTCAGCTTCACCGCGGCGTACGCCACCACCACCAAGCCGGGGCCGCAGACGTCGCGCAGGAGGGACCGCCAGGGCTGCGGCCGCGGCGAGAAGGCCGCGACGACGACGAGCAGGAGCGGGCCGACCGCCGCGTGCTCGCTGCAGAGCAGCGCGACGCCCTGCAGCAGCGTCGCCGCGATGGCGCGCCTGGGCCACCGGCTGACCTGCCAGCACAGCACCATCGCGAAGACCGCCAGCGCGCTGCCGACCATGGTGAAGGCCGCCACCCAGAACACCGCCACGGCATGGCCCGGTGCCGCCGCGTAGAGGAGGGCGATGCAGAAGCCCAGCAGCAGCGATCCCGCGAGGCGCGTCGCGATGGCCAGCGCCAGCACGGTGCTGGCGGCGAAGGCGGCGAGCTGCACGAGATGGTAGCCGCTCGCGTCGGTGGCGAAGAGGCCGTGCAGGAGGAAGAAGTACGCCGCCTGCGTCAACGGCCGATAGAGGTAGAAGCCCGCCCGCGGGTTGAGCTGGAAGAGGGTCGCGATCCCGGATGCCGACCACGGCGTGGCGGCGGCATCGCGCACGAGCCAGAAGTCGTCGAGGAAGAAGAAGCCGCGGACGCTGTCGCCGTAGCGGACGAGCGAGAAGGCGACGAGCAGCAGGGCGGCGCCAGCGAACCATGCCCGACGACCCCGGCGGGACGCGATGCGCGGCCGCGGAGGCGCCGCTTGGACCGTGGTCTCCGTCATCGGACTCGCCGCGGCATTTCTGGCCCCGCCGCCGCGGTCGCGTCAACCGCGCCCGCCACGCCGCTCCTCATCAGCGGCCCGCGCCGTCGCCGCCCCCCGCGCCCCCTGCGGCGTGCCGCGCCTTTTGGACCAGAGGCGCTGAGACTGAAAGCGGCACGCTACGTCCTCGCCGCGCGCCGCGTCGGTGCTGGAGTTACCCAGGCGGCGCCGCTGCCCGCGGACCAGGCGGAGGTGGTCGAGGTGCTCGACGCCATAGCCGCCGACGCGGAGACGATTCGCCAGGTCTACGCGCAGATGCACAGCGCTGAGATGGATGATGTCGGCGCGCTCACCGCCGCCGAGAAGCCCAGCGGGCCGCAGCTGGAGGCCGAAGGCCCGGGCAGCGGCATCCGGCGTGCGCAGGAGCGGCTCGAGCGCCGCAAGCAGCGCCAGCGCGAAGCCGCCGACCTTGGGAGGCGGTACCCCGCCGAGCGCGTAATCATCCGGCCCCCTGCGGGCAGGCCGGGCGTCCGCCCTCCGGTTGAGGTGGAGGTGGTGACGTTGGGAATGAGGATTGAAGAAGCAGTCGCCAGGCTGCTCGCTGCCGCCGCGGCGCTCGACGCGAACGCCGGCGCCGACGGTGGGCACCATGATAGCTAGTGCAGCTCGTCGAGGACGTCGCTCCGCAGTCGCTTGTATTCCTGATCCGACAGAAGCCCCTTGTCGTGCAGACTCTCGATTTTCTTGAGCCGCTCTTCGACGGAGCCCTGCGCAACGGCCGGCGCCTTATTCGCCAGGGAGGTAACCGGCTGCAACTCGACTTCCGCAGGCGGGAAGTACGTCACACTGCGAAAAATGAGCAGGATACCAGCGGTGAAGACGGCACCCACGATGCGTCCCGGCGCGACGCGTCGGGTGAACACGCCATCGGCCGCTTCATAGTTCTCTTTCTCGACTTTGTAGGTGTACTGCTTCGCACCGCTGTCTTCCGGCAGCTGGTAGTCCACCGGCGTGATGCCGACGAACTTACCGTTGATCGTTGCCTTTGCTCCCGGCGGATAGGTTTTGAGGCTCAGCGTCTGCGTCCCGCACCCGGCGGCGGTGATGACAGCACACGCAGTCGCGACTGCTGCATGGCGCATATATTCCCCCCTGAAAAATCGGTCCGCGATTACGGAACACCGCGACGAAATGCAACCGGCGTCGTTAGCCGACGGTCGCGGTGCCCACCGCGCAGACGAGGAGCACGACCATGCCCACGACGAATAGATCCATGAGTGCCGCGTCGCACGCCCACCTGTTACCCGTTACGCCTGTTGCCCCAGGATTCGGGATGCGGCCGGCCGCGCGAAGAGGTCACGCGCACGCTGGATCCCTCGGCACCTGCTGCCGCATGCGGTCGTGTGTTGCCGCGCCGGCGATGGCCCTGCTAGGCTCGCCCGCGATGACGCTCACCGCCGTATTCGAGCCCGCGGAGGAAGGCGGGTTCATCGCATACGTGGAAGAGCTACCCGGCGCCAACACGCAGGGCGAGACGCTCGAAGAGGCACGCGCCAACCTGCTCGACGCGGTCGCCCTGCTGCTGGAAACGAACCGCGAAGCCGCCGAACGCGAGATTGCCGGCCGGCCGGTGATCCGCGAGCCGCTGCATCTCGGCGAGTGAAACGGGTCGACCTGATTCGCCACCTCGAAGCGCACGGCTGCGCATTCGTGCGCGAAGGCGGCGCCCATACCGTGTACCGCCACGCTGCCAGCGGCCGGCAATCGACGGTCCCGCGGCATCGCGACATCAAAGAGGGACTCGCACGCCGCATCTGCGACGCGCTGGGCGTGCCGCGCCCGTAGTGCCATCCGCGGCGGCGCCGCGCGCGCCGAGGGGCGTGGACCGCAACACCCGGCCGAGGGACGACCATGTCTCTTATCGATTGAGAAGACTGATGGTCATGCAGTAGACGCTCCGTCCAAGGGGGGACGGCTGTGAAATACGGCAGACGTGGGGTCGCGATCGCGGCATCGCTAGCGGTGATCATGTTCCTTCCGACGATCGCGATGGCGGGCCCCGCGCGATTCGTGGACAACCATGACGGCACCATCACGGACACGCGGTACGGGCTGCAATGGGAGAAGAAGATCAGACGAGAAGGGTTCGCGGGCGACTACTCGGACCTGGCGCACGCGGATAACGCCTATCCTTGGTCCGGCTTGTGCGAGGGGAACCCGGCGAAGCTCTGCCAACCAACGTCCGAGGCGGCGGCTCTGTGTGCGGCCGAGCGGGAGGGGGCAGCGGTGGGGTGCGATGAATGCGCCGAGGCCGAGGGGCCGTGCGTCGCCGACAGCATTCTGGCCAGCGAGGTTCCCAAGACCGCGTGGGCCGTCGCGGCGGCACGGAACGCGATGAGCTTCGCGGGCCATGCGGATTGGCGATTGCCCACACGGAAGGAGCTCCGCAAGATCCGTCATCGCCGCCACGAGGGCCGGGGCGGAAATATCTTCTCGGCATTCGACGCAGCAGGGTGCGGGCCGTCGTGTACGGACATCACCAGCGAAGCCTGCTCCTGCAATCAAAGCGGAGAATACTGGTCGGCGACCACCTACCCGCGCGATGCGACGATGGCGAGGGCCACCTACTTCAGTTACGGCGGAGCATCCTCGCACAAGAAGGGCGGCACCAGGGAATACGGGTACGGTGGGTTGTACGTGCGCGTGGTTCGCGGGCCGCGGTTGAAGTAGGTTGCGGTCGACCGCTCCGAGGAGGGGCGTCACGCAGCGATCCAGGCCCCAGGGGTGGGCGCCGTGAGGAGCGCGCTACGCGGGCGCGGCGGCCGGGGGCAGGTCAGAGGCATCGCACCCTCCCCCGATGCGCGTACGCGTGGCACAGGGCCGGCGCGCGCGGAGCGACGTACCTGTTCTCGTCCAACTCGATTCCGCGAGGCCGAGCGGGCGCATGGCGTCCGCGACGTGCCGCCGGGTGCTTACCTGGTGCTCACCCGGCGCGTCTCGCTGAGCACGAGCCCGCGAAGAAGACGGGAGCCCTTGCGCCGCAAGGGCTCCCAAGAGCGCGCCCAGCATGATTCGAACATGCGACCTTCTGATTCGTAGTCTCAGGTAGCCCGTTTTCGCTCACCTTCGCTCTGCTCCGCTGCGGCGCGCTCCAGCCCTTGTGGCAGAAGGCGAAAGCGGCTATCTGCCGGCGCGATGCGTGCGTGCGCGTACTCTGCGAAACGCTGCCTTTTGCTTACCTAGTGCTTACCCACTAACCCGCTGATTGTTGGCTAGAACCCGCTGATTCTTGCCCGGAGGAGCCGCCATGCCCGACACGTCCAAGCGTGTGCACCTGACCAAGCGCGCCGCCGACGCCGTGGCGCCGCGCGCCGGCGGCGACGTGGTGCTGTGGGATGACGAGGTGCCCGGCTTCGGGATGCGCGTGAAGCCGAACGGGCGCAAGTCCTATGTGCTGCAGTACCGCAACGGGAGCGGCACCAGCCGCCGGGTGACTATCGGGAAACACGGCGTGCTGACGGCCGAGGGCGCTCGCGCCGAGGCGCGCCGGCTGCGCGCGCGCGTCGCCGAGGGCGGCGACCCGGCAACCGAGCGCCAGCGCCAGCGCCAGGCCGACTCGCTCGACGCCTTCGCCAAGCGCTATCTCAGCCACCATGCCGAGGCGCACAAGAAAGCCGCGTCAGTCGTGAATGATCGGCTGCTCTTGAAGCTGCACATCCTGCCGGCGCTCGGGAGTCGCAAGCTCGCCGACATCACGCGCGAGGACGTGACCAAGCTGCACCAGGCGATGCGCAAGACGCCGTACGCGGCGAACCGGATGCTGGCGCTGCTCTCGAAGATGATGAACCTGGCCGAGAAGTGGGGCGCTCGCCCGGACGGCTCGAACCCCTGTCGGCACGTCGAGCGCTTCAGGGAGAAGCGCCGGCAACGCTTCCTGGCGCCGGCCGAGCTGGTCGAGCTGGGCAAGGCGCTGGCCAAAGCCGAGCGCGAGAACGTCGAGCATCCATCGGTGGTGCCGGCGCTGCGCCTGCTGCTGTTCACCGGCGCCCGCCGCGGCGAGGTGCTCGGGCTCCAGTGGGCGCACGTCGACTGGGAGCACCAGTGCCTGAACCTGCCCGACTCGAAAACCGGCGCCAAGGCCGTGCACCTGAACGCGCCCGCACTGCAGGTGCTGCAGGCACTCGCCGAGGGGCGCGCCGATGACTCTCCGTGGGTGCTCCGCGGCCGGGCGAAGGGGAGGCCCCTGGTCGGACTGCCGCACGCCTGGCAGCGCATCCGCACGGGCGCCAAGCTGCCTGACGTGCGCTTGCACGACCTGCGGCATTCGTTCGCGTCGGTCGCGGCCGCCGAGGGCTCGAGCCTGCCCATCATCGGCGCGCTGCTCGGGCACACGCAGCCGGCGACGACGGCGCGCTACGCGCACCTGGCGGCCGACCCGCTGCGCGAGGCGGCCGAGCGCGTCGGCGCCCGCATCGTCCGGCTGATGCAGCCGCCGGCGGACGCGGCGGGCAGTGTGGTCCCGCTGCGCCGCCGCCGGGGCGGAATGCCGTTGCGCCAGCGGGCGCGGGGGCGCTAGCATCGACGCCATGACGCGGCTGCGCGCCATCCACGACCCGGAGCAACTGACCGCCAGCCTCGACCGCGTCGAGAAGGGCGAGCGCGTGCTGGTCGAGTCGGGTGGGAAAGCCGTGGCCGCGCTGGTGCCACTGGCCGACTTGGCCGCTCTCGAAGCGCTCGAAGATGCCGAAGATGTCGCCGCCGCCATGGCGGCGCTCGCCGACTCCGACGGCACAGTATCGCTCGCGGAATTGAAAGCGCGGCTCGGCCTGTAGGGCAGGGCCCGCGGTGGCCGCCTATCGGGTCGAGATTCGCGCCATCGCGCGCAAGGCAATCGAAGCCCTGCCGCGGCCCGCGCAGCGGCGCGTTGTCGCCGCCATTGAAACGCTGGCCGAGACGCCGCGCCCCGCCGGCTGCAAGAAGCTCCGCACGCCTGCCGGCGTCGACCTCTACCGCCTGCGGGTGGGCGAGTATCGCGTGGTGTACAGCGTAGAGGATCAAATGCTCGTGGTGCTCGTGGTGCGCGTTGCGCATCGCCGCGAGGTGTATCGCTGAGCAGCGCCGCCGCCCCGCCCCCAGCGTCCAGCCGCGTCGCAGTGCGGCACTCTAGGCGCGTCCGGGTCGATGTGATATGGGCGGCGCGCATCATCGTTCCGCCGCGCACGCGGCGGCCCCATTAGCTCAGACTGACCGGGCGCGGCGGAGAGACAGCCGCCGCGCAGGATGAGTCGCGCACGCGCGAGCGCAGTGCTCGTGGTGTGCCCATCACCCAGAGCTGCGACCTGACACGGTCGCGAAAGGGGCGGTCATGGTAGGCGAGCGCATGATGCGCGAGTCGGAGGTAGCGGCGCTGCTCGGCGTGAGCCGACGGACGCTGCAGGGGTGGCGGTGGCGCGGCGGAGGCCCGCCGTACGTGCGCATCGGCGGCGCGGTGCGGTACGAGCCGGCCGAGGTGCGCGCGTGGCTCGACGCGCAGCGCCGCACGTCTACCAGCGACAGCGGCGGCGAGGTGTCGCGATGATCGGCGCGGCGACTGCAGACGCGATGGCGGCCGACATGGCCGAGGCGCTCGGCACGCCCCCGCGGCGCTGCGCTGCGCTACTGCGCCTGGCCGACGTAGCGCCGGCACCGGTGGACTGGCTCTGGCCGGGACGCATCCCGCGCGGCATGGTGACGTTCGTTGATGGCGACCCGGCTGCGGGCAAGACGACGATCGCGCTCGACCTCGCTGCACGCGTGAGCACGGGCGCGGCGTGGCCCTGCGGCGCAGCGGGAGGCGAGCCGGGCGCGGTGCTCTACCTCACGGCGGAGGACGCGCTGGCGCAGACCATCCGCCCGCGCCTCGATGCAGCGGGCGCCGACTGCGCGCGCGTCTACACCCTCGACGCCGAGGCGCACGGCGGCGTGACCATGCAGGATGCCGACATCCTCGCTGACGCGCTGGAGCGCACCGGCGCGGTGCTGCTGGTCGTCGATCCCCTGACCGCCTATCTCGGCGCCGGTGTCGACATGCACCGCGGCGAGCAGACGCGCCCGGTGCTGCGCCGTATCGGCGCGCTGGCCGAGCGGCACGGCTGCGCGGTGGTCATCGTCCGCCACCTGCGCAAGTCGGGGACGGACCGCGCGCTGTACCGCGGGCTCGGCAGCGTCGACCTCGCCGGCGTCGCGCGCAGCGTCCTGCTGGCCGGTGTCGACCCGAGCGACGCGGACCAGCGCGCGCTCGCCCACATCAAGCTCTCTGTCGGTCCGCACGCGCCGACGCTCGGATACGCCATCGAGTCGGTACGCGTGCCGCTCAGCGACGGGCGCTGTGCTGACGTGGGGCGCGTGCGCTGGACGGGACCGAGCGACCTGACCGCCGACGCGCTGCTCGCTGCGGCGCCGGACGCCGACCAGCGCAGCGAGCTGGCCGAGGCCGTCGACTGGCTGAGAGAGCGGCTGGCCGAGGGGCAAGCGGTATCGCGCGCCGTCGAGCGCGAGGCGGGCGGCGCCGGTATCAGCGCCCGCACGCTGCGGCGGGCGCGCAGCGTGCTCGGCGTGCAGTCGCGGCGCACCGGCCTGCCCGGCCGCCGTGGCGGCGGCGAGTGGGTGATGGCGCTGCCCGGCTGCGCCGTCGCCGACGCCGACGAAGAGACAGGCGTGATCGCCTAGGGCGCGGCGATTAGGCGGCCGAGCGCGCACGCTTGGACGCCTTAACGATGATTTCACCGGCAGGCACCCGTAAGTGCACGACGCATCATGTCTTTGAGGCGCGATTAAGATGACCACGATTAAGCTGACCAAGGTGAGTTGGTCACCTAAACGGAGGACCGATGGACCGCACGGCTACTGAGCTGCTCGACGTGCTCACCCGCCGCGGCGTCCGGCTGCACGTCGACGACGCTGGCCAATTGCACTACCGCGCGCCGCGCGGGGCGCTGGATGAGCAGACGCGCGAGGCCCTCGCTCGCTACAAGGCGGAGTTGCTCGCCGCGCTGCGCGCCGAGCCGATAACTGACGGCACCGTCGCCGCCGTACTGCTGCGCGGCACCTGCTGGGGCGAGCTGTGGCTGATCGCCGGCGATGACGTGCTCGCCGAGCATCCCGACGTCGAGCGCAGCGGCCTGCCGGTTGTGCGCTTCGCCGAGCTGCCGTACCTGCACCGCCTCGACGCCGAGGGGCTGCGGGCGCTCGGCCTGGTCAAGCGGACGTGGCCGACGGCGCGGGTGCTCCAGTGACGGCGCCGACGGTCGCGCTCGACTTCGACGCGGAGGCGCTCGCCCGGGCTGGGCTCCCGGCGCTCGGGCGCCGCTATCTGCTCTGGCGCACGTTCCCGCCGCGCAAGCCGGGCGGCAAACCGGTCAAGTCGCCGTGCGCGCCGGCCGGCTACCCAGTCACGGGGCACGACGAGCGGCGGTGGCTCGACTTCGAGCGCGCCGCGCCGCTCGCGCAGCGCTGCGGCTACGGGCTCGGCGTCGCGCTCGGCTGGGGCGTGGGTGGGCTCGACCTCGACCGCTGCCGCGCCGAGGACGGCACGTTGTCTGACCTGGCGCGCCGTCTGCTCGGCTACTTCCCGACCTATGTCGAGCGCTCGCCGTCAGGGACGGGCTGCAAGGCATACTTCCTCGCCGGCCCGGCATTCCGCGTCTCGGCGAAGGATGACGAGCGCGGCGTCGAGCTGTACGCCGGGCGGCGGTTCTTCGCGCTCACCGGGGCGCCGCTCGGCGAGCTGCGCCCGCTCGCCGACTGCACCGCCGCTGCCTGCACGCTGGCCGCGGTGCTGCGCCCGCCGCGGCCAGCGCCAGCGTACACGGGACCGCCGCGCCCGCTCGGCGAGACGGCGAGCGAGGTGCTCGCCCGGTGCGATACTGTGCGCGAGCGGCCGAGCATCCACGGCGGCACGGTCTACACGCTGCGGCGCTGCCCGTGGACGGGCGAGGAGCACGACGGCGGCGGACCGTACGCCATCGCATTCCCGGACGGCGCCCTACGTGTCTGCTGCGAGCGGAGCAGCCACGGACCGCGGACGGCGATGCTACGCGGCGCTGGAGCGCGGCGGTGAGCGCTCGACGGCGGCAGCGCGCGCGACGCGCCGACCTGGCGCCCGCGGTCCCCTCAGCGTGCCCGCCGCCCTTGACCGACGCCGAGCGCGCCGAGGTGCAGGCCTTCGCGGCGCGCCAGGCGAGCCGACCGCGCCCGCCGCGTTTCAAGGCCGCCAAGAAGGCCGACGGCAGCGAGGCGGTGTCGCCGGCGGACGATTCCGGCTCGGCACTGTTCGTCGCGCGTGTCGCGCGGACGGTCGGCGCCAGCGAGGAAGCGGCGGCCGAGTGGCTGATGGGCCAAGCGGCGCTGGCGACCGAAAGCGCGGCGCTCGCCGACAAGTGCAACACCGCCATGGCACTGCTCGCCGGTATCGGGCCGCGCGACGAAGCCGAGGGAATGCTAGCGGTGCAAATGGTCGCCGCCCACAACCTGGCGCTGTCGATGGCGCGCCGGGCGCTCAAGACGGACCGCGTCGACTTCCTGGCGACGTACAGCAACCTGTCGGCGAAGCTGATGAACGTCTACACGCGGCAGTTGGAGGCGCTCGCGCGGCTGCGCGGGCAGACGGGACAGCAGACGGTGCGCGTCGAGCACGTCACGGTGCAGGCCGGCGGGCAAGCCGTCGTCGGCAACGTGGCGCCGAGGGGGCGGGGGGATGACGAGCAAGGCTGACGAACAACCCCATGCACCGCGACCGCGGCCCCACACACCGCCATCCCACAGACGGCGCGGCTGGCTGCGCCACGGCAATCCCACTGGCGACCCGTCGACGGCGCCACGCTGCGAAGCGCAGACGCGGACGGGGACGCCATGCCGAGCACCGCGGGTGCGCGGCCGGGGGCGCTGCCGGATGCACGGCGGCGCGCACGGTAGCGGCGCCCCGTTGGGAAACCAGAATGCCTGGAAGCACGGCGAATACAGCGCGGCGGCCGTGGTGCAGCGGCAGGCGGCGAGGGCGCTGCTCGGCTACTTCCGGCGCGGCATGCCTCCGGCGCCTGGCGTCGACGTGGAGGCGCTGCGGGCGACCGCCAGGCGTGGCCGCCCATGACACTGCCCGATCGCGTGGCCGCCCATGGAGGCGCCCTGGCGCTGACCGTGCGCGGTGGCTGCGTCGAGCTGCAGTGCCGGCGTTGTGGACTGACGCTACAGCAGCCGTTCCGAGAACCGATCGCCGCGCAGTGCCCACGCTGCGGCGCGGACTGGCGGCGGTAGCCGCGAGCAGCCGGGCGCAACCCGGCGCCGGCGAGCGGTCGCACTGTCGCAGCGTCGCAGGGCGGCCGGCGACATCTGCAGCGCTCGACGAGGGGCAATAATTCTACAGAATCACTGTTGACACTCCCAGGATTCGCTCGTATACAGAAGGGGAATCGCAGCGAATCGCATGGGAGCGACGATGGCAAAGGCGGTGGCGTACCTGAGGGTTTCGGGCAAGGGGCAGGTGGACGGCGACGGCTTCCCGCGCCAGCGCGAGGCGGTCGTGCGCTACGCCCGGGCCGCGGGCTTCGAGCTGGTCGGCGAGTACCGCGACGAGGGCGTGAGCGGCGCGAAAGAGCTGGAGGACCGCGAAGGGCTCTCCGAGCTGCTGGCGCGCATCCGCTCCAACGGCGTGCGCGTGGTTATCGTCGAGCGCGCCGACCGCGTGGCGCGCGACCTGCTGGTCGGCGAAGTCATCCTTGGCCAGTTCCGGGACCTTGGCGTCAAGGTGATCGCGGCCGACAGCGGTACCGAGCTGACCGCCGGCGACGATGACCCGACCCGCACGTTGATTCGCCAGGTGCTCGGCGCCGTGGCACAGTTTGAGAAGGCCGTCATCGTCTCGAAACTCAAAGCCGCGCGCGTCCGCAAGCGCCGCGCTGAAGGCCGCTGCGAGGGCCGCAAGCCGTTCGGCGCGAAGCCGGGCGAGGCCGAGGTGGTCGCCTACATCCTCAAGCTGCGACGCAAGCCGAAGGGCGGCGAGCGCCTCAGCTTCCAGGCCATCGCGGACCGCCTGAACGCCGAGGGCGTGCCGACCCGCACCGGGCGGCCGTGGGCGGCCGAGACGGTGCGCGGCATCGCGCAGCGCCGGCGGTCGGGGCAGGCGGCATGAAGGAGCGCGGCGCGCTGCCCGACCGCGAGGCGGCGGCGCTCTGGGCGCTCGCTCGGCAACGGGGCGTGCACGTGACCGAGCACGCGGCGCGCCAGTTCTGTGCCCGCATCGCGCCCGGCCTGAGTCTTGAGGAGGCGCGCGCCGCCATTCGCGACGAGCTGGTCGCCCGCGGGCGGGCGCCGCGCCCCTCGCACAGCGGCGCCGGCATCATCGTGCGTGCGCGCGGCGGGCGCTATGCCTTCCGCGCCGTCATCACCCCCGCCAGCGGCGGGCCGTTGCCTGAGGTGGTCACGATCTACGCGAGCGGTGCCTGACGAGGGCCGCGAAACGGCGCCGGGTGCTTACCTAGTGCTTACCCAGGCAATCCGTCGGCGCTGAGCCCCAGCCCGCGGAAAGGCCGGGAGCCCTTGCGCCGCAAGGGCTCCCAAGAGCGCGCCCAGCATGATTCGAACATGCGACCTTCTGATTCGTAGTCAGACGCTCTATCCAACTGAGCTATGGGCGCGTGCGGGTTCGGTAGGACTTGGCCGTGTACCACGCGAGTTTTTGCGTCGCAAGGCAGGGGTGGACGCGCGGCGCGTTGGCCGTCGCCGGCGCATCGGCGCGCGTTGCTTTTCGCCCGCCGCGCCACTAGGGCGGAGCGCGCATGGCGCACGACGACAATCACGGCCTCGATCGCGAGCTGGTGGATTTCACCGTCCTCGACCGCTGGATGGACGAACGGGGATTGCCGGCGGGCGCGATCGGCGACGTGCGGGTGCTCGCCGGCGGGACGCAGAACGTGCTGGTGCGTTTCACGCGCGGCGGCGGCGACTACGTGCTGCGGCGCGGGCCGCAACACCTCCGGCCGGCGAGCAACGAGGTCCTGCGGCGCGAGCAACGGGTGCTGACGGCGCTCGCCGGCACCGACGTGCCGCACCCGCGCTTCATCGCCGGCTGCACCGACGAGACCGTGATGGGCGGCGCCGTCTTCTACCTCATGGCGCCCGTCGAGGGGTTCAATCCCTCCACCGGCCTGCCGCCGCTGCACGCCGGCGACCCGGCGATCCGGCGCGCCATGGGGTTCGCGGCCGCCGACGCGCTGGCCAGTCTCGGGCGCGTCGACCATGTCGCCGTCGGGCTCGCCGACTTCGGCAAGCCGGAGGGGTTCCTGGAGCGCCAGGTCGGCCGCTGGATGAAGGAGCTGGAGTCGTACGGCCGCTACGGCGGCTATCCCGGGCCGCAGATTCCCGGTCTCGATGCCGTCGCCGCCTGGCTGGATCGCCAGCGACCGACGAGCTGGACGCCGGGGATCATGCACGGCGACTATCACTTCGCCAACCTCATGTTCGCGCTCGACGGGCCGCGCCTGGCGGCGATCGTCGACTGGGAGATGTGCACCATCGGCGATCCGCTGCTCGACCTCGGCTGGCTGATCGCCACCTGGCCGAGCGAGGGGTTCGCGAGCCCGGCGGCGGCGCTGGCCGAGGGCGGGGCGCTGCCGACCACCGACGAGGTGGTGGCGCGCTATGCGCGCGGCTCGCGGCGCGACCTCTCGGCCATCCAGTGGTACGCCGTCATGGCCTGCTTCAAGCTCGGCATCGTGCTCGAGGGCACGCACGCCCGCGCCTGCGCCGGCAAGGCGCCGAAGGCGACCGGCGATCTCCTGCACGCCATCACCCTCGGCCTCTTCGCGCGCGCCCAGGAGCTGATGGCGCGCTGATCGGCGCGCCGTCAGAGCAGCTCGCTCGCCAGGTGCGCGAGCTTCGAGCGCTCGCCCTTCTCGAGATTGACGTGGGCGTAGAGACGCTGCCCCTGCATCTTCTCGATCAGATAGCTGAGGCCGTTCGACTGCGCGTCGAGATAGGGGTGGTCGATCTGGAAGACGTCGCCGGTGAACACGATCTTGGTCCCCTCGCCGGCGCGGGTGATGATCGTCTTCACTTCGTGCGGGGTCAGGTTCTGCGCCTCGTCGACGATGAAGTAGATGCGGTTGAGGCTGCGGCCGCGAATGTAGGGGAGGGCGGAGACGGTGAGCTTCTCGTCGTCGAGCATCTGCTGGATCTGCTGGCTCGCGGGTTTGCCGTCGCCGTTGCCGTTCTGCCCCATGATGACCGCCAGGTTGTCGTAGATCGGCTGCATGTAGGGGTCGAGCTTGGCCTTCACCTCGCCCGGCAGGTAGCCGATGTCCTTGTTGCTGAGCGGGACGATGGGGCGGGCGAGGAAGATCTGCCGGTACAGCCGCCGCTGCTCCAGCGCCGCCGCCAGCGCCAGCAGCGTCTTGCCGGTGCCGGCGGTGCCGGTGAGGCTGACGAGCGGGATCTCCGGGTCGCAGAGCACGCTGAGGGCGAAGGTCTGTTCGGCGTTGCGCGGCGAGATGCCGAACACCGGCGCCTTGTTGACCCGCCGCACCACCCCGTCGGTGGGATCGAAGCGCGCCAGCGCCGACTTCTGGTGATTGCGCAGGATGAGGCTCTCGTTGGCGATCAGCGGCGTCCGCAGCGCCAGGTGCTCGGGGGGCACGGCGCCGCCCGCGTAGAGGTCGTCGATGACCGTCGCGTCGAGGTCGCTGACCTCCCGCTTGCCGGTGTACAGGGTGGCGAGATCCTTGACGTGGTCGGTCAGGTAGTCGTCGCTCATCAGGCCGACGGCCTTCGCCTTCAGGCGCAGGTTGACGTCCTTCGACACCAGCACGACGCGGCGGCGCGTGTTCTCGCGCGCCAGCGTGTAGGCGCAGTTGAGGATCAGGTCGTCGGGCTTGCTGCGCGAGAAGTTGAACGCGAGGTCGGGATGGAGCTCGCGCTCGAGCTGGATGCGCACCGTGCCGTGGCCGGGGCCGATCGCCACGCCGCGCTCGAAGATCGCCTCGCCGCCGAGCGCATCGAGCGAGCGCAGGAATTCGCGGGCGTGGTAGTTGATCGACTGGCTGCCCTTCTTGAACTGGTCCAGCTCCTCGAGGACGGTGATCGGAATGACGATCCCGTGCTGCTTGAACTGGGTCAGACACGAGCTGTCGTGCAGGATGACATTCGTGTCGAGGACGAACGTCTTGCGCGCTTCCGCCACCGCCATCACCCCTCCACTGCTCCCTCCTATACGGCACGCGGCGGGCGGCTCACAACAAAAAACCCGAGCCCGCGCGCCCGCGATGCGGGGCGCCGTCCGCCCGCTCGCCGGCGCGGCGCTCAGCGGCTCGGCGCGCCGGCCGACTGCGGCTTCAGCGTCATCCGGTACACCGTCTGGCCCTCGCCGTTGACGATGCTGACCGAGAGGCGGCCGCTGGCGAGGACTTCGATGACGCCGAAGTTGAACCAGCGGACGGCATCGTCGAACGAGGGGATGCCGTCCGCGCTCGGCGGCGCGTAGAAGAAGAGGCGCTCGGGGCGGAAGGTGGGGTCGAGCGCCTGCTGCGGGAAGACGCCGGCGTTGAGCGGGCCGGTGATCAGCTCGCGCGACTCCCACTGCGGGTCGTCGGCGATCGGCCGGTAGACGAAGCCGGTGGCGAAGTGGACGTCGGTGGTGATCCAGAGCGGGTTGCGGACGCCCCGCTGGTGCAGCACCGCGAACAGCTCCGCCGCCTCGTGTTCGAAGCCGCGGTCGGTGTCGCCGGAGGCGAAGCCGTCGCCGTTGGTGGGGATGGCGAGCGGCACGCTGGCGACGATGATCTTCCAGGTCGCGGTCGAGGCGCCGATCGCCTCCTCCAGCCAGCGGCGCTGCTGCGGGCCGAGCAGGCTCTTCGGCGCCGCGGGATCGTCGGGCGCGCCGTTCGGGTCGCGGTACTGGCGGGTGTCGAGGAGGAAGATCTCGACGTGCTTGCCCCAGCGCTGGCTGCGGTAGAGCCGGGTGGGATCGGCGGCCGGCGGTTGCAGCGGCTGATAGTCGAGGAATGCCGCCAGCGCCGGCGCCAGCAGATGGACGTCGGGTTCGCCGGGCGGCGAATCGTGCGCCGGACCGGCATCGTTGACGATCTCGTGATCGTCCCATACCGCCGCCATCGGCGTGCCGGCGAGCAGGGCCTGCTGGCCGGGATCGGCGCGGTTGTAGCGCCAGTGCGCCCAGTAGCCGGCGCGATCGCGCGCCGGCGGCGGACCCGGAATCTGCGCGTTGCCGTAGCGGCCGGTCGGGTGGCAGGCGTCGTCGCCGTAGATCATGTCGCCGAGGGCGATGAAGAGATCCGCCTGGCGCGCCGCCATCACCGGGAAGATCGGGTAGCCGCGGGTCGCGTCGCGGCAGACGTTCTGGCCGCCGAGGTCGCCGCTCCACAGGATGCGCAGCGGCCGCGCCGCGTCGGGCGCCGGCGCGGTGGTGAAGTGGCCGTCGGCGCCGTCGCGGTCGCCGCGCGCGTTGTCGCCGTCGGCGCTGCACCAGGCGCGATAGGCGTAGCGCGTGTTCGGGGTCAGGTCGGCGAGCGCGATGCGGCCCGTGTAGTCGCGCTCGGCGTCGACCGCCACCTCCGCCTGCCGCTCGCCGTCGAGGCGAACGTGGAGGGACCCGGCGCGGTCGCAGCGGCCCCAGACGATGGCGCTGGTGTCGGAGACCTCGCCGACCGCCATTCCGTGGGTGAGCGTCGGCGGCGTGGGCGAGACGCCGCCGCGCAGGCCGCCGCAGGCGGCGAGCAGCGCGGCGAGCGCCAGCATCGGGCGCAACCGGGTGGTCATCGCCGCACCGCCGCGGGCGGCAGGCGCAACAGCAGCGGCGCGCCCTCCGGCGCGCCGATCGCCTCCAGGCACGGCTCCGCCGCCGCTCGGCCGCACGGCCGCACCAGATCGCGGCGATAGAAGACCGTCTCGCCGCCGCTGGCGACCGCCGCCCAGGCGCCGCCCAGCGCCGACAGCAGCGGCTCGGGAGCGAGGGCCGGGCTGATGGCCAGGACGTCGAAGTCGGCGCCGATCGCCGCCGCGGCTGCGGCCACGTCGGCCACGGCGGCGTCGGCCAGCTCGGGGAGCCGCCAGGCGCCGACGCGCAGCGGGCGCGCCGCCGGCAGAGGCAGGGGAGTCGGGGTCAAGGCCGCCGTGGCGACCGGCGTCCCACCGGCGGTCACCGCCTCTGCCGCGCCTGCCGCGGGCGCGGCGGCGGCAGGCGCGGCGCCGGCGATCAGTGGCGTCGGCGTCGCCGCTGGGGCGGTGCCCTGGCAGCGGGCGATGGCGTCGTCGTCGGCGGCGATGGCCGGATCGCGGATCCACGCCTCCCAGGCGCCCGACCAGCGCGGGCTGTTGAAGTCGCCCAGGGGCCGGGCGAGCAGATAGTACTGCCGCCCGGCCTGGGCCTCGAACGTCAGCTCGCAGACGCCGGTGCCGGCCTGGGCGGGGAGCGACTTCAACCCCAGCGCGCGCGCCGGCAGCTCGAAGACCAGCGTCAGGTGGTGCGGACCCGGGGCGACCTCGAAGGCCGAGACATCGAAGGCGCCGCCGCGGCGGTGCTGGCCGTCGATCTCGCGGACGACCGTGGATCCGACGTTGATCACCGCCACCTCGCCGGGCGAACGGGGCGGGGTCGGCGACATGTGCGCGGTGCAGCCGGCGAGGACGAGCGCGGCCGCGACGAGGCGGATGTCAGGACCTGTCGATTCCCCGGTGCGCACGGCCTGCCGCCTTTAGCCGGCCGACGGGGCCGGTCTCAAGGGGGCGGAACGCGGCAGTCGAAAAGCTGACGCATTCCTTCATTCCGCGGGATTGGCGACGGGGCCGCGGGGCGCCTGCCGGCGCAGAAACCGGGGAACCTGGCTGTGCATGTTCCCCATCGGAGTGGTGGGCGAATCGGCATGCATCTTGCCTTTGCTGAGCGAAGAAGGACGCACGCGAGGTGAAGCACATGACTGACGAGACTCGTACGACCACCGTCGAATCGCGGCCGGCCGCGCCCGACACCGTGCCCCCGCCCTCGCACGCCGAGGTCGAGGCGCAGGGTGGCGTGATCCGCTACCTGCGACGGCAGGTGGGGCTGACCCAGGAGGAGCTGGCGCACGCCCTCGGCATCACCGTCGGCACCGTCAGCCGCTGGGAGAAGGGACGCTTCCGTCCGAGCCGGCTGGCGCGCACGCTGATCCTGGACTTCGCCCGCTCGCACAACGTGGCGCTCGACCTCAAGTCGGCGTCGCGCTCGAACTAGACCCCCCGAACCGCGACGCCCCCGATGCGGCCGGGCGTGACGCGGGGGCGCCGCTCGCCCCCGCCGCCGGCCGCTCCTACGGCCCCTTGCAGTTGGCGCCGTCGAGGACGCTGCCCTTCAGCTTGGTCTTGCACGAGGGCTTGGGCGAGGTGGCAATCGGATTGCCGGTGAACAGGGCCTCGGCGCACTGACCGGCGCGCGCCTGGGCGCTGGCCACACCCGGCGCCGGCTGCGCGCCGAGCGCGACGTCGACCTGA
Source organism: bacterium (assembly GCA_019637795.1). Lineage (NCBI taxonomy): Bacteria > bacterium. The sequence continues at coordinate 406,508 of JAHBUY010000005.1, read as the reverse complement.
ATGCGGGTGAGCGGCAGGTCGGGATCGCGCAGGAGGGTGGCGCTCTTCGCCTTCACCTTGAACTGCAGCGCCCGCTTGCTGGACTGCCGCCCGTCCTTGATCTGCACCGAGCTCACCCCCTGGGCCGAGCCGGGCGCGCAGGCGGGCGGCAGCGCATCGCTGCGGTTGCGATACTTCCAGATCGTGGCCGCCGGCGAGCCGCCGCTGGTCCAGCCGTCGCCGGCGATGCAGCCGGCGCCGCCGGGCACGCTGAGGTCGAAGATCGGCCCGCTCGCGTCGGCGGCGTAGAGGTGCACGCCGTTGCTCGCCGGATCGATCGGCAGCGCCGCCGGCGGGACGTTGAAGAGGCCCTTGATCAGCATGCCCTGCGCGCCGTCGTGGGCCGAGAGCTTGGTGGCGAGGAAGCCGAACTTGGCCGGGAACTGATCCGGCGGCGTGGTCGGCGGCGAGGTCCAGGCGATGGTCGTGCACTCGTCGACGTCGTCGATCTTGCCGTCGTGATCGGTGTCGGCGCAGCCCGGAATGGGAACGAACTGGCAGCCGGCGGACTGGGCGCAGGTGTCGATGGTGCAGGGATCGTTGTCGTTGCAGACGGCGGGGACGCCGCTGCACACCCCGTTCAGACAGCCGTCGTTCACCGTGCACGGGTTGTTGTCGTTGCAGGCGTTGAAGTTGTTGGTGTGGAGGCAGCCGCCCTCGTCGCTGCAGGTGTCGTCGGTGCAGACGTTGTAGTCGTTGCAGTTCGCCGCCGTGCCGACGCAGACGCCGGCGACGCAGCGGTCGTTGCTGGTGCAGGTGTTGCCGTCGTCGCAGGCGGCGGTGACCGGGACGTGGAGGCAGCCGCTCGCCGGGAGGCAGGTGTCGAGCGTGCAGGGGCTGTTGTCGTCGCAGTTGGCGGCCGCGCCGCCGACGCAGACGCCGGCGACGCAGACGTCGCCGACGGTGCAGGCGTTGCCGTCGGAGCAGGCGCCCTGGATCACGGCATAGAGGCATTCCAGGCCGTCGGCCGAGCAGGTGTCGGTGGTGCAACTGTTGCCGTCGTTGCAATCGGCGTTGGATTCGCAGACCCGGCAGGGCGCCAGCAGCGGATCGAGCACCGGCGTGGTCGCCGGCGAGAAGCTGGCGGCGATGGTCGGCGGCGCGGCGCGCGTGCCGTAGCGGACGCTGATCCCGCCCGAGCCGGCCTGGAAGACGCCGCGCAGGGTCAGCTTGTCGTGCGCTTCGACGCGGATGTCGCCGGCGTTGCCGGTGGCGGTCACCCGCGCGGTGCTCGCGGTGTCGACCTTGCAGCCGATCAGACCGAGATCGCCGCCGCCGTCGACCAGGGCGCTGCCGCCGCTCGCGGTGACGGTTCCAGACACCGTCAGGCTGCCCGTGGCGTTGAGCTCCAGCAGGGTGGCGCCCGGCGAGGTGGTGGTGCGCCCGTTCGCCCGCAGTTGGCCGGCGACGACGATGTCGCCGTCCGACTGCAGCACCAGATCGCCGGCGCCGCCGGTGCCACCCTGGAGGTCGATCACCGCGTTGCTGGCGACCTGGATCAGGGTGCGCGCCGACACGTCGAGATCGCCGCCGTCGCCGTCCGTGCCGTCGCCGCTCATCCGCAGTGAATTGTTGAAGAAGACCCGCCGGGCGTCGATGTCGAGGAAGCCGCCGGAGCAGTCGAGGCCGCGGCCGCGCATGTCGATGGGGCCGTTCAGCAGGACGTCGCCGGTGGCGAAGATGTCGATGTCGGCGGCGTCGCCGCAGTTGCCGCCGCTGCTGCCGCCCAGGCCCGTCAGGGTGCCGATGGTGACGGTGCCGCCGTCGATGGTGGCCAGGCCCGCGTCGCCGTACTCGCTGCTGCCGGACAGGTTGAGGTTGTTGATGGTCAACGCGCCGGCGGCGGTGACGTCGAGGTAGCCGCCGCCGGACTGGCCGCCGGTGAGGACGAGGGAGCCGCTCAGGATGACGTTCCCCGGGGCCTGGATGACGAGCGTGCCGCCGGCGCCCTGGCTGCCGCCCGAGAGCGAGATGGTGCCGCTGTACGCGACGTCGGCGGCCGAGGTCATGGTCACCGTCCCGGCGGAGGCGATGATGCCGTCGGCGGCGACGTTGATGCGGCCGCTGCCGGAGATGGAGCCGATGCCGGTCGTCAGGGTCAGCGTGCCGCCGTCCTGGCCGGTGAGGCGGATATCGCCGGCGGTGGTCGTGCCATTGAGCTGAATCGCGTTGACGGCTTGGATGGTGAGGGTGCCGCCCGGGCCATTCGAGCGGCTGCCTTTGATGACGCCGTCGCCGGTGGTGCGAAAGGTCCCGCAGCGGATCGTCAGGCTGCTCAGCGCGCCGCCCGGCAGCGGCGACATGGTGATCTGCTTCTGCAGCACCACCGTGCGGGTGCCGAAGTCGAGCACGATGCCGGGATCGGCGGCCTTGTCGGCGCTGATCACGCAGGGGTCGCCGGTGCAGAAGGAGTTGGGGTTGCTCAACGCCAGGGCCCGTCCGACGGCGCACACCGCCAGCACCCCCACCAGGACTCTGCCACCCCAACCGACCATCGATTCGCCTCCCGCGCCGCCGCGCCAGCCGCCGGCTCGCGTGTCGCCGCCTGAATCTCCCCCCCGGGATCGACTGCCGGCCCGCTCCGGACAGTGCGCTCCTCGTAGCAAGGACGCCGGGCATTCTCTAGGGCGAATTGCGCTTCCCGATTGCTGCGGCAGTCGGGATCGTTGCGGCTCCCGGGGGGACCGCCCTCTGGGGCAGCAGAGGGCGGCCTTTCGCTCCGGGGGGTACGCCCGTTAGGGCGCCGGATGTGTCGAGAGCACCCTACCGCACTCTACACGGCAGTCTAGTTGGGACTTTCCCCCATATGACTAGGGAATTCCCTATGCGGCGGCCTGCGCTCGGCGTGGCGCCGGCGGAGGCGGGCGAGCCGGCGAGGCGCGCGCTCAGGTCGCGCGCGGCGGTCCGATCCGCAGCTCGATGCCGGCCATCCGCTCCATCAGCTCGACGATGTCGGTGAAATCGCGGTCGCCGAGGCCGGCGCCGATGGCGGCGACGAAGGCCTGGGCGATCTGCGCCGCGGCGGGGGTCGGGACGCCGTGCTCGCGCGCCACGTCGAGCAGCAGTCCCGCGTCCTTGGCGGCGAGCGCCAGGGAGAACTGCGCCTCGCGGCCGCGCGCGTTGATCCCCTCGACCATGCGATCGGTGAAGATGTTCCCGGCGCCACCGCTGCGGATGATGTCGATCATCGTCCGCACGTCGATGCCCGCTTTCGCCGCCACGGCCAGGCCCTCGAGCGAGACCCAGGTCGCCGAGAAGGCCATCAGGCTGTTGATCAGCTTGGCGACGTTGCCGAGGCCGAGCGGACCGACGTGGAACGTCGCGCGGCCGAGGCGCGCGAGCAGCGGCTGCACCGTGGCGACGGCGTCGGCGTGACCGCCGACCATGAACACCAGCGTCCGCGCCTGCGCGCCGGGCGCGCCGCCGGTGAGCGGCGCCTCGACGAGATGGTGGCCGGCCGCCTCGAGGCGGGCGCCGACGGCGCGCAGCAACGCCGGCGCGTTGGTCGACAGATCGACCAGCACCGAGCCGGGCTCGGCGGCGGTGAGCCAGTCGGCGGCGACGGTCTCGAAGGCCCGCGGCGTCGGCAACGACGTGAAGGTCACCTCGCTCACGCGCGCCACCGCCTCGGTGTCGACCGCCTTGCGCGCCCCGGCGCCGACGAGGCGGTCGCCGCGCGTGGGGTCGCTGTCGAAGACGGTCACCGCGTGCGCGTCGGCGACCAGGTTGGCGGCGATCGCTCCACCGATGTTGCCGAGCCCGATCACTCCGACGCGCGCCATGGTCCGCTCCCCGTTCTCATCGATGCTGCAGCACGCGCCCGGCGGCGGCGCCCATGATGCGCCGGACCAGCGCCCGCGGCAGCGCGGCGGCGAGGCCGCTCATCGTCCAGTTGCCGAAGCCGGGCACGCACACCACGTCGCCGCGCCGATAGCGCTGCAGCGCCGCCTCCACCACCGCCTCGGCGCTCATCCAGGCGAGCGACGGAATGCCGCTGGCGTCGATGCCGGCGCGCTCCTGGAACTCGGTGCGCGTGAAGCCCGGGCAGAGCGCCATCACCCGCACGCCGCTGCCGCGCAGCTCTTCGTGCAGCGACTCGGTGAAGCTGTTCACGAACGCCTTGGTGGCGCCGTAGGTGGCGTTGAACGGCGCCGCCTGGAAGCCGGCCATCGAGGAGACGTTGATGATGCCGCCCTGCCGGCGCCGCAGCAGGCCCGGCAACGCGGCGCGGGCGAGGCGCGTGAGGGCGACCACGTTGAGGCGGATCTCGTTCTCCTCGCGGTCGACGTCCAGCGTGGCGAAGGCGCCGATGGTGCCGAAGCCGGCGTTGTTGACCAGCAGCGCGAGGTGGGGGTCGTGCGCCACCGCGTGCTCGACCTCGCGCAGCGCCGCGGCGTCGGTGAGGTCGGCGGCGACCGCCCGGGCGTGGATGCCGTGCGCCGCCTCCAATTCGGCCGCCAGCCGCTCGAGCGGCCGCGCCTGGCGCGCCACCAGCGCCAGGTCGTAGCCGTCGCGCGCCAGGCGCCGCGCGAAGGCGGCGCCGATCCCCACCGAGGCGCCCGTCACCCACGCCCGCCTGCCGTTGCCGCGCTGCTCGCTGCTCATGCCCGGTGTGTATCGAGCCGGCCGCGCGCCGGGCAAGGGCGCGACGCGAGGCATCTGCTCGATCACCTGACCGGGCGCCTCGCCGGTTGGGATGATCGAATGCGGAAGTCAATGCGAAAGCGCTCGAAAGTCCGCCAGCTCTGTGGTTTCAATGACGCCTTGCGATGACCGCTCGGTACGCGTTTCTGCACGCCGCTGACCTGCGCCTCGACGCGCCGTTCACCGGCGTCGGCCGGACGCCGGCGCCGCTGGCGGCGGCGCTGCGCGACGCCTCGCTGCACGCCTGGGACGCGCTGGTGGCGACCGCGATCAGCCGCCGGGTCGCCGCCGTGCTGCTCAGCGGCGGCCTGTGCGATGGGCTGGAACGCGGCGCGCGCGCGCAGGTGCGCCTGCGCGACGGCGTCGCCCGTCTGGTCGAACACGGCATCCCCGTCTTCATCGCCCTCGCCGCCCGCGATCCGCGGGACGGCTTCGCCGCTATCGACGACTGGCCCGACGGCGTCGTGGTCTTCGGCCACGGACGCGCGGACGCCGTGCCGCTGCGTCGCGACGGCGCGCATCTCGCCACCGTGCACGGCGTCGGCATCGATCCGGAGGAGGGGGCCGAGCTGGCGGCCCGCCGGCTGCGCCGAGGCGATCTCGCCGGGCCGCACATCGCCCTGCTGCCGAGCCCGGTCGGGCGCGGCGGGGTCGCGCTCGACGCGCTGCGCGACGCCGGCATGGACTACTGGGCGCTCGGCGGCGGCGCCGAGCTGGCGGTGCAGCACGCGCGCGACCCGTGGCTGGTGAGCGCCGGGACGCCGCAGGGGCGCAGCCCGCAGGACGTGGGTCCGCGCGGCGCCGCGTTGGTCGAGGTCGAGGATGGCGTCATCGCCCGCGTGGGCCTCGAGCCGCTCGATCGCGTCCGCGCGGCCGTCGTGCGGATCGACGAGGCCGACGATGGCGCGGCCCTGCGGCAGCGCCTGCGCGACGCCGCGGCGGCGCTGCGCGCCGCCCATCCCGAGCACGTGCTGCTGCTGACGGCGCTGCTCGGGTCGCGCGCCCGCGTCACCCGCCTGGCGCGCCAGCCGGACCTGCGCGCCGCCCTGCTCGCCGAGGCGCGCCGCGACGCCGAGCGCGACGATCCGCTGCTGTGGTGGGCGGCGCTGCGCGCCGCCCCGCCGGGCCCGCTGCCGGCCGCCGCCGACGACCTGCCGGGCGAGGTCGCGCGCCGCCGCGCCGTGCTGGCCAGCGACGCCGAGCGCACGCTGCGCTTCGTGCAGCAGCGCTTCGAGCCGCTGCGCGACACCTGGAGCGCGGCCCTCGATCCGCGCGACGTCGATCCGCTGCTCGACGACGCGGCGGCGGTGGCGATCGACGCCCTCGTGCTCGGCGACGGCGACCGATGAAGATCCGCGGCTGGGAGATCGACGGCTTCGGGGCGCTGCGCGACAGCGCCGTCGATCGCCTGCCCGACGGCCTGACGGTGGTGCACGGCGCCAACGAGGCGGGCAAGACGACGCTGCTCGAGTTCCTCCGCCGTTCGCTCTTCGGGCCGCTGTCGAACGGCGCCGGCGTGTCGTACGCGCCGCTCGGCGGCGGCGCCTATCGCGGTCGGCTGCGCGTCGAGGGCGGCGACGGCGCCTACGTCATCGCCCGCGATTTCGCCCACGCCGCGCTGCAGGTGACGCGCCCGGACGGCTCGCTCGGCGGCGCTGCCGATCTGGCGCGGCTGCTCGGCGGCGCCGACGAGAAGCTGTTCCGCGCCGTCTTCGCCATCGCCCTCGACGACCTGCAGTCGCTCGCCGGCCTCGACGAGGCGGCGGTCAGCGAGGCGCTGTTCTCGGCCAGCCTGGCCGGCGCCGGGCGCTCGGCGCGCGCCGCGCTGACCCGGCTGCGCGCCCAGGCGGCGCGGCGGCTGGATGAGACGGGCGCGGCGCAGATCGGCGCATGCATTGCCGCGCTCAACGCCCTGCGGCCGCGGCTCGCCGCCGCCCGCCGGGCGGCGGAGGAGTATCCGCGGCAGCGCGCGGCGGCGGCGGCCGCCGCCGCCCACGCGGCCGCGCTGCGCGAGCGTCTCGCCGTCGAGCGGCAGCGCCGCCAGCGCGCCGCGGCGCTGCTGCGCGCCTGGCCACTGTGGGACGCGCTGCAGAACGCGCGCACCGAGCTCGCCGCGATCGTCGCCCTGCCGGTGCCGCCGCCCGAGGTCGCGGGCGAGCTGCAGCGCGCCCGCGAGCGTCTGCTGGCGGCGCGCGGCGCCCTCGACGCGCTGCGCGCCGAACAGGCGGCGGCGGAGGCGCAGCGCGGCCTGCTGCCGCCGGACGACGGCGCCGCGGCGCTGGCGCCGGAGATCGACGCCCTCTGCGGCGATCTGACGCTGCACCGCTTCCAGCTCGCCACCCTGCCGGCGGCGCGCGCCCGCGCCGAGGAGGCGGCCGCCACGATGCGCGCCCGCCTGCAGCGACTCGACGACGCCGGAACCGAGGCGGCGGTGCGCGAGTGGGGTCGGCTCGGCGTCGATCGCGAGCAGGTGCGCGACTGGCAGGTGCGGCTGAAGCGCCACGACGAGCGCGCCCGCGCCGCCGCCCTGCGCGCCGAGGCGGCGCAGCGCCACCGCGATTCGCTGCGCGAGCAGTACGAGGCGGCAACGGCGCAGTTGCCGGCGCGCCCGCCGCTGCCGGCCGAGGCGGTGGAGGCGCGCCGCCAGGCGCTCGACGCGCTGCGGAGCGCCGTCGTGGCCATGCTCGACAAGCGGTCGCGGGGCGAGGGCATGGCGCAGACCGTGTTCGACCGCGAGCAGGTGCTGCGCGCCTTCGACGCCGAGCGGGACGCGGTGCCGGTGGCGTGGCTGCCGCCGCTGCTGGCGCTGCTGGCGGCGGCGACGGTCCTGGCGACGCTGTGGAGCGCCATGGGCAGCATGCCGGCGGCGACCCTGGGAGCGAGCGCCGCGGTCGCGCTCGCCGCCGGGGCGATCCATGTCGGCCGCCAGCGGCGGTCGGCGCTCGGCCGGCGTCGCGATCGCGAGCGGGCGCGCCGCGTCCTGCGCAGCGAGCTCGAAGCGGCCCGCCGCGGCCGCGATCAGGCCTGGCACGCCGCCGCCGAGCTGGCGGAGCAGATCGCGCGCGACGGCGAGGCCCTCGGCCTGCCGCGCGCGCCGACTCTGGCCGACTGCGACGCCGCGGCCGCGGGGCTCGACGCCGAGGACGCGGCGCGGGTGCGCGACGGCGGCGCGCGCGCCCAGCTCGCCAGCCTCGAGCCGGCCCTGCGCGGCGCCGAGGAGGCCTACGCGGCGCGCGAGACCGAGCGCCTGGCGGCCGAGGCGGCGCGCGACGAGGGCGAGATCGAGTGGCGCGCCTGGGTGGAGCGCGCCGGCGTCCGCGGCGCGGTCGATCCGGAGCTGGTGCTCGAGCGCGTCACCCGCCTGCAGGCGGCGCACGAGGCGCTGCTGGCGCACGATGCCGCGGAGCGCGAACGGCGCCAGCTCGAGCCGATGGTGGCGGCGTGGGAGACGCGCGCCCGCGCCGTGCTGGCGCGCCTCGGCGACGCCAGCGGCGGCGGCGAGGCGCTGGTCGAGCGCATCGTCGGCCTGCGCGCCCGCCTGCAGGAGCAGGCGCCGCTGCGCCAGCGGCGCGCCGCGCTCGACGCCGAGGTGCGCGAGCGCGCGCTTCGCCTCGCGGTGGCGAGCGAGGCGCTCGATCAGGCGGAACGCGAGCTGACGGCGGTGCTGGCGCGCAGCGGCGTGCGCGACGAGCAGGACCTGCTGGAGCGGCGGGCGGCGGCGGCGCGGCGGCAGCAACTGCAGCGGGTGGTCGCCGAACGCGAGGCGCTGGTCGCCGAGCGCGTCACCTGGCCGGAGGCGTTCGACGACCTGGCGCGCGGCGCGGTCGGCGAATGGGAGGTCCTGGCGGCGAACGCCGACGCCGTGCTCGCCGAGCGCGAGCGCGAGCTGGACGCCGCGGACGCGGCCGGGCGCGCCGCCGGCGCCGCCTGCGCCGCGCTCGAGCGCGCCGACGAGGTGCCGACGCTGGAGCTCGAGTGGGCGGCGTTGACCGCCGAGCTCGAGGAGGCGGTGCGCGACTGGCGGGTGCTGGTCGCGGCGGCCGGTTTCGTCGAGGAGGCCGAGCAGGAGTTCGAGCGCACGCGGCAGCCGGCGGTCCTGCGCGAGGCGTCGCGCGCCTTCGCCACCGTCACCGGCGAGCGCTACGAACGCGTCGCCCAGGACGAACGCGCGGCGGCGCTGGTGGTGGTCGAGCGCGGCGGCCTGGTGAAGCAGGCGGGCGGCGACCTCAGCCGCGGCACCGCCGAGGCGCTCTACCTGGCGGTCCGCCTCGGCCTGGCCGGCGAGCTGGCGCGGCGCGGCACGGCGCTGCCGCTGGTGATGGACGACGTGCTGGTGAACCTCGATCCGGAGCGCGCCGCGGCGATGGCGCGGGTGCTCGGCGAGGTCGCCCAACGCCACCAGGTGCTGTTCTTCACCTGCCATCCGTCGACCCGCGATCTGCTCGTCCGCGCCGGCCACGCGGCCCGCGTCGTCGAGCTCTGAGGCGGCCGATGCGGCCCGGCACCGACACGCTCCTGGCCAAGGCGACGCGCGCCCTGGCCGCGGCCGAGGCGGCGCTGACCGCCGGCGCCGCCGACATCGCCGCGGGGCGCGCCTTCTATGCCATCCTCTACGCCGCCAAGGCGCGGCTGAACGAGAGCGGGCTGCGGCTGCGCACCCACGTCCGCGTCGCCGCCGCCTACGCCGCCCTGCCCGAGATCGAGGAGGCGCCCAGCGAGTGGTTGGACGAGGCGCTGGCGCTGCGCCGCCGGCTGGCGGCGGAGCCGGGCGGGCTCGACTTCACCGCCGCGGCGGCGCTGGTCGAACGCGCCCGCCGCTTCGTCGGCGCCGCGCGCTGAGCCTGCTGGCGACGGACGGAGGCCCCCCGGCGGCGCGTCCGCCGTGCCGCGGCGCGCCTTGCGCGTCCCGACCGGCGTCGGTACGGTCCGCCGACACGACGGAGGCGACATGCGACTGAACGGACGAGTGGCGGTGGTCACCGGCGCCGGGCGCGGGCTGGGCGAGGCGATCGCCCTGCGCTTCGCGGCCGAGGGCGCAGCGGTGATGCTGAACGACATGGACGCCACCACCGGGGCGGCGACGGTGGGGCGGATCGAGCAGGCCGGCGGCCGGGCGGCGGCGGTGATCGGCAGCGTCACCGACGAGGCGACGGTGCAGGAGCTGGTGGCGCGCGCCGTCGCGGCCTTCGGCGGCGTCGACATCCTGGTCAACAACGCCGGCATCACGCGCGACAAGCTGCTCAAGGACATGCGCCTCGAGGACTGGGACGCCGTGCTCGACCTCAACCTCCGCGCGACCTTCGTCTGCTGCAAGCACGCGACGCCGCTGATGGTGGCGAAGGGCTGGGGGCGGGTGATCAACATGAGCTCGCGCGCCCACTACGGCAACAAAGGGCAGGTCAACTACGCCGCCTCGAAAGCCGGCGTCATCGGCCTCACCCGCTCGCTGTCGATGGAGCTGGGCAAGTTCGGCGTCACCGCCAACTGCATCGCGCCGGGCATCATCGCCACCCCCGGCGTGACCTCGCTGCCGCACTACGACCGCCTGGTCGAGCGCGTCGCCCCGACCCTCCCGATCCCGCGCCTTGGCCGGCCCGAGGACGTCGCCGGCGTCGCCGCCTTCCTGGCCAGCGACGACGCCGAGTACATCACCGGCGAAACGATCCACGTCTCGGGCGGGCGGTACGGGTGATGCGAGGACGTTTGAGTCGGCTGTCACGCTGCTGGGCTGTCAGGGGTCCCGACCTCCGGCCCCTGACAGCCTGACAGCGAACCTCGATACGACAAAACACCTTCACCACGGAGGCACGGAGCCACGGAGGGTGCAGCGTCGGACTGGCGGGTGGGTGCGATCCCCATGGCCATTGCCGACGGCGTTGGGGATCTCGACCCCGGACCCCCTTTTGTCCAGGTTACTCCGTGTCTCCGTGCCTCCGTGGTGAAGCGTTTTCGTCACATCAAGCCCCAACAGCCTTCTCACATGTACCGGCCGCCGTTCGGGCTCAGCACCTGTCCGGTGACGAACGACGCCTCGTCGGACACCAGATAGGCGACGGCGGCGGCGATGTCGTCGGGCACGCCGATGCGGCGCACCGGGGCGCCGGCGATGGCGCGCTCGCGGATCTCGGGAGAGACCATGGCGGCGGCGACCATCGGGGTGTCGATCAGACCCGGGGCGACGGCGTTGACGGTGATGCCGGCCGGGCCGAGCTCGTGCGCCAGCGCTTTGCTGAAGGCGATGATGCCGCCCTTGGCAGCGGCATAGTGCGACAGCCCGGGGCCGCCGCCGCTCAGGCCGGCGACCGAGCTGACGTTGACGATGCGTCCCCAGCCAGCGGCGACCATGTCGGCGACCACCGCCCGCACGCCGTGGAAGGTGCCGGTGAGGTGGACATCGAGCATGCGCCGCCACTGCGCATCGCTCATGTCGGCGAGCAGCGCGATCTCTCCGATGCCGGCGACGTTGACCAGGATGCCGGCGGCGCCGAGCGCGGCGCGCGCCGCGGCGACGGCGGCGCGCACCGCCTCGCCGTCGGCGACGTCGACCGCCCACGCCGCCGCCCGGCCGCCGGCGGCGGCGATCGCCGCCGCGGTCTCCTCGGCGCCGGCGCGGTTGAGATCGAGCACGGCGACGGCGGCGCCGTCGCGCGCCAGCCGCCGGCAGACGGCTCTCCCGATTCCCGACGCGCCTCCCGTGACCATGGCGACCCGTTGCATGGCGGCGCTTGTAGCAGGGGCCGCGGGGTGTCGTCAGCCGTGACCGGCGGCGCGCACTTTCCTGCCGGCAACCGTCCATCCCTCGACGCCGCGAGTGCCGCGGCGGCATGAAGCCTCGATAGCCGCATCGTGCAGCGGCTGGCATGTCACTTGAAGTGACGGGCGCCAGAGGGCGTGAGGACTCAGGGCGCGGGGTACGGAGTGGAGCACCGGGAGACGCTGCATCTGCTGCCGCAGTGGGCATCGCTGAACAAGGTGGTGCTCGATCTGCTCGAGCAATATCAGCCGGCGATGGCGGTGAAGCGCCTCGGCACCGGCCTCGATCTCGATCCCGGCCTGCCGCTCAGTTGGGCCGACCGCGCGCAGCTCGAGTTCGGGGTCGGCCGCATGCTGCGCCACGCGGTCAAGCATTCGCGGCGCGGCGGGCTCATCCTCTGCCGCACCGGCATGGACGGCGAATGGTTGACCCTCACCATCGGCAACGACGGGCCGCGCCTGCGGGCCGAGGACGCCGAGGCGATGCTCAACCGCGACGACGTCGCGCTGACCGACCGCGGCCTCGAGGCCGACCTGGCGAGCGCCCAGGCCATCGCCGCGGCGCACGGCGGCCGCATCGAGCTCGACCGCTCGCACGATCGCGGCGCCTGGTTCGTGATGAAGCTGCCGGCGATCGCGCGCGAGAACGAGCGCCTGCTGGCGGCCATCGACGAGGTGCACCGCGGCCGCTCCGATCTGGTCGCCGGCATGTCCTACGAGCTGCGGACGCCGCTGCACGTCATCATGGGCTACACCGACCTGCTGCTCGAGGGCGCGTTCGGCTATCTGAACCGCGACCAGCTCGACACCCTGCGGCGCATGGACCAGGGCGCGCGCGAGCTGCTGGCGGTGATCAACGGGGTCATCGACCTGCGCGCCCTCGACGCCTCGCGGGCGCCGCTCGAGCTGCGCCAGGGGCAGCTCCCGGACCTGGTGCGCGGCTGCTGCCAGCTCATCGTCGAGGTGCTGGGGTGCGACGTCGGCCAGGCGTGGGTGTGGCAGCCGGCGACCGACGTGTACGTCCCCGTCGCCTCGCACGGCGCCTTGCGCCAGCACGCCGCGCCGCCGCGCGAGGCGCGCCTGCCGCGCACCCGGCTGGTGTCGCTGTTCAGCCGCCGCAACGGCCACGGCGGCGTGGTGGTGGAGGCCAACGAGCTCTTCGCGCCGCCCGCCAGCTACGGGCACGGCCTCAGCCGCTGTCTGCTGGTGCCGCTGCATCGCAACGGCGCCGAGCTCGGCCTGGTGGTCGCCGGCGTGCAGAGCGGCGGTCGGGTGTTCGGCGAGGAGCAGTCGCAGGTCGCCCAGGGCATCGCCGACCTCGCCGCCCTGGCGCTGGAGAACGCGCGCCTCGCCGAGGAGCTGTCGCAGACGACGCGCCTCAAGTCCGAGCTCATCGCCGGCCTCTCGCACCGCTTCCGGGTGCCGCTCGACGTCATCATCGGCTACGCCGAGCTGCTGCTCGAGGGCCAGTTCGGACACGTGACGCCGGACCAGGCGGGGGTCATCCGCGAGCTGCGCAGCAGCGGCGTCGATCTGCTCGCGGCGCTCGACCGGGTGGTCGACACGGCGTGACGGGCTTTGCACATGAACCCGTCGCGTCTCACGTGAGGCTGTTACGCTGTTGAGCTGTTCGCTGTTAGGGCCTGAGAATTGCGGCCCTCAACAGCGAACAGCCCAACAGCTAACAACCGACCGGCGCTGATTGGGTTCGACCGTGGGCTTTCTGTGCAAAGCCCGTGGCGGTCGCAGGCGGCCTTCCGGCATCGACGGCGTGCCGGCCGCTGGCGGGTGCCCGCTTGGCCGGTTGAACCGAGCGGCGGTTCCCGACTAGACGGGTCAGGTGGATTCGCTCGACCGCGACCTCTTCCGCCGCATCCAGGACCGCATGGCCATCGTCGGCATCGGCCATCTGCCGTTCGCCAAGGACATCGGGCGGCCGATCGGCGATACCGCGGTGGAGGCGATCCAGCTCGCGCTCGCGGACGCCGGGCTGGAGAACGAGGACGTCGACGGCATGTCGATGTTCGAGATGGAGCACACCCACGAGGTGTCGATCGCCCGCCGCCTCGGGGTGCGGAATCTGCGCTGGTGGGACAAGATCTCGTACGGCGGCGGCGCCTCGTGCGCGACGATCATGCACGCCTGCGCGGCGATCGCCAGCGGCCTCGCCGAGGTGGTCGTCTGCCACCGGGCGCGCAATCGCGGCGCCAAGACCTCGCGCCCGTGGTCGCAGGAGAAGGGCCTGGTGATCGACGACAAGGCGCTGCACGTCCCCTGGGGCCTGATCCGCCCGGTGGACGTGATCGGCATGTGGGCGCACCGCCACATGTACGAATACGGGACGACGCGCGAGCAGCTCGGCAATGTCGCCATCGCCGCCCGCACGCACGCGCAGCGCAATCCCTACGCGATGATGCGCGATCGCCCGCTGGACATGCCGACCTATCTCGCCGGCCGGGTCATCGGCTATCCGCTGACCCTCTACGACTGCTGTCTCGAGACCGACGGCGCGCTGGCCTGCGTCGTCACCTCGATCGAGCGCGCCCGCGACCTGAAGCAGAAGCCGGTGCTCGTGCACGCGATTGCCCAGGCCTCGGGGCCGAACCCGGTGCACCTGGCGAACTACAATACGCCCGGCATGCAGACGACGTCGGTGGCCTGCGCCGAGCTGCTGTGGCAGCGCTCGCAACTGAAGCCGGCCGACATGGACTGCGCCCAGATCTACGACGCCTTCACGCCGCTGGTGGTGATGGGCCTCGAGGATTACGGCTTCTGCGCCCGCGGCGAGGGCGGGCCCTTCACCGAGAACGGCCGCATCGAGCTCGGCGGCGAGCTGCCGGTCCTCACCTCCGGCGGCGGCCTCTCCGAGGCCTACGTGCACGGCTTCAACCTGATCCTCGAAGCCGTGCGGCAGATCCGCGGCACGTCGTGGAACCAGGTGCCGGACTGTCGCGCGACGCTGGTCACCGGCGCCTCCGGCGTCGCGACCAGCGCCATGGTGGTGCGGGGAGCATGAGGGCAGGGGGGGATCGATGACCGGTGACCGTCGAGCAGTGCGCGGTGACGGAGCAGCGACGGCGATGGTGCGAGTCGCATCATCTCCGCGCTGCGCGCGGGTGGCGCACCACCTGCGGCGAGCGGTCACCGGGGAGCGGCCGGCGCTCGGGTTGGGCTCCGCGCCATGACCCTCCATCCCGACTATCCCCTCCCCGACGTCAGCGATCCGGTCACCGGCCCCTTCTGGGCCGGCTGTCGCGAGGGCCGGCTGCGCGTGCAGCGCGATCGCAAGACCGGCGAGGTGCACTGGCCGCCGAAGCCCGGCTACTGGAAGGGCGGACGGCTCGAGTGGATCGACGCCAGCGGGCGCGGCGAGGTGTACTCGTACGTGGTGGGCTACGAGCCGTTTCTCCCGGCGTTCAAGGAGCTGCTGCCGCACATCATGGTGCTGGTGCAGCTCGCGGAAGGGCCGCGGTTGGTCGGCTACATGGTCGGCGCGACGCCGGATCGGATGCGCATCGGCATGCCGGTGCGGGTCGTCTTCAAGCGGTTGACCGACGACGTCACGCTGCCGGTCTGGGAACCGGCCTGAGGCGCGGCCGCGCCCGGCGCCGGCGCGGTCAGGCGGTCGTGTTCGCGGCCGCGGAGCCGGTGCGTTCGCGGAGCAGCGAACCGGCGATGGCGGTCGCCAGGATGCCGGCGATGACGCCGAGCGAGACCGAGATCGGCAGCTTGTAGAGATCGGCCAGCACCATCTTGCCGCCGACGAACATCAGCACGAAGGAGAGACCGACCTTCAGGTAGTGGAAGCGGTCCATCGCGCCGGCGAGCAGGAAGAACATCGCCCGCAGCCCGAGGATGGCGAAGATGTTGGACGTGTAGACGATGAAGGGATCCCTCGTGACGGCGAAGATGGCGGGGATGGAGTCGATCGCGAACACCAGATCGGTGACCTCGATCAGCACCAGCACCAGCAGCAGCGGGGTGACGAAGCGGCGGCCGTCGCGGCGCACCGTGAAGCGGCCGCCGTGGTACTCGGGCACCGACGGCACCAGGCGGGTGAACCAGCGGAAGAGGGGATTGTGCTCCGGGTGCGGCTCGACGTCGCGCTGCCACAGGAGCTTGAAGCCGGTGAGCAGCAGGAAGGCGCCGAAGAGGTAGATGATCCAGTGGAAGCGGGCGAGCAGCGCCGCGCCGGCGAAGATGAAGAGCGCCCGCATCACCAGCGCGCCGAGAATGCCCCAGAAGAGCACCCGGTGCTGGTAGGCGGCGGGCACTTTGAAGGTCGAGAAGACGACCAGGAAGATGAAGATGTTGTCGACCGCCAGCGCTTTCTCGATCAGGTAGCCGGTGAGGAACTCGAGGCCGCGCTGGGCGCCGAAGCTCGCCGCCAGCCAACCGTTGAACGCCAGCGCCAGGGTGATCCAGACGACCGTCCAGGTCGCGGCCTCGCGCGGGCGGACCTCGTGGGCATGGCGATGGAAGACGCCGAGGTCGAGCGCCAACATCCCGAGCACGAGTCCGGTGAAGGCCAGCCACATCGCCGGCGTCGCGATCGAGGTGATTTCCATGTCGCCGGAGGCTAGGGCCGACCCCGCTATGCGACCAATAGATAGTTCCGGCGCGGCGGATCGCGTTTTTCGAAGCGGCGCCGCCAGGCGGCGAGTGGACGGCTCAGGCCGCGCTGGATGGCTCACGCGCCGCCGCCGTCTGGTGTAACCGGTGGACGCCGTGCCGCGCGCTGTCCCCTCTCCAGAGATCGTCGTCTTCGCGGCGCTGGGTTGGGAATGCCGGCCGGTGCTGCGCGCCCTGCGCGGCGTGCGTCGGCTGCGCGGCCTGCGCGTTCCGGCGTGGCGCGGCGCGGCGCGCCACGGCGAGGTGTGGGTGGTGCGCAGCGGCGTCGGCCCGCGACGCGCGGCGGCGGCAGCGGCGGCGGTCGACCTCTCGGCGTGCGCCCTGGTGGCGTCGACCGGCTGCGCCGGCGGCCTGGCGCCGCCGTTGCGCCCCGGCGATCTCGTGCTCGCCAGCGCCGTGCACGCCGACGATGCCCGGCACGACACCGACCAGGCGGCCCGGGCGCGACTCCTGGCGATGGCGACTGCCCGCGGCATGACGATCCACGAAGGGCCGATTCGCTGCAGCGCGGTTCTGCTCGCCTCGCGCGCGGACAAGCGCCGCGCCGCGGCCGCCGGCGCCGTGGCGGTCGAGATGGAGGCGGGGCCGATCGCCGCCGCCGCGGCGGCCGCCGGGCGACCGTTCGTGTCGATTCGCGCCATCATCGACGCCGCCGAAGACGACGTGACGCTGCTGGCCCGCGTCGGCGATCCGGTATCCGGACAGCTCCGCCCGGCGGCGCTGGCCGCCCACGTCCTGCGGCACCCCGGATCCGTCAGCGAGCTCTGGCGGCTGCGCCAGGCGCAGCAGGCCGCGGGGAACGCCCTCCGCCGGTTCTTCGCCTGCTGGTTTCATGAGAGCATGGCCTGACCTTCAGGTTAGGCGACTTGACGACCCCGGTTCCCTCCCGTAAAGGCCCTAACCGCGCGGTTAGTAGCTGGTCAGTCCGCAAGGCGCGCGCGCTGGCTGACCGAGAGGTTAGGGATGGAAGAAGTGGTCGCTCGAGCCTACGGCAACGTTCCCCTGATCCAGTCCTGGGGGATGCGGGAACCGGCCCTGAACCTGCCCTACACCGGCAGCCTCTCGCTGACCCTCGATCGGCTGGAGAGCACGGTCCGCTGGCAGGCCCGACGCGATCTGCGCCACGACGAGCTGACGGTGAACGATCGCCCAGCCGCCGGGGCGATGGGCGAGCGGCTGCGCGGGTTCATCGACCTCCTGCGCCGATGCGCCGGGCGCACGACGCCCTGCGCGGTGTCGATCGCGACCGGGCGCACGTCCGGCATCGGGGCGACCGCCGCCACGTTCGCGGCACTGGCGCTCGCCGGCAGCGTCGCCCTCGAGCTGCCGACGGCGCCCCGGCAGCTCTCGATGCTGGCGCGGCGCGGCACCGGCTCGGCGGCGCGCTCCGTGTTCGGCGGCTTCGTGGAAGGCGTCGGCGGCGAGCTCGGCGACGGTTCCGACTGCTACGCCGAGCCGCTGGCGCCACCGGCGCACTGGTCGTTGGCGGCGCTGATCGCCGTCGTCGATGCGACGGCGCCGCCTGCCGACGCGCACGCGCTGAAGCGATCGCCGTTCTTCCCCGCCTGGCTGGAGGGACACGAGGACGACCTCGACGCGGCGCGCGCGGCGGTGCGCGCGCGCGATCTCGAACGCCTCGGCGGGTTGATCGAGCACCACTGCCTGAAGGCGCGCGCCGTCGCGCTGGCGGCGACGCCGGCGATTCTCGGCTGGGCGCCCGGCACCGTGGCAGTCGTGGAGCGGGTGCGCGCGCTGCGCGCCGCGGGACAGGCGGTGTACTTCACCCTCGGCGCCGGACCGCACGTCACCGCGCTCTGTCCGCCCGACGCCGCGGCGGCGGTGGCGGCGGCGCTGGTCGAGACGCCCGGCGTCGCGCGGCTCATCTGCGCCGCGCCGGGCGCCGGCGCGACGGTGGTGCAGGCGGCATGAGCACGGCGTGGACGACCTCGGCCGGCGTCGGCGCCGCGCTGCGCGACCGCAAACAGTCGCACCTGGCCCTCTGCCGCACCCAGCCGGTCGAGCACGCCCTGAAGACGACGCTCTTCGAGGAGGTCGAGCTGATCCACAACGCGGTGCCGGAGCTGGCGCTGGCGGAGATCGACTGCTCGACGACCTTCCTCGGCAAGCGGCTGCGGACGCCGCTGCTGATCAGCGGCATGACCGGCGGCACCGAGGACGCGGGGCGCATCAATCGCGACCTCGCCGCGCTCGCCGAACGCGCCGGCGTCGCCTTCGGCCTCGGCAGCCAGCGGGTGATGCAACGCGACCCGGGCGCTGCCGACACCTTCCGGGTGCGCGCCGTCGCGCCGTCGGTGCCGCTGCTCGCCAACCTCGGCCTGACGCAGGCGGCACGACAGTCGACCGCCGCCGTCGCCGCGCTCGTCGAGGCGGTGGACGCCGACGCCGTCTGCCTGCACCTGAACCCCGCCCAGGAGCTGATCCAGCCGGAGGGCGACCGCGATTTCCGCGGCGGGCTCGCGGCGCTGCGCCGCCTGTGCCGCGAGCTGCCGGTACCGGTGATCGCCAAGGAGACCGGCTGCGGCATCTCGCGCGCCGTCGGCGAGGCGCTGCGCGACGCCGGCGTCGGCATCGTCGACGTCGCCGGCGCCGGCGGCACCTCGTGGGTGCGCGTCGAGGCGCTGCGCGCCGACCGCGACGGTCAGGCGCTCGGCGAGGCGCTCGCCGGCTGGGGCATCCCGACCGCCGCGTCGCTGCTCATGCTCGACGGACTGGGACTGCAGCGCATCGCCAGCGGCGGCGTCCGTACCGGGGTCGAGATCGCGAAGGCGCTGGCGCTCGGCGCTGATCTCGCCGGCGCCGCCCTGCCGGTCTTCCGCGCCTACGGCGACGGCGGCATCGCGGCCGCCGCGGCCTGGCTCGAGGCGCGGCGGCAGGAGCTGCGCGCCGTCATGCTGCTCACCGGCGCCGCATCGCTGCGCGCGCTGGCCCGCCAACCGCTGCTGCTCGGCCCACGCCTCGCGGCGTGGGTACGCGCCGCCCGCTCGCCCCACCCACGTCTCGACGAGGAGCCCGATGTCCAACGCCAGCCCGATGCTCACCGGCGCGCGCCACGCTAGCCGCGCGCGCGGCGCCGCCGCGACGGCGCCGCTGGAGCGCCTCGACGCCGCCATCGCCCGCAGCCAGGCCGCCTTCCTGCGCCAACAGCACCGCGAGGGCTACTGGCACGCGCCGCTCGAGGCCAACGTCTCGATGGACGCCCAGTACCTGTTCCTCAACCGCTTCATGGGACGGCAGCCGACGCGCATCGATCGCCGCATCGTCGACCACATGCTGGCGACCCAGAGCGACGACGGGAGCTGGCCGCTGTACGCCGGCGGTCCCGGCCATCTCAGCGATACCATCGAGGCCTATTTCGCGCTCAAGCTCGCCGGCTTCGCCGCCGACGAACCGGCGCTGACCCGCGCCCGCGAATTCATCCGCGCCCACGGCGGCCTCGCCAGGGCAGGCGTCTTCACCCGCACCTTCCTCGCGTACTTCGGGCAGTTCCCGTGGAGCGGCCTGCCGGCGATGCCGGTCGAGCTGGTGCTCCTGCCGCCGTGGTGCCCGATCAACATCTACGCCCTGTCGAGTTGGGCGCGCGAGACCGTCGTGCCGCTCACCATCCTGATGGCGAAGCGGCCGCGCATCGCCATCGCGCCGGAGGAGGAGATCGCGGAGCTGTGGCTCGAGCCGCCGACCGCGGCCGCGCTCGCCTATCCGCGCAGCCGCCAGTGGCTGAGCTGGCGGAACGCCTTCCTGGCGCTCGACCGGACGCTGAAGGTGCTCGGTCGCAGCCCGTGGAAGCCGCTGCGCCGGCGCGCCCTGGCGCGCGCCGAGCGCTGGATCCTCGACCGCCAGGACGTGAACGGCGGCTGGGGCGGCATCCAGCCGCCGATGGTGAACTGCGTCATGGCCCTGCGCGCCCTCGGCTACGCCGACTCGCATCCGGCAGTCGCCAGGGGGCTGCAGGCGATCGACGACTTCGTCATGGCCGACGGCGATCACCTCTTCTTCCAGCCCTGCGTCTCCCCGACCTGGGACACCGCGCTGATGGCGAAGGCGCTGCTCGAGTCCGGCGTGCCCGGCGATCACCCGGCGCTGCGCCGCGCCGCCGACTGGCTGATCGCCAACCAGATCCTCGTCCCCGGCGACTGGTCGGTCTACAACCCCGACCTCGAGCCCGGCGGCTGGGCGTTCGAATTCGCCAACGACTGGTACCCCGATGTCGACGACAGCGCCGTCATCCTGATGGTGCTCAAGCGCATCGCCCACGCCGAGCCGCGGCGCGCCGATCGCGCCATCGCCGCCGGCCTCAACTGGGTGCTCGGCATGCAGAGCCGCAACGGCGGCTGGGGGGCCTTCGACACCGACAACGACCGCGCCTTCCTCAACCAGATCCCGTTCGCCGACATGGAGGCGATGATCGACCCGCCGACCGAGGACCTGACCGGCCGGCTGCTCGAGATGATGGGCGCCTACGGCCACGACCTGCGCTTCAACCGCGCCCGCCGCGCGCGCGAGTTCCTCCTCCGCAGCCAGCGCGCCGACGGCGCCTGGTGGGGGCGCTGGGGCTGCAATTTCATCTACGGCACCTGGTCGGCGCTGGCCGGCCTGCGCGCCATCGGCGACGACCTCGACGCCGCCCACATCCGCCGTGCCGTCGCCTGGCTGCGGGCGCGACAGAACGCCGACGGCGGCTGGGGCGAGACGATGGCGTCGTACGACGACGAGCGCCTGGCCGGCCGCGGCGCCTCCACCCCGTCGCAGACCGCGTGGGCGATCCTCGGCCTGCTCGCCGGCGAGGACGGCGTCTCGCCGGCGGTGCAGCGCGGCGTCGACTACCTGCTCGAGCGGCAGCGCGCCGACGGGCAGTGGGACGAGACCCTGTTCACCGGCACCGGGTTTCCGCGCCACTTCTACCTGCGCTACGACATGTACCGGAACTACTTCCCGCTCATGGCCCTCGGCGGCGCGCGCCAGCGCCTGGGCGGCGCGATGGCGCCACCGGCGGCATGACCGGAGCGGACTCCTCGCCGCCCGCGGCGCCGTCGCTCGAGGCCGCCTACGAGCACTGCCTCCGCCTGGCGGCGGGGCACTACGAGAACTTCACCGTCGGCTCGTGGCTGCTGCCGCGCCATCTGCGCCGGCCGCTCGCCGCGCTGTACGCCTTCGCGCGCGGCGCCGACGACCTCGCCGACGAGGGCGAGGCGCCGGCGGCGATCCGTCTGGCGCGGCTCGACGACTGGGAGCGCCAGCTCGAGGCCTGCTTCGCCGGCACGGCCGACACGCCGGTGTTCGTCGCCCTCGCCGATACCGTGCGGCGCTTCGCCATGCCGCTGGCGCCGTTTCGCCGCCTGTTGCGCGCCTTCCGCCGCGACGCCGCGTTCACGCCCTTCGCGACCGTCGACGAGCTGATCGACTACTGCCGCGACTCGGCGGCGCCGGTCGGCCACCTGGTGCTGGCGCTCTTCGGTCATGCCGACGCCGCGCGCCAGGCGCTCGCCGACCAGCTCTGCATCGGCCTGCAGCTCGCGAACTTCTGCCAGGACGTCGGCGTCGACGCGGAACGCGGCCGCGTCCATCTGCCCCTCGACGTGCTGCGCGCGCACGGCGTCGATCCGGCGGCACTGCGGGCGCCCGCCATGCGCGCGCCGCTGCAAGCCGTCCTGCGCGCCGAGGTGGCGCGCGCCCGCGGCTATCTGCTCGACGGCCTGCCGCTCGCCGACCGCGTCGCGCCGCGCCTGGGGCGCGAGGTGCGCCTGTTCGCCTGGGGCGGACTGGCGATCCTGGCCCGCATCGCGGCGCAGGACTTCGCCGTCGTCGACGCCCGCCCGACGGTGCCGCGGCGCCAGAAGGCCGCGCTGATCCTGCGCGCCCTGCTGCGCCGCGAGCCGCCGCGCCGCCTGCTCGCCACGCCGCCGCTGGCGCGCGATCCGCAGCTCGCCGAGGCCTATGCCTACTGCGCCGAGGTGACGCGCCGCAGCTCGAGCAATTTCTTCTACGCCTTCCGCCTGCTGCCGCCGCCGCGCCGCGAGGCGCTGTGCGCCGTCTACGCCTTCTGTCGCTTCGTCGACGACATCGCCGACGACGCCGCGCGGCGCGATCCGGCGGCGCTGCTCGGGCGCTGGCGCGACGAGCTGACGCGCCTCTACGAGGGCGCCCCGACGCACCCGATCGGCCGCGCGCTGGCCGACGCGGTGCGTCGCTTTCCGCTGCCGCGGCAGTGCTTCCTCGACCTCATCCGCGGCGTCGAGCTCGACCTGACGCGCCGGCGCTACGCGACCTTCGACGAGCTGCACGAGTACTGCTACCTCGTCGCCGCCACCGTCGGCCTGCTGTGCATCGAGATCTTCGGCTACCGCCAGCCGAGCGCCCGCGACTACGCCGTCGACCTCGGGGTCGCGTTCCAACTCACCAACATCCTGCGCGACGTGACCGAGGACGCGGCGCGCGGCCGCCTCTACCTGCCGCTGGAGGACCTGCGCCGCTTCGACTGCCGCGAGGCGGACCTGCTCTCCGGCCGCTACTCGCCGCGCGTCGGCGCCCTGCTGGCCTTCGAGTGCGGCCGGGCGCGCGCCTACTACCTGCGCGCCGGCGGCGCCCTGGCGCCCGAGGATCGCGCCGCGCTGGCGCCCGCCGAGGCCATGCGCCTGATCTACGAGCGCCTGCTGCGGCGCATCGAAGCCCGGCACTTCGACGTCTTCGGCGGCGGCAAGGTGACCCTGCCGCGCTACGAGAAGGTGACGCTCGCCCTCGCCGCCTGGGGGCGCGCCCACCTCGCCGGGTTGCAGGCGTGAGCGAGATCGTCGTCATCGGCGGCGGCTTCGCCGGTCTCGCCGCCGGCGTGGCGCTGGCGGCCGGCGGGGCGCGCCCGCTGGTGCTCGAAGCCGGGCCCCAACTCGGCGGCCGGGCCCGCTCGTTCACCGACGCCGCCAGCGGCGAGCGGCTGGACAACGGCCAGCACGCGATGCTGGGCTGCTACACCCACACGCTGGCGTTTCTCGAGCGCATCGGAACGGCGGGCCGCGTCGTCCGCCAGGATCGGCTGCGCGTGGCGATGCGGGACCGGACGCGCGGCGCCGGGCGCATCGTCGGCGCCCGCCTGCCCGGACCGCTGCACATGGCGGGCGGCGTGCTGGGGTACCGGCTGCTGCGGCCGGGCGAGCGCCTGGCGGCGCTGCGCGCCGGGGTCGCCATCCTGCGCCGCCATCGCCGCGGCGACGCCTCCCTGGCCGACTGCACGGTCGCCGAGCTGTTGCGCGCGCTCGGCCAGTCGGCGGCGGCGCAGGCGAGCTTCTGGAACCCGGTCGCCGTCGCGACCCTGAACGAGCTGCCGGAACGGGCCGCGGCGCGCCCCTTCGCCGCGGTCCTGGCGCGGGCGTTCTTCGGCGGTCGGCGCGACGCCCAGTTCGTGCTCCCGGGCACCGATCTGAGCGACCTGTACACCGGCGCGGCGGAGCAGTTCATCGTCGCCCGCGGCGGGCGGGTCGAGACCCGGGCGGCGGTCACCGGGCTCGCGCTCGGTCCGACCGGGGTGCGCGCCGTGCGCCTGCGCGACGGCCGCCGTGTCGCCGCCGCCGCCTGCATCGCCGCCGTGCCGCCGCGCGCCCTCGCGGCGCTGCTGCCGGACGCGCTGCGCGCCGCGCCGCTGCTGCGCGGGCTCGACACCTTCGCCGGCTCGCCGATCGTCTCGGCGCACCTGTGGCTCGACCGGCCGGTCATGGCGGAGCCGTTCCTCGGCTGCATCGGCACCACCGCGCAGTGGTTCTTCAACCGCAGCGCGCTGCAGGCGCGCGGCGCGACCGATGGGCAGTGGCTGAGCGCAGTGATCAGCGCCGGCCATGCGATCGTCGACTGGCCGGCCCCGCGCATCGCGGCGACGATCTTCGATGACCTGCGGGCGCTCCTCCCCGATGCGGCCGGCGCGACGCTGCGCCGCGCCGTCGTGGTGAAGGAGCGACAGGCGACGATTTCCAACACCCCGGCGACCGAACGGCGCCGTCCCGGAGCGGCCACGCCGCTCGCCAACCTGTGGCTGGCCGGCGACTGGACCGCCACCGGCCTGCCGCCGACGATCGAGAGCGCGGTGATGAGCGGCCACCGGGCCGCGGCGCTCGCCCTCGGCCGCGGACCCACCGAGGAGCCGTGATGCGATTCCCGCTGCACATCGTCACCGACATGCTGAAGTGGCAGGCGCGCAACTGGTGGCGCGGCGCCGCGCGCTATCCGTACGTGCTGATGCTCGAACCGCTGCACACCTGCAACCTGGCGTGCGTCGGCTGCTCGCCCGAACGCTACAGCGGCGATCTCGGAGACCGCCTGTCGCTGGACGACAGCCTGCGCGCCGTCGACGAGGCGGGCGCCCCCGTGGTGTCGATCTGCGGCGGCGAGCCGACGATCTACCCCGAGCTGGCGGAGCTGGTGGACGGCATCATCGCCCGCAAGCGCCACATCTACCTCTGCACCAACGGCATCCTGCTCGAGCGCTTCTACCGCCGCGGCCGGCCGCACAAGCGGCTGGCGATCAACGTCCACCTCGACGGGCTGCGCGAGACGCACGATTTCGTCGTCCGCCGCGCCGGCGTCTTCGACCAGGCGATCGCCATGATCCGCGAGGGCAAGCGGCTCGGCTACGCGGTGTGCACGAACACCACCATCTATCGCGAGACCGACATGGACGAGGTCGAGGCGATGTGCGCCCAGCTCAAAGCCCTCGGCGTCGACGGCATCCTGCTGGCGCCCGGCTATCGCTACGAGAAGCTGGCCGGCGACCACTTCATGTATCGCGACGAGATCCACCGCAAGTTCGCGCGCGTGCTGGCGCTCGCCGAGCGCTACCCGATCTCGTCGACGCCGCTGTTCCTGCAGTTCGCGGCCGGCCGGCGCGACTACCCGTGCACGCCGTGGGGCAATCCGACCCGCACGCCGAAAGGCTGGAAGGGCCCCTGCTACCTGATCGAGGACCGCTATTACGGCTCCTGGTCGGAGTTCTGGAAGGGCGTCGACTGGACCTACTGGGAATCGCGCCGGGATGCGCGCTGCCAGAACTGCCTGATGCACTCGGGCTTCGAGCCGTCGGTGATGCGCGGCCTCAAGGACAGCCCCCGCGACGTCCTGACGATGGCGCGCTGGATGCTGTCGCGGCCGGCGGCCTGAGGCCGGTCGCGCGAGCGCCGCCTGCCCTTTGCCCTTGCCCGGCCTTGCCCAAGAATTCGCTGCTCCCGCGAGGCAGCCCCAGGTTGTTAGTTAGGTTGCTAGGTTGTTAGTTGTTAGGCCTGAACGGCTTCTGAGACCAACAACCTAACAACTAACAACCCAGCAACCTTTCTTGGGCAAAGCCCCCTTGCCCGTATCCCGGCCCTGACCAGAGGATCCGGCGAGGAGGGCGGGGCGGGCGAGGGCGGGATCCTCCCGGGCCGGCATCGGTCGGACGCCGGGCCGGTGTGGTCGACGGGGGTTTGTCGCTGCGGCGCGGTCGCGATCGGCTGAGGCGGCGCCGTGTCGAGCCCGGGCACGTGGCATGGCGGGTGCATCGGCCGGGCGTGATGGGGAGCGGCGGCGTGTCGTTCGGCCGGGACAGCGCGGCGGGCAGTCTGTCCGAGCTGCTGCTGCAGCGGCTGCGGGTGGGGCTGTGGCTCTGCCTGGCGATCTACGTCCTGTTCATCGTCATCGTCCTCGCCGACCTGCAGGCGACCCCTGATGTCCGCCTGCAGATCGCGTTGCTGCGCGGCCTGTGCGCCGCCGCTTTCGCCGCGGCGCTGCTCGCCCTGCGCCGGCCGGCGGTGCAGCCCTACGCGCTGCCCATCGGCGTCGCGGCGATGATTCTGGTGGCGATCTCCGCCGGTGCCTCGGGGGTATTGATTCCGCGCGACAACGCCCTCGTGCCCATGTCCTTCGTCGTCATGTCGATGTTCACGGCGGCGCTCCTGCCGTGGGGATGGCGAGCGCAGGCGCTGCTGGTCGCGGTGCAGGCGGCGACCCTGGTGGTCAACGCGCTGCTGGTTCCCGGCGGCGGCGCCGGCGCGCTGCTCCAGCCGACGCTGCTGCTGACCTTCGTGGCCTTCGTCGTGTCCCTCGTCGTCGCCCGCGAGGTCAGCCGCCATCGCGCCCGCATCGAGGATCGCGAGCAGGAGCGCGATTGCATGACGGCGGCGCTGCAGCAGAGCGAAACCCGCCTGCGGACGCTGATCGAGCAGACCTCCGATCTGATCACCATCGTCGATGCCGACGGCATCGTGCGCTACGAGAGCCCCTCGTTCGCGCACATCTTCGGCGGCCCCGCCGACGTCATCCTCGGGCAGTCGCTGTTCGCCTTCGCGCATCGCGACGACGCGGCGGCGATCCGCCAGGCGTTCGCGCACGCGCTCGCGTCCGCCGAGCCGATTCCGCCCACGCGCTGCCGCTTCCGTCGCTTCGACGGGTCGTGGTGCACCGTCGAGGCGGTCGGCAAGCGCCTCGACGACGCCGGCGGCGGCCGGCCGGGGATCATCTTCAATTCGCGCGACGTCACCGAGCGGGACCGCGCCGAGGCGCTGCTGGCGGTGCAGAAGCAGGTGCTCGGCATGATCGCCGAGGACGCGCCGCTGTCCGATTCCCTGCAGGCGATCGCCCACTTCGTCGAAGCGCAGGCGCATCGGGCGCTGTGCTCGATCCTGGTGCTCGACACCGCGACGGGGATGTTGCGCCACGGAGCGGTGCAGAGCCTGCCGCCGGCATACGCCGCCGCCACCGCATCCGTCGCCTTCGGCCCGGCCGTCGGCAGTTGCGGCACCGCCGCCTTCACCCGCCAGCGCGTCGTCGTGACCGACATCGCCACCGATCCGCGGTGGGTCGACTACGCGGCGGTGGCGCTGGCGCAGGGGCTGCGCGCCTGCTGGTCGACGCCGGTGCTCGCCACCACTGGCGCCGTGCTCGGCACGCTCGCCGTCTACTACCAGGAGCCGCGTGGGCCCACGGCCGCCGAGCTGCGCCTGGTCGAGACCATGGCCGATCTCACCGCCATCGCCATCGAGCGCAAGCACGCGGCGGTCGAGCTGCGCCAGGCGAAGGAGGCGGCGGAGGCGGCGAGCCAGGCGAAGAGCGAGTTCCTCGCCAACATGAGCCACGAGATCCGGACGCCGATGAACGGCGTCATCGGCATGACCGAGCTGGCGCTGAACACCGCGCTCACCGCCGAGCAGCGCGAGTACCTGGAGATGGCGAAGTCGTCGGCCGACTCGCTGCTGGCGGTGATCAACGACATCCTCGACTTCTCGAAGATCGAGGCCGGCAAGCTGGTGCTCGAGGCGAGCGAGCTCGATCTCGACGCGGTGGTCGACGCGACCCTGAAGACGCTGGCGGTCCGCGCCCACGCCAAGGGGCTGGAGGTGGTCTACGATCGCGCCCCGGACGTGCCGCCGGTGCTGATCGGCGACGCCAACCGCCTGCGTCAGATCCTGGTCAATCTGGTCGGCAACGCGGTGAAGTTCACCGATGCCGGCGAGGTGGTGGTGCGCGTCGAGCTCGAGGCCGCGCACGGGACCGAGGTGACGCTGCGCCTGTCGGTGCGCGACACCGGCATCGGCATCTCGGCCGAGCAGCAGACGCGCATCTTCCAGGCGTTCGAGCAGGCGGACTCCTCGACTACCCGCCGCTACGGCGGCACCGGCCTCGGGCTGGCGATCTGCGGCCGCCTGGCGAACATGATGGGCGGCCGCCTCTGGGTGGAGAGCGAGCCCGGGCGCGGCAGCACGTTCCACTGCACGGCCCGCGTCGGCGTCGCCGCGCTGGCGCCGCGCGCCAACCTCGACGGCGAGACGGTCGCCCAGCTCCGCGACCTGCGCGCCCTGGTGGTCGACGACAACGCCACCAACCGGCGCCTGGTCGAGCAGTGCCTGCGCAACTGGCGCATGCTGCCGACGGCCGTGGAGAGCGGCGCCGAGGCGCTGCGCGCCCTGATCCGCGCCCGCGCCGCCGGCACGCCGTTCCCGCTGGTGCTGATCGACGGCCGCATGCCGGAGATGGACGGCTTCGCGCTGGCCGCCCGCATCCAGGAGGATCCGACCCTCACCGGCAGCACGGTGCTGATGCTGACCTCGGACGATCGCCCGGGCGACCTGGCGCGCTGTCGCGAGCTCGGCATCGCCGCCTATCTGGTGAAGCCGATCCGCCAGTCGGAGCTGCTCGACGCCATCGTCACCGCGCTCGGCTCGCCCGAGCCGCGGGCGAGCGCCCCGCCGCCGGCGCCGCGCGCCGCCGGCGGCCGCGTCCTGCGGGTGCTGCTGGCCGAGGACAACCAGGTCAACCAGCGGCTGGCGGTGCGGCTGCTCGAGAAGCGCGGCCATCAGGTGGTGGTCGTCGACAACGGCCGCGATGCGGTCGCCACCGCGGTCGAGCAGCGCTTCGACCTGGTGCTCATGGACGTGCAGATGCCGGAGATGGACGGCTTCGAGGCGACGGCGGCGCTGCGCGCCGCCGAGCGCGGCACGGGCATCCGGCGGCCGATCATCGCCATGACCGCGCACGCCATGAAGGGCGACCGCGAACGCTGTCTGCTCGCCGGCATGGACGACTACCTGGCGAAACCGATCCAGCCCAGCGAGCTGTTCGAGCTCATCGACCGCATGCTGCCCGTCGAGGCCGACGCGCCGGCGCGCCACAGCGCCTGAGCGCGCGTCGCCCTCGCGGCGCCGGTGGTGTATGGCCGGCGCGTGACGCGCACCGGGTCGCTGGCGATCGCCGTCGCCTCGTCCGCCCTCTTCGCGGCGCTCGCGGGTCATCAGCTCGCCGCCCCCGGCCTCTACTACGACGAGGCGCACCAGGTGCCGGCGGTCTTCGCCTGGCTGGGCGGTCGGCCGGGGCACTTCTGCCGCGCCGTCCTCGGCGGCGTGCCCTGGATGACCATGAGCTACAGCGGCGCGGTCAAGTCGGCGCTCTTCGCCCTCGTGCTGGAGGCCAGCGGCTGGTCGTTCACGGTCGCCGCCTGGCGCTGGTTCGGCGTCGCCTTCGTGGTCGCCGGTTGGATCTGGTGCGGCAGCGCCGTCGGCCGGCGCTGGGGTGGGGTGGCGGCGCTGGTCTTCGCGGCGCTCCTCCTCACCGATGTGACCCTGCTGCTCACCACGCGCCACGACTGGGGGCCGACGGCGCTGGCGTTCGCGCTGCGCTGCGCCTTCATCGCCGTGTGGCTGCGGAACGACCGACCGACGCCGGCGGCCGCGGTCGCGCTCGGCGCCATCGTCGGGTTCGCCCTGTACGAGAAGCTGAGCAACGTGGTGCTGCTGCCGGCGCTGGCGATCGCCCTCGCCGGCGCGCCGCGCCGCCAGCTCGCGCTGGCCGTGCTCGGGCTGGCACTGGGCGGGGCGCCGCTGGCGATCGTCAACGCGGTGACGTGGTGGCAGGGCGAGGGGCCGATCTCGCTCTCGGACCTGACCGACCCGACGGCGCGGCCGTGGTGGCAGATCCTCGGCCACTATCTCTCGCTCGGCCAGGGCGACTGGGTGCGCCGCTGGGTGCTCGATCTGCCGGCGCCGCGACCGCTGATCGGCAGCGAGGCGCTGCTGACGCTGGTCGCCATCGGCGTCGGCTGCGCGCGCCGCGCGTCGCGCCGCTTCATGCTCGCCTACGTCGCCATCCTCGTCGTCCTGCTGCTGCTGCCGCGGCGCACCGGCGCGCACCACTGGATCGCCGGCACGCCGTTCCAGTACGTCGCCCTGGCGGTGCTCGCGGCGGGGCCGGCGCGGCGGTGGGGCGCGGCGCGGATGCTGGTCGCGCTGCTGGTGCTGCTGCGCCTGCCGACGTTGGTGACGACGATGACCGCGATCGCCGACCATCGCACCGCGCCGCGCTTCGATCCGGCGCAGACGCGCGCCGCGCAATGGCTGGCGGCGCAGCCGGACGCGATGGTGGTCGCCGCGACCTGGGGGATCGGCAACCAGATCGTCGCCTTCGCCAACGGTCGGCGCGACGCCTTCTACGAGCCGATCTACGACGACCGCGAGGTGGATGCCTTCCTCGACGCGCTCGCGCACAGCGACCGGACGACGCTGTACGTCGCGACCGTGCCGTCGATGACGCCGCTGTTCGCGCCGCGAACGGCACGGATCCTGGCGGCGATCGCCGGCGACGGGCGTTGGCGCGAGGCGCCGCTGGAGCCGCCGCCCGCCAACCCGGCGATCGTCATGGTGCGCAAGCTCGTGCGCGGCGATCCATGACCGCGGAGCGCGCGGGCGGCGTCAACCCGGATCGCAGCCGTCGGCGCCGCCGGCCATCCGCTTGCATGCCGTCGGGGTGTCCGTCCGGTCGCAGAGGGTCGCGTAGTAGTTGCACATCGCGTGATCCTCCTCGAGGTCGGTGAGATCGCGGATCGGTCGGCCGAAGGTGATGCCGTATTCGCTGTCGATGTGCTCGTAGAAATAGAAGGTGGGGTCGTCGCCGTGGAAGACCACGGCCACCGCCGGCGGCAGCTTCGGCACCTCGTCGTTGCTGTTGGCGATGCGCCAGCTCGTCGGCAGGGCGTCGACCAGCGAGGCGAACTCGGGATCGCCGACGCGCGGGCTGGCGAAGTTGTAGAGGATCGGCGCCGAGAAGCGGGTCGCCCGCGCCAGCTCCGGCGCGGCGAGCGTGGCGAGGGCGGCGCCGAGGCTGTGGCCGGTGACGTACAGCGTGGTGTAGCCGCTCGACGCCGCGAGCCCGTTCACCTCCGCGATGATGGCGGTGTTGACGGTCTCGTAGATGGTGGTGAACCCGGTCTCCGTCTTGCCGCCGCCGCTCACCGGCGCGTACGGCACCTGGGTGAAGGTCGCGTCGGAGATCCATTCCGCGATCGTCTTGGTGCCGCGGAAGACGACGTAGATCGCGTTGCCGCTGGTGGCGACGAAGGCGATCGGCACCTCCGACGAGAACGGCTCACCCGGATAGTGCTCGGGGGTCAGATACTGGGCCTGCAACGTGTACGGCGGCGGCAGGGAGAACGTCGTCCCCTGCTCGTAGTCGGTGAGCATCTGGTACGACTGCAGACAGAGCCGCCCGAGGGCGAGCGCGAGGCCGAGATCGAACGGCTGTTGCTCCTGTCCGATCACCGGCGTGGGCGTCGGGGTGGCGCCGCCGCCGTGGTGCCCGTCGCTCCCGCAGCCGCCGAGGAGGGTCGCGAAGCCGATCGTCAGGAGGAGCCGCCGCAGCATGACCATGGCCCCTTCTAGCCGGGGTGAGGCTTTGAGCAAACCGCGATGGGGGATCCGCTGGCGGGCCCGCCGCGGCGGGAGCCTATTCGACGGCGAGGGTGCGGAAGTAGGCGTCGTTGTCGAACGGCTGGCCGAGCAGGATGCCCTGGCCGCCGCGGTAGCCGTCCGGGTCGCAGGGCGGGGCGCCCTGATCGGTCAGCCACATGAGGACCGCGTCCTCGGCCGTCAGCTCGATGACGTAGCGGCGGCCCGGCTCGAGCGGCAGCGGCGTCGGGAAGAGGAAGCGTTGCCAGCCGGCCGCCGACGGGGGGAAGGTGGCGAACCGGGTCGCGCTGCCGAGCACCGCGCCGTCGATGGTGTCCTCGTGGACGAGCATCGAGACGCTGCCCTCGTACGGCGGCGCGGAGGCGCGCAGATACACCTCGGCGCCCGCCAGCAGCGGATGGGTCGGCGTGAACTCCTGTCCGATCGGCTGGTGGGCGCGGATCTGGTAGATGATGCTCGGCTTGTCGCAGGGGCCGACCGGACCCTCCCAGCGTTGGTCGATCACGGTTGGACAGCCGTCGAGCGCGTGCCCGACGGCGGCCACCAACTCGCCCACCGACACGCGGCCGTCGCCGTCGGCGTCGGCCGCGACGCAGCGGTCGAGCGCGCTCTCGCCGAGGGCGATCGACACGGCCAGCACCAGGTCGGTCACCCCGACCGCGCCGCGGCTGGCGCAGTCGCCACTGCAGGCGCCAACCGGCGCGGCCACGAGGCTGAGCGCCAGCAGCGCGCCGCCGAACCCGGCGGCGGCGCGGGCCGCGAATCCAGTGCTCGCCGGCGCCGGCGTCACAGCATGCCCAATTCGAGCTTCGCGGCCTCGCTCATCATGCTCTGGTTCCAGGGGGGATCGAAGACCACCTGGACCTCGGCGTCGGCGACCCCGGGGAGCGCGGCGATGCGGCGGCGGGCGTCGTCGGCGATGATGTCGCCCATGCCGCAGCCCGGAGCCGTGAGGGTCATCTTCACCGCCACCTTGCTGCCGCCGCTCGCCAGCTTCTCGATGGCGAGGTCGTAGACCAGCCCGAGCTCGACGATGTTGACCGGGATCTCCGGGTCGTACACCTGTCGCAGCTCGGCGTAGACCTGGTCCTCGCTCACCGGCGCGTTGGGATCGACGGGCGCCTGCGCGGCGCCGCCCGCCGTCTTGCCGATGGCGTCGGCGTTCGCCCCGGAGAGGCGATACAGCCCGCCGAAGCTCTGCACCTGCAGCGTGTAGCTGTCGCCGAGCGACTGGGTGATCACCGCCGGCGTGCCCGCCCGCAGCGTCGTCGTGACGCCCTGCGGGATCATGACCACCTCGACGTCGCGCGACAGGGTTACTTCTTCGAAGGGCATTGTCGACTCAATCCTTCACCGCCGCGGCGCGGAGTCGCGGAGAGCGCCTGCTGGCGGGCAGCCTCCGTGTCTCTGCGTCCCTGCGGTGACCATCGTCATTCCGTGGAGACGGGCTCGTCCTTGCCTTCCAGGGCCGCGCGGGCGGTGTGCCAGCACAAGGTGGCGCACTTGACGCGGGCGGGGAATTCGCTCACGCCCGCGAAGACGGCGAGCTTGCCGAGCTGCTCGGGGTCGGCGTGGCCGTGGCCGGTGACCAGATCGTGGTATTCGTTGAAGATCGCGTCCGCCTCGGCGCGGGTCTTGCCCTTCAGCGTCTCGGTCATCACCGAGGCGGCGGCGGTGGAGATGGCGCAGCCGTGGCCCTGGAAGGCGCAGTCGCTGACCCGCTCGCCGTCCATGTCGACGTAGACGGTGACGGTGTCGCCGCAGAGCGGATTGTAGCCCTCGGCCTTGGTGCCGTGCGCGAGGGCGTGGAAGTTCCGCGGCCGCTTGCTGTGCTCGATGATGACGTCCTGGTACAGCTCGCGCAGCTCGTCGTTCACGCGAACACCTCGATCACCGAGCGGACGCCGGCGACCAGCGCGTCGACCTCCGCCGTGGTGTTGTAGAAGGCGAACGACGCGCGCGTCGTCGCCGGGACCCGGAAGCGCTGCATCACCGGTTGCGCGCAGTGGTGGCCGGCGCGCACGGCGATGCCGTCGCGGTCGAGGATGGTGCCGATGTCGTGCGGATGGACCCCCTCGATGACGAAGGACAGCACGCTCGCCTTGTCGTGCGCCGTGCCGATGATCCGCACCTGCGGCAGCTCGGCGAGGCGGGCGGTGGCGTAGGCGAGCAGCTCGTGCTCCCAGGCGCCCATGGCCGGCAGGCCGATGCCATTGACGTAGGCGATGGCGGCGCCCAGGCCGACGACGCCGGTGATGTTCGGCGTGCCGGCCTCGAACTTCGCCGGCAGGCCCTTGTAGAAGGTCTTCTCGAAGGTCACGGCGCTGATCATCTCGCCGCCGCCCTGGTAGGGCGGCATGC
Source organism: bacterium (assembly GCA_019637795.1). Lineage (NCBI taxonomy): Bacteria > bacterium. The sequence continues at coordinate 372,876 of JAHBUY010000005.1, read as the reverse complement.
CGTCGAGCAGCGCCGCCTTGCCGTAGAGCACGCCGACCCCGGTGGGGCCGAACAGCTTGTGGCTCGAGAAGGCGTAGAAGTCGCAGTCGAGCGCCTGCACGTCGACCGGCAGGTGCGGCACCGCCTGGGCGCCGTCGAGCAGCACCGGGATGCCGTGGGCGTGCGCCAGGCGCACCATCTCGGCCACCGGGTTGACGGTGCCGAGGGCGTTGGAGACGTGCACCACCGAGACCAGTTTGGTGCGCGGCCCGAGCAGGCGGGCGTAGGCCTCGAGGTCGAGCTCGCCGGCGTCGTTCATCGGGATGACGCGCAGCACGGCGCCGCGCTCGCGGCAGACCATCTGCCAGGGCACGATGTTGGAGTGGTGCTCCATCGCCGAGACGACGATCTCATCGCCGAGGTTGCACACCGCGCGGGCGTAGCTGTGGGCCACCAGATTGATGCTCTCCGTGGTGCCGCGGGTGAAGATGATCTCCTTGCGGTCGGCGGCGTTGAGGAAGTCGCGCACCGCGTCGCGCGCCGCCTCGAAGGCCGCGGTGGCGCGCTGGCTGAGGGCGTGCACGCCGCGGTGGATGTTGCTGTAGTCGGTGGCGTCGAAGCGGGCGACGGCGTCGATCACCTGGCGCGGCTTCTGCGCCGAGGCGGCGTTGTCGAGGTAGACGAGCGGCTTGCCGTGCACCTGCTGGGAGAGGATGGGGAAGTCGGCGCGCAGGCGCTCGACGTCGAGCGCCGGGGAGGCGGCGCGAGCGGCGGTGGTGGCGGCGCGGCTCACGCGAGCGCTCCCACGACGGCCGGCAGGCGATCGGCCAGCATGGCCTCCATCTGTCGCCGCAGCGACTCGACGGCGATCCGCTCGACGAGCTCGTTGGCGAAGCCGTAGATCAGCAGGCGGCGGGCGTCGGGCTGGTCGATGCCGCGAGCGCGCAGATAGAAGATCGCGTCGTCGTCGAGCTGGCCGATGGTCGCGCCGTGGCTGCACTTCACGTCGTCGGCGAAGATCTCGAGCTGCGGCTTGGTGTCGACCTGCGCGTCGTCGCTGAGCAGCAGGTTCTGGTTCATCTGTTGCGCGTCGCTCTGCTGGGCGTCGGGGCGCACGAACACCTTGCCGTTGAAGACCCCGGTGGCGCGCCCGGCGAGGATGCCCTTGTACAGCTCGCGGCTGGTGCCGCGCGGCGCGGCGTGGTCGATGGTGGTGTGATGGTCGACGTGCTGGGTGCCGTCGGCGATGTACAGGCCGTCGAAGTCGCAGACCGCGCCCGGCGCGTCCAGGCGGGTGGCGATGGCGCTGCGCGACAGCGCCGCGCCGAGGGCGACGGCGTGCGAGGCGAAGCGGCTGTCCTGGCGCTGCTCGGCGGCGATGGCGGCGAGGTGGTAGGCGCGCGTGTCCTCGCGCTGCACCTTGTGGTGCGCGATCGACGCGCCCGGGCCGACGACGATCTCGCTCACGGCGTTGGTCCAGTAGCGGCCGCGGCCGACGTACTGCTCGATCACGCTGGCGGCGCTGCCCGCGTCGGCGACCACCAGCACGCGCGGGTGACTGACGGTCGGCGCGCCGTTCGCCAGCGACACGAACAGGCAGTGGATCGGCGCCGCCAGCCGGCAGCCCGCGGAGAGATGCACGAACACGCCGTCCTGGACGAAGGCGCTGTTGAGGGCGACCACGCCGTCGTCGTCGATCGCCGCCAGCGAGCCGAGGTGGGGCTCGACCAGCGCCGGCGTCACGGCGATCGCCTCCGCCAGGCTGCCGACGGCGGCGCCCGGGGGCAGCTCGCGGCGGGTCGACAGGGCCTCGGCGAAGCGGCCGTTGACGAAGACCAGCTCGATCGCGCCACCGAGATGGTCGGCGGCGGCCAGCTCGCCGGCGCCGTCGATGCCGTCCGGGGCGAGCGCGAAGCTCTCGCGCGCGATCGGCGCGAGGTTGGTGTATTTCCAGTCCTCGATGCGGGTGGTCGGGAAGCCGAGCGCCGCGAAGCGAGCCATGCCGCGCTGGCGCAGGGCGCCGACGAACCCCGGCGCGCCGGCCGGCAACTGGCGTGCCGGCGCCAGGTGCTGCGCGATGTCGGGCTGCGCGGTCATGGCGCGGCGGCGACCTCGATGCCGGCGTAGCCATCGCGCTCGAGCTCGGCGGCGAGGCTCTTGTCGCCCGACTTGACGATGCGGCCGTGCGCCAGCACGTGCACGACGTCGGGCACCAGGTACGTGAGGAGGCGTTGATAGTGGGTGATGGCGACCACCGCGTGCTGGTCGTTGCGCAGCGCGTTGACGCCGTCGGCGACGACCTTCAGCGCGTCGATGTCGAGCCCCGAGTCGGTCTCGTCGAGGATGGCCAGCCGCGGTTCGAGCACCGCCATCTGCAGGATCTCGTTGCGCTTCTTCTCGCCGCCCGAGAAGCCTTCGTTGACCGCGCGGTTGAGGAACCTGGGGTCGAGATCCACCAGCCGCATCTTCTGCTTCACCAGGGCGAGGAAATCCATGGCGTCGATCGGCTCCTCGCCGCGGTGCTTGCGCAGCGCGTTGAGCGCCGTGCGCAGGAAGTAGGTGTTGCCGACGCCGGGGATCTCGACCGGGTACTGGAAGGCGAGGAAGACGCCCTCGCGCGCCCGCTCCTCCGGCGCCATCGCCAGCAGGTCCCGGCCGTCGTAGCGCACGCGCCCGCCGGTCACCGCGTAGCCGGCGCGGCCGGCGAGCACGTTGCACAGCGTGCTCTTGCCCGAGCCGTTCGGCCCCATGATCGCGTGCACCTCGCCGCGCCGCACCGTCAGGTCGATGCCGCGCAGGATCTCGGTGCCGTCGACCGAGGCCCGCAACCCTTCAATCTCGAGAATCACATCACCCATAGGTTGTTTTCTTCACCACGGAGGCACGGAGACACGGAGGCAAAACCCAAAGCGGATGTCTCCGTGGGCGCAATCCTATCCCACGCTGCCTTCCAGGCTCACGCCGAGGAGCTTCTGCGCTTCCACGGCGAACTCCATCGGCAGCTCCTTGAACACCTGCTTGCAGAAGCCGCTGACGATCATCGACACCGCGTCCTCGGCGGAGAGGCCGCGCTGCATGCAGTAGAAGAGCTGGTCGTCGCTGATTTTCGAGGTGGTCGCCTCGTGCTCGACGGTCGCCGAGGCGTTGCGCACCTCCATGTAGGGGAAGGTGTGGGCGCCACACCGGTCGCCGATCAGCAGCGAGTCGCACTGGGTGTAGTTGCGGGCGCCGGCGGCGCTCTTCATCACCTTCACCAGGCCGCGGTACGAGTTCTGGCCGCGGCCGGCCGAGATGCCCTTCGACAGGATCGTGCTGCGGGTGTTGCGGCCGATGTGGATCATCTTGGTGCCGGTGTCGGCCTGCTGGCGATGGTTGGTGAGCGCCACCGAGTAGAACTCGCCCACCGCGTTGTCGCCCTTGAGGATGACGCTCGGGTACTTCCAGGTGATCGCCGAGCCGGTCTCGACCTGGGTCCAGGAGATCTTGGCGTCGGCCTCGCAGAGACCGCGCTTGGTGACGAAGTTGTAGATGCCGCCGCGGCCCTCGGCGTCGCCCGGGTACCAGTTCTGCACCGTCGAGTACTTGATGGAGGCGCCGGCGTGCGCGTACAGCTCGACCACCGCGGCGTGCAGTTGGTTCTCGTCGCGCATCGGCGCCGTGCAGCCCTCGAGGTAGCTGACCGTGGCGCCGTCCTCGGCGATGATCAGGGTGCGCTCGAACTGGCCGGTCTTGGCGGCGTTGATGCGGAAGTAGGTCGACAGCTCCATCGGGCAGCGCACGCCGCGCGGGATGAAGCAGAAGGAGCCGTCGCTGAACACCGCCGAGTTGAGCGCCGCGAAATAGTTGTCGCTGTATGGGACCACCGAGCCGAGGTAGCGCTGCACCAGCTCCGGGTGCTCGCGCACGGCCTCGGAGAACGAGCAGAAGATGATGCCGTGCTCGGCGAGCCGGCTCTTGAAGGTGGTGGCGACGGAGACGCTGTCGAACACGGCGTCGACCGCGACGCCGGCCAGCAGCTCGCGCTCGCGCATCGGGATGCCGAGCTTCTCGTAGGTCTCGAGCAGCTTGGGGTCGACCTCGTCGAGGCTCTTGGGCGCGTCGGCGGCGGACTTGGGGGCCGCGTAGTAGGTGATGTCCTGGTAGTCGATCGGGTTGTAGTGGACGTTCTGCCAGCGCGGCTCGGTCATCGTCTGCCAGTGGCGGAAGGCGCGCAGGCGCCACTCGAGCATGAACGGCGGCTCGTCCTTCTTCGCCGAGATGAGGCGGATGACGTCCTCGTTGAGGCCGGGCGGAATGGTGTCGGCCTCGATGTCGGTGACGAAGCCGGCGTCGTATTCGCGGTTGATGAAGTCTTCGATCTTCGGGCTGGCGGAGGACATGGCAACCCTCTCCTACCCGCCGGCCGCCGGGCGGGCGGCGGGCAGCGGCATGACGCGCGGGCGGCGGGCGAGATCCGCCAGGGTGACGCTGTCCAGCGCCTGGCGGATGGCGAGGTTGATCAGGTTGAGATGGCCGCGCACCGGGCAGATCGGCTCGTGCGAACAGTCGCTCGGCGCCGCCGAGGTGCAGGTGGTGAGGGCGATCGGCCCCTCGAGGGCGGCGATGGCGCTGCTGACGGTGATCCGTTCCGGCGCCCGCGCCAGGCCGTAGCCGCCGTTGACCCCGCGCTGCGACTGCAGCAGGCCCTCGCGGGTCAGCAGGCGGAGCAGCTTGCTCACCGTCGGCAGCGGCAGATGGGTCTCCGCCGCCAACTCGTTGGCGGTGTGCACGGCATCCGGCGCCGCCGCCATATGGCTGAGCAGCACGATGCCGTAATCGGTGAGCCTGCCGATGCGAATCATTGATACCGGACTGGATTGGTCTTGTTTCTCTAACCAACCCGGGCCGGCGCATGCAACAGGGGGGGTGGGGGATCGCCCGTCAGCGCGGTGGCCGCCGGCGCTCGTGGAACCAGACGCGATAGCGCGCCATGCGCGCCGCCTGCTCGGCGGGCGCGTGACGCCGGCAGGTGGCCATCTCGGCGCTGCCGGGGGCGGCGCCCCAGCGGACCTCGACGCAGTCGTTGGGGTTGTAGGCCATCTCCAGCGCTTCGGCGCGGCCGAGGAGGTCGGCCAGGGTCAGCGTCCACGGCGAGCCGTCGCTGCGGGTGTAGGTCAGTTGCCGCGCCGCCGACTCGGCGCGCAGCAGGTCGTCGAGGTCCGCCCGCACCTCGGCGGCGCGGCGCCCCGCCGGCATGGCGAAGCGCTGCGGCTGCGCCTCGACCTTGGCCGGGAAGGCGCGCACGACGTCGAGCGCGATCAGGAGGCGCAGGTCGCGCGACGGGGTCGCGAAGTCCTCCCAGGCGCCGCTGGTCTCGAAGATCGAGGCGCCCTCGGGCATGGCGATGACGCCGGGATGGGCGGCGACGTACGCCTCGCCGTTGGCGACCGAGCGCAGGCGCGCGCGCATCTGCTCCTCGAGGGCATCGATGGTGGCGCGGAACACGCGCTCGGGGTCGACCGGCCGCGGCGAGAGCACGGCATCGACCCGATCGTAGAAGCCCTCGACGCCGGCGTCGTACTGCTCGAGCCCGTAGTCGCCGTAGTCGGGCGCGGCGGCGATCTCGCGGTTGGCGAGCGGCCGCAGCGCGCCGCGCTCGCCGACGACCGGGCGGAAGCGCTTGAATCCCGGGCTGCCCAGCGTCGGATCGAGGGCGAAGAGGAAGTTGCCCCGCCAGTAGCGCTTGCGCGCCACCGTGCCATCGGGCTGGGCGTCGACGGCGAGGAGGAGGCCGGGGCTCGACGGCGTCTGATCGACGCGCTGGACGAGCAGCAGCGTGTGCCCGTAGGGATCGGCGTACACGGTGCCCGGGCGCAGCCCGTCGACGGAGAGACGGGTGGGATAGAAGTCGCCGCCGTCGCTGGTCGCCGGCACGCGGCCGTTTCCCGACTGCACGGCGTCCTCCAGGGCGAGGAAGAAGCGCTGCGCCGCGGCGAGCTCGTCGCCGCCCGCCGGCAGGGTGGGGGCCGCCGACCAGCGCGGACAGCTCGGTGGGTGGCCGCCGTCGCCGCGCGAGCACTCGGACCAGCCGAACGGCAGCCCGAGCTTCCAGGCGAAGTAGGCGCGCAGCACGTAGGGCAGGTCGGCGCAGTCGGGCTCGAGGCGCAGGCCGCGCTCGCCGTCCTCGCCGAGCCCGAGGTGATCGAAGAGGAAGTTGCGCTCGGGTTGGCGCGTCACCTCGTGCAGCGAGCGCCAACTCGGTTCCGCCGCCAGCGGGTCGTCGAACAGCTTCTCGATCCACGCCGCGTAGAGGTCCTCGCTGGCGCGGTTCCACTGCCGGGCGATGGGCCATGCGCCGTCGCCGACCGGACGGCGCCCCGCCGCCGCGTCCACCCGCACCTCCTCGCACGCCATGGTCCCACCCAGGCACGCCCGATACGTGCCGGGGTGGCGGGTCGTCACCTCGACCTCCCACCAGTACGGCGGCCCGCCGTGGCGCTCGCGGGTGCGCGCCAGCAGCACGCCGCGCGGGTCGAGGACGGTGAGGGCGACGTCGAGCGGGCGTTCGGCGACGGCCATCGCGCGCAGCGGCCCGCCGGCCACCGGCGCGGCCGGACTGGCAAGGACGGCGACCGCATCCGGCGCGGATTCGCTCGCCGCCGCCGCGCCGGCGACGATGAGGAGCAGCCCGAGCGTCACTGGCGCTGGCGGCCGCGTGCGCCATCTCCCGATGCCCTTCACCCCCGATCGGGGACGCGTGCCGAGATCCCCCGCCCGAGCCTTGCCGATCATCCCGAGGCCATCCGCGCCATCATTCTCTTCTCCGCGCGCTCCGCGGTCAAAAAAGAGACGGCGCCGCGGCGCGCATCATTCCTGGTGACTTTCGCCGCCGTCCCGGCTACCTGCTCTTCGTCGTGAGGGATGGGGGCGCGAACGCCGCTGGGTGGCGCACGGGGTGGGTCCTGGCGTTGCTGACCTGGGCCCTGGCCGGCTGCATGGCCGCGCCGTCGCGGCTGTCGCCGCCGCCGGCGGCGCAGGTCGAGCCGGCGGCGCAGGCGTGGCCGCGTCGCGAGGTCCTCGACCTCGCCCTGCGGGCGTTCCGCTGCGGCGCCCGCGAGGGCCGCTTCCCCCGCCCGCTCCTGACCGTGATCGACTACAGCCTGCCGTCGACCGAGCGACGCCTGTGGGTCATCGACCTTCGCCAACGCCGGGTGCTGCACCAGGAACTGGTCGCGCACGGCGACCGCAGCGGCGACACCATGGCGGTGGCGTTCTCCAACGAGCGCGATTCGCACCAGTCGAGCCTCGGCCTCTTCCGTACCGACGAGGCCTATACCGGCAGTTACGGATACTCGCTGCGCCTCACCGGCCTCGAGCCCGGCGTCAACGACAACGCCCGCGCGCGCGCGATCGTCGTGCACGGCGCCTCGTACGTGAGCCGCGCCACCATCGCCCAGTACGGCAGGATCGGCACCACCTGGGGGTGCCCGGGCCTGCCCGAGGACGTCGCGCCGCAGGTGATCGACGAGATCGCCGGCGGGTCGGCGATCTTCGCCTACTATCCCGAACAGACCTGGCTGCGCACCTCGCGCTACCTGCACTGCGACGGCTCACTCGCCAGCGCCTCCGACGCCGACGCGCTGCTGGCGGGGCCTGGCGGGGGCTGACGGTCGGCGGGCCCGCGAGCGGGGACGCGATCCCCGACGCCGGGTCCTCGCGCTCGGCCGCCGATTCGTCGCCGTGCGGTCCATCGCCGCCGGGGCTGCATCGAGGACCGGCCAGCCGATCGCCGGGTCGGCGACGAGGTTGCGCATCGATCGGGGTTCGCTCGCTCCCGGATCGCGCTACTCTCCCTCCATGGCCGGCAACCGGACCCGCGCGGCCGGCGTGGCGCGATGGCGGTGGATCCTGCTCGCCGCCGCGCTTGGCGCGGCGGCGCCCGCCGGCGCATCGCCGCCCGCCGCCGCGCCGCCGCCGGCGCCGCTGCGCGCCTGCTTCCTCTCTCTGAACGAGCCCGACGAGCTCGACGTCTTTCGCTCCCATCTCGACGCGCAGCGCTTCGTCTTCACCGATCTCGGTCCCGCCGCCGCCCACCCGCCGCTCAGCGCCGCGACCAGCGGCGCGCCCCAGCCGTGGCTGCGCAGCGCCTGCCGCGCCGACCTCACCTGCGATCTGGTCGTCGTCTCGGGCGAGTTCGCCGGCCGGTTCTTCGGCCGCCGCGGCTACTCGCTCAGCCTGCAGGAGCTGGAGGAGGCATCGTGCGATCCGCGCTGCGCCGGCCTCTTCCATCGCCCGCGCGAGGTGTTCCTGCTGGCCTGCAACACCCTCGCGTCCAAGGACGCCGACAGTCGCACCCCCGAGGAGTATCTGGCGGTGCTGCTCGACCACGGCTTCGATCGCGCCGCCGCCGAGCGCGTGGTGGCGCTGCGCTACGGTCCGCTCGGCCCGAGCTTTCGCGAATCGCTGCGGCGCATCTTCGCCGGCGTGCCGCGCCTGTACGGCTTCGCGTCGGTGGCACCGCGCGCCCGCTACAGCGCCCCGATGCTCGAACGCTACCTGCGCGCGCGCCCCGACTACGGCGCCGCCCTGGCGACGCCGGGCGCCGACGGCACGCCCAATCGGGCCCTGCTCAGCGCCTTCGCCGGCACGGCGTTGATCCAGAGCAGCGGCATGTCGGCGGCGGAGAGCGCGGCGACCCAACACGACCAGATCTGCGCCCTCTACGACGAGCGGCGATCGGTGGGCGAGCGCCTGCGTGTCGCCTACGGGCTGCTGCTGCGCCCCGATGCCCTGGCGTTCGTGCCCACGCTGCAGGTCTTCCTCGCCCGTCATCCGCCGGCTGGCTACGACCAGGCCGAGCGCTCGGTGCTGACGGAGATCCAGGCGCTCGACGGCGCCCGCAGGGCCGTGCTCGACCTGCTGCCGCAACTGCACGCGTCGGCCCTGCAACTGGAGCTGGCGCACTTCGCCACGCTGGTCGGCTGGCTGCATCCGGCCGAGCTCCACGCCCTCGCGCTGCGCGCGGCCAGGCAATTGCTCGCCGAGCCGCTCAGCGACGAGACGGTCGACATCCTGTGCGCGATCACGGACCACGACTCGCTGCGCGACGACATCGCGGCCGAGCAGATCCCGCCACTGGCCTACGGCGATCCGCAGGGCCTGCGCCTGATCGCCTGCCTGGCGCCGCGCGACCGGCGCGTGCCGGCGCACGTCGTGCCGGCGCTGGCGGTCGGCGGCGACCCCATGCTGCGGGTGTGGGCGGCGCACGCGCTCGTCCGCCTCGAGCCCAACGACGAGGCCGTGCTGCTGGCGGTGGTGCCGTACGTGCGCGACCCCACGCCGGCGGTCGCCGAGCGCATCCGCTGGCTGATCCAGTCCCGGCGCCCGCTGCCGCCCGCCGTCGCGCGCGCCGTCGCCGCGGTCGACCCGACCCTGCTGCCGCCCCCCGCGCGCGGTCGGCGCGGTGGATAGCGTCGGCCGCTGCCGTGTCCCCTGTCGCGCCATACCCGGCGCGCGGGCCGCGATCTCCGCGCCGTCGTCGCCGCGCCTCGTGGTGTTCGCCACAGAGGAGCGCGGAGGGGCGTGCTCCTCCGCGCCCTCTGTGGCGGCGGGGCGACGCCCGGGGACGGGATCCGGCGTCGCCAGCTCGGCCGATCAGTCGCGCCCGCGCTCGTCGCGCCGCGCGTCGCCGCGATCCCGGTCGTCGTCCCGGCCGCCGCGGTCGTCATCGCGGTCGGTCCCGTCGCAGGGCCGGCCGCGCTGCGCGGTGGCGGTCGGCGTCCGCGTCGGGGTGGCGGTCCGCGCCAGCGTGGGCGTGCGGCTGGGCGTCGGCGTCCGCGTCGGGGTCTGGGTGCGCGTCGGGGTGCCGGTCCGCGTCGGATTGCCGATGACGATCGCCGTCGCCGTCGACTCCACGAAGGTCGCGGTCTGGGTCGGGGTCGCGGTCGCCGGCAATGGCGTCCAGGTGTCGGTCGCGGTCGGCGTGCTCGTCGCCGCCGCCGGCGGCGCGCCGGCGACGATCTGGAAGACCTCGCCGCCGCCGTCGACGATGTAGAGCTCGCCGCGCGCGTCCTCGCCGAAGGCGGTGATGTCGTCGATGCTCAGGCCGCCGCCGGGGGTGAGCTCGGCGGTGTGGTCGGCGTCATCGACCGCGACGCCGCCGTCGAGCGCGACGCTGCGGACGAAGGCGCTGCAGTGGTCGCCGTAGAAATATCGGCCCTGCAGATCGGGGAGGGCGCAGCCGCGGTAGACGAAGCCGCCGATGACGGCGCAGCCCTGGCCGTGGTCGTACTCGCGCACCGGGAAGGTGAAGCCGGCGGTCGGCGCCGGGCAGCTCGGGAACAGCGGCGCCGGCTCGAAGCAGAGGCTGCCCTCGAAGACATCCCAGCCGAGGTTGGCGCCGGCGCTGCCGGCCGGCAGGACGTCGATCTCCTCGCGCTGGTCCTCGCCGACGTCGCCGATCCAGAGCGCGCCGGTGACGCGGTCGAAGCCGAAGCGCCACGGATTGTGCAGCCCTTTCGCCCACACCAGGCCGAACATCGGGCCGAGCGCCGCGTTCGGGTTGTCGGGCGGCACGGCGTAGAAGGGCGGGGTCTCGACGTCGACGTCGAGGCGCAGGATCTTGCCCAGCAGGCTGAAGGCGTTCTGGCTGTTGTCGGACGGATCGCTGACGCCGCCGCCGTCGCCGAGGCCGTAGTAGAGGCGGCCATCGAGGCCGAAGGCGAGCTGGCCGCCGTTGTTGGTCGGGAACGGCTGCGGCACCACCAACAGGATGCGCTCGCTGCTCAGCGCCACGACGTCGGGCGCCGCCGTGGTGCTCTCGAAGCGCGACAGCACCGACATCCCGCGACCGTCGGTATAGGCGACGAAGACGCGGCGGTTGTTCCGGTAGTTGGGGTGGAAGGCGATGCTCAGCAGGCCCTGCTCGGCGCCGCTGCTGACGCGGCCGACGAGATTGAGGAACGGGGTCGGCAGCAGGCCGCCGTCGCGCAGGATGCGCACCGTGCCGCCGCGCTCGACGAGGTAGAGGCTGTTGGGATCGAGCGGCGGCGCGGTCACCTGCACCGGCTGGCTGAGGCCGGCGGCGACCCGCACCGCCGCGAGCGCCGTGCCGCTGTGGGTGGCGACGCCGGCGCAGAGCGCCGACGCATCCTCGAGCTGGCAGGTGGCGGAGCAGCCGTCGCCGCTCGTCGTGTTGCCGTCGTCGCATTCCTCCGGGGCGAGCACGGCGCCGTCGCCGCACTGCGCCGCCACCGTCTCCGGGGCGGCGGCGAGCGCGAGCGCGATCAATGCGCCACCGAGGTGCGTTGCCACGCTGTGTGAACGCCGAGCGGTCATCGCGATCCCCTCTCCCAGCGCGCCGCGCGCGCCCGCCGCCGGCGTGCCGCGCGACGTGATGTGCGCGGGCTCATGCCGGGGAGCGGTCGCGCTCGCCGCGACTGCTGCAGTGTTCGATGCGGTCGCGAACGCAGTGCAAGATGCGTTCTCGCAGCGCGACAATCGCGTCAGTGCCGCGAAGTGGTCGGCGCCGTCGAGATCGTGGCGCCGCGCGCGTGACGGTCCGTCGAGCGCGTGGCGCGCGCGGCCGTCAGGCGCTCTCGCGCGCGGCCGCTTCGCCGAGCTCGGCGGCGATCAGCGCCCGCACGTGATCGGTCAACGCCTCGACCGAGAGCGAGGCGACGCGCGCATACGGGATCGCATCGAGGACCCGAATGCGGATCGCATGCCGTCCCTGCAGCACGAAGCCGCGCTTCGGCAGCGCCGCCGCGGTGCCCTCGACGACGATCGGCAGGATCGGCGCGCCGACCCGCTTGGCGAGCGTGAACGCGCCGTGCTTGAACGCCTTCAGGCGGCCGTCGGCGGAGCGCGTTCCCTCGGGGAACATCATGATCGAATTGCCCTCGCGCAGCGCCTGCTCGCTGGCCACCATCATCTGCTCGACGCTCTCCTTGTCGCCGCGCCGCAGCTTGATGTAGCGGTTGAGGCTCATGTTCCAGCCGATGCAGGGGACGCGGAAGTTCTCGATCTTCGATACCCATTTGAAATGGGTGAAGAGGCGGAAGAGCACCAGGATGTCGAGCAGCGACTGGTGATTGGCGACCATGACGTAGGCGGCGCCGGGATCGATCTTGTCGCGGCCCTCGACGTGCACGCGCCACACCGGGTTGAGCCACGAGTAGAGCGACGCCCAGAAGCAGGTGAACCGGTGCAGCAGCACGAGGCGCCGGTCGAACCAGACGGTCGCGGCCCAGATCAGCACCGCGATCGGAAACAGCAGCAGCGAGCTGACGACGAGGAACACCCAGAACAGCGTCGAACCGAGACGGCGCAGCAGCATCGGACCCATCTACCACAGAGGGCGCTGAGGGCCACAGAGGAGGGGCGATGAGCTTCCAGGTTCCCGAACACATCCGGCCGCTGCGCGCGCGCGTGCGGCAGTTCATCGAGGAGCGCATCTATCCGCTGGAATCGGCGCTCGACGCCGGCGGCGAGGCCGGCCGCCTGGTGCTGCGCGGGCTGATGGCGGACGCGAAGGCGGCGGGTCTGTGGGCGCTGGGCCATCCGCGGGAGCTCGGCGGCGGCGGCCTGCCGTTCCTCGACTACGTGTACGTCAACGAGGTGATCGGCCGCTCCGAGCACGCGATGGTCGCGCTCGGCACGCACTCGCTGCAGGACTCGATCATGCTCAACCTGCACGCCTCGCCGGAGTGGCGCGACCGCTACCTGGCGCCGCTGGTCGCCGGCGAGGTGTTCCCCAGCTTCGCCATGACCGAGCCGGAGGTCGCCAGCTCGGATCCGACCCAGTTGCAGACCACGGCCACGCTCGACGGCGATCACTGGGTGATCAACGGCCGCAAGTGGTTCACCACCGGCGCCAACGTCGCCGCCTACACCACGGTGATGGCGCGCACCGAGCCCGCGGCGCCGCCGCACGCCGCCTTCAGCATGATCATCGTGCCCACCGACACGCCCGGGTACACCATCGTCCGCGAGGTGCCGGTGATGGGCATGCACGGCGGCCATTGCGAGGTGGTCTACGAGAACGTCCGCGTGCCGCGGCGCAACCTGCTCGGCGAGCGCGGCGCCGGCTTCCTGATCGCCCAGCAGCGCCTCGGGCCGGGGCGGATCTTCCACTGCATGCGCTGGCTCGGCCAGGCGCAGCGCGCCTTCGACCTGATGTGCGAGCGCGCCCTCGGCCGCGCCGCGTTCGGGTCGCCGCTCGCCGACAAGCAGCAGGTGCAGCAGATGATCTTCGAGACCGCGGCCGAGATCCAGGCGTGCCGGCTGCTGACCCTCGACGCGGCGCACAAGATCGACCAGGGGGATCCGGCGCGGGTGGAGATCGGGCTGATCAAGGTGGTCGGGGCGCAGATGCTGCACCACGCGATCGACCGCGCCATCCAGGTGTTCGGCGCCAAGGGCGTCAGCGCCGACACGCCGCTCGAGCGCATGTACCGCCATGCCCGCTTCGCCCGCATCTACGACGGGCCCGACGAGGTGCACCGGGTCAGCGTCGCCCGCCTCATCCTGCGCGCCTACCAGCGGGGCGCGGGCTGGGACTTCGGCGGCTGAGCCGCGACGGTCAGCCGGCGATGCGGATGGTGAGGAACAGGACCAGCGCGCCGAGCAGGGTCATGAAGGTCGTCCAGAAGGTCGGATGCGCGTGGTGGCTCTCGGGGATGAGGTCGGCGGCGCCGATGTAGAGGAAGAAGCCGCCGAACAGGGCCATCAGCAGGCCGAGCGATGCCTGGGAGGCGCTGACGAGCAGGGTGAGGAGGATGCCGAGCACCGGCGCGATCGCGTCGAGCAGCAGCCAGCGCAGGGCGCTGCGCAGGTCGCCGCCGTGGCGCACGATCACGTTGACGGTGTTGATGCCGTCGGAGAAGTCGTGCACCAGGATCGCCAGGCCGACGACGAGGCCGACCGACGGCGAGACCTGGAAGGCCAGGCCGATGCCGATGCCGTCGAGCAGGCTGTGCAGCGACAGCGACCCGGCGCGCACGCTGCCGCGGGCGTCGACGCCGTGGCGGTGGCCGTGATCGTGCTCGCCGCCGGCGTGGGCGTGTCCGAGCAGGAGCAGTCGGTCGAACAGCAGGTAGAGGAGGAAGCCGGCGGCGACGACGGCGGTGACGGTGGCGGGCGGGTGGTGGCCCTCCGACAGCTCGATCGCCTCCGGCAGCAGGTCGAAGAACGCCACCGCCACCACCGCGCCGGCGCTGAAACCGAGGATCAGGTGCAGGCGGTCGCGCAGGCGCAGCGCCACGGCGCCGCCGAGCATGGTGGCGGCGAACGCCGCGGCGGCGAAGACGAGGACGTTCATGCGGCGCGTCCGACGCGGGCGAGCGGAGGCGGCTCCCTATGGCGCGCGGTAGGCGATGGCGCGGTATTCGACGAAGGGCCCCGCGTCGCCCTCGCCGTCGCGCTCGAAGACGAGGGCGTCGGCGCCCATCGACGCCGCGGCCTGGCGCAGCGCCGTCTCCACCTGCTGCGCGCTGGCGCCGCCGCGCGGCGTGGCGCGGATCTTCCCGAGGCGCACGTACGGTCGGACCGGATGGCGGCGCAGCACCTCCACCTGCGCCGGGTCGGTCGGCGCCAGCGTCGGCGCGCCGAGGCGCGGGAACTTCGAGGTGAGGACGCTGCCGCTGCAGGCGGCGAGCAGCGCGACGGCGACGGGCACGAGGCGGACGGCCCGCGGCGCGGGTCCGCACGCGGGCCGAACGCGCAGCGGACTACGTATCATACGACTCCGCGTTCGCCATCGCCGCGCCCAGCTTCGCCAGGTGCTGGGTGGCGCCGCCGAGGGACAGCTCGATCGCCTTCGACCAGAGGAAGTAGCGGTGCACCGGGTAGTCGAGGTCGAGGCCCATGCCGCCGTGCAGGTGCTGGGCGGCGTAGGTGGTGAAGTGACCGCCCTGGGCGGCCCAGAACTTGGCGACGTCGACGTCCTCGCGCGCGGCGCGGCCCTCGGCCAGCTTCCACACCGCCTGCCAGGCGGTCCAGCGCATGCCCTCGACCTGGATGAAGGCGTCGGCGGCGCGCTGCGCCACCGCCTGGAAGGTCGCCAGCGGCTTGCCGAACTGCTTGCGGGTGGTGAGGTAGCTGGCGGTCATGCGCAGCGCCGCCTCGGCGACGCCGACATTGGTCGCGCACAGCGCCGCGATGGCGCGCTGCACGGTCCAGTCGACGATCGCGCCGCCGCCCTGCGGGTCGCCGAGCACGTCGTCGGCGCCGACGGTGGCGCCGCTCAGCCGCAGCTCGGCCAGCGGCTCGCCGTTGGTGGCGACGTCGCGCTGCAGCTCGACGCCGGCGGCGCGCGGGTCGACGAGGAAGACCCCGGCGGCGGCGTCGCCGGTGCGCGCCGGCACCAGGATGCGCGCCGCGAGGTGCGCGGCGGGGACGCAGGCCTTGGCGCCGTCGAGCCGCCAGACGGCGCCGTCGCGCCGGGCGGTGGCGGTGATCGCCGCCGAATCGTCCCAGCCGTTCTCGGTCAGCGCCGCCGTCAGCACCGTCTCGCCGCGCGCCACCCCGGGCAGCCAGCGCTGCCGCTGCGCCTCGGAGCCGAAGAGGTTGATCGGCAGCGCCGCCAGCGCCAGCGTCGGCCACAGCGGCACCGGCGCGACCGCGCGTCCCTGCTCCTCGAGCAGCACGGCGAGCTCGAGGAAGCCGAGGCCGCTGCCGCCGACGTCCTCGGGCAGCGCCACGCCGAGCAGATTGGCCCGGGCGAGCTCGTCCCACAGCGCGCGGTGGAACCATTCCGGCGACTGTTCGACGGCGCGCAACTGCTCGTGCGTGCCGTGGTCCTCGAAGATCTTGCGCGCCAACTGGCGCAGCGCGTCCTGTTCCTCGGTGAAGGCGAAATCCATCTCGGTGTGCCTCTGTCCGTCTCGTGGGGGATCAGCGAATCGACCGCGGCATCTGCAGCCCGGCCATGGCGATGATGTCGCGCTGCACCTCGTTGGTGCCGCCGCCGAAGGTGAGGATCAGCATGGCACGATAGAGCATCTCGAGGCGACCCTGCAGCACGGTGGCGGCGGAGTCCTTGCGCAGCGCGCCGCCCTGGCCGACCACCTCGAGCAGCAGGCGGTAGGCGTCGACGTAGAACTCGCTGGCGTACACCTTCACCGTCGAGGCGTCGGCGAAGTTGACGCCCCCGTTGGTCATGCACCACGCCTGCCGCCAACTGAGCAGCCGCAGCGCCTCCCACCCGGCGCGCACGCGCGCCAGGTTGAGCTGCACCCACCCCTGATCGATCACGCGGCGACCGTCCGCGAGCCGGGTGGCCCGCGCCCACTGCCGCACCTCCTCGAGATTGCGGCCGAGCGGGCCGACGGTCATCAGGGCGATGCGCTCGTGGTTGAGCTGGTTGACGATCAGCGACCAGCCCATGTTCTCGCCGCCGACCAGCGCCGACTTCGGCACCCGCACGTCCTCGAAGTACGTCGCGTTGGTGCGCACCCCCGCCATGGTCCAGATCGGCGTCAGCTTGAAGCCGGGCAGCTTGGTGTCGACCATGAAGATCGAGATGCCGGCGTGCTTGGGGGCATCGGGGTCGGTGCGCGCCGCCAGCCAGATGTAGTCGGCGTAGTTGGCGAGGCTGGTGAAGACCTTGGTGCCGTTGATGACGTAGTCGTCGCCGTCCTTCACCGCCCGGGTGCGCAGCGAGGCGAGATCGGTGCCGGCCTCCGGCTCGGTGTAGCCGATGGCGGCGTGCAGCGTGCCCTGCAGGATGCGCGGCAGGAGCTCCTTCTTCTGCTCCTCGCTGCCGAACTGCATGATGGTGTTGCCGACCGAGTTGATGGTCAGGAAGGGCAGGGGGAAGCCGGCCCGCTGCACCTCGTCGCTGAAGATGAACTGCTCGATCGGGGTCCGCCCCTGGCCGCCGTATTCGACCGGCCAGCCGATGCCGATCCAGCCGTCGGCGCCCATCTTCTGCAGCGCCTGGTGGTAGAGCGGGCCGCCGCCGCCCTCGCCGCTGCTCTGGATCTCGCGCGTCAGCTCCTCGGTCATCATGGCCGCGAAATAGGCGCGCAGCTCGTCGCGGAGCTTCTTCTGCTCGGGGGTGAAGTCGAGGTACATGGAATCCTTTCGGAGGTCGTCAGGTCGTCACGTCGTGGTGTCGTTGGTCGGAGGACGCGGATCGGTTCGGCGCCACGACGAACACCCTCGCACCCGCACGACCTGCAGTTACTCGCCCCAGTTGCTCAGGTCGACTCCCAGGGCCTTCAGGCCGGCGATGATGCGCGCCGGCTTCACCGCCACCGGCGGCCAGTCGTAGCGGTGCATGCGGTTGGCGGCGGTGTCGGCAACGAAGCGGCGCGCCTGGTCGAGGGTGACGAGCACGCCGCGGCGGGCGATCCGCTGCTCGTAGCGCTCGGCGTGGTCGGCGTCGTGGACGAAGTTCATGCTGTCGCACATCGAGACGATGTTGGTCGTGTTCCAGTCGCGCGGGCTGGCGCTGATGTGGATGCGCACCGCCTCCGGCGACGCCGCCAGCACCGCGCCATCGCGGGTCGTGATCGACACCGGGGCGAGGCAGCAGGCGCAGTACGACTCGAGGCGGATCTCCCTGCCGGCGAACGGCGGCATGCGCGACAGCGCGATCGATTCCATCGCGCAGCCGGCGTAGCAGTGGAAGCGGCCGTCCAGGTGCACCTCGACCTGGCTGGGAAAGCTGGAGAACGGCTGCGCCTTCAGCAGGTTGCAGTTCTGCGTCTCGTGATCGACGACGCAGATCACCCCGAGGTCGAGCTGCCGGTAGGCGGCGATGATCCGTTCGCGGTCGAGCCCGGTCGCCTCGTGCGCCGCGCGCAGGTTGGGGCCACGCCCGTTGGCGCACCAGTACTCGTAGATGAACTGGCGCAGCGTCAGCGCGTCGGCGCTGAACTGGAACTCGGGAACGTCCTGGGTCATCCGTCGATCCGCAAACGGGCGTTTGGCTAACACAGATGCACACCGATGGCCACCGATGGGCGCCGACGAGCGCGGATGCAGCCTGGCTGCGTGCGCTGCCGCGGCGGGGGATCGGTCGACTACGCGCCGTACTTTTCCACCAGGTCGCGCAGGGTGACGTAGAAGACCGACACGAAGGGGATGGCGAGAGTGCGTCTTCTTGCCGGCCGATCGTCGGCTCCGGCCTGGCGGGCGATGTTCTGGCGCGCGATCGCCAGCCGCGCAGCGTCGTGCGCAGCTCGACGTAGGCGCTGGCGACGTCGCCGATCAGCGTCACCAACAGTCGTAGCGCGACGCCGCCGCGTGTCCTTCTTCCAGCACCCGACCCTCTCCGCTGCGGCCCCTTGTCACCACGGCGGCCGCAGGGGAACGCGCGTCGCCGGCGGCGCCGGCGCGTGCGCTCCGCGATTGCTACTCGAACGCGCCGTGCCGCCCCTTGCCGCTGGCGAAGCGGGCGGCGCCCGCCGCCGCTTCGTCGAGCACCGCCATGCCGCCCTCGGTCTCGGCGCGCAGCGCGTCCGGCAACGAGAGGTCCCACTGCCGGTAGGAGGACAGGCGGTCGGCGCGCAGGCAGCGCTGCGGGAAGGCGGCGATCTGCGTCGCCAGCCGCACCGCCTCGCGCCGCGCCGTGCCGGGCTCGACCAGCCGATTGGCGAGTCCCATGCGCAGCGCCTCCTCGCCGGACACGCCGCGGCCGGTGAGGATGAGGTCGAGGGCGTGGCTGTGGCCGAGCAGGCGCGACAGGCGGATGGTGCCGCCGTCGATCAGCGGCACGCCCCAGCGCCGGCAGAAGACGCCGAACACGGCGTCGCGCGCCGCCACCCGCAGGTCGCACCAGGCCGCGAGCTCGAGGCCGCCGGCGACCGCGTAGCCCTCGACCGCGGCGATCACCGGCTTGTCGAGTAGCAGGCGCGACGGCCCCATCGGCCCGTCGCCGTCGAGTCGCACGGCGTTGCCGCGCCCGAGCGCCACCGCCTTGAGATCGGCGCCGGCGCAGAAGGTGCCGTCGGCGCCGGTCAGCACCGCCACGGCGAGCGTTTCGTCGGCCGCGAAGCGGCGGAAGGCCGCCGCCAGCTCGGCCGCCGTCGGTCCGTCGACCGCGTTGCGCGCCTGTGGCCGATCGATGGTGACGATCGCGACCGGCCCCTCGACCTCGTAGTGTACGGCGTCCATCCGTCGTCCCTCCGTCTCCAGCCCATACGCCAGAAGCGGGGCGTGCTTGAAGCCACGGCGCGCGACGGCGTAGAGCGCCGGGATGGCGACCTGGGGCGAGCTGCTGCCGCGTCTCACCGAACAGCCGCGCGAGAACGGCAGCGCGGCGCTGCACGAGACGGCGGCGTGGCTGGCGGAGACGCTGCAGCGGCTGGGAATGGAGGTCAGCACCGTCGCCTACACGGCGCACCCGTATCGCCTGCGCCTGGCGGGCGTGCTCGCGCTGCTTGGCGGGCTGCTCTACGCCTGGTGCCTGCGCGCCCGCCGGCCGCTCCTCGCCCTCGCCCTGGCGGTGGCGCTGCCGGCGCTGCTGCTGCTCGAGCTCGATCGCTACGTGCCGATCGTCTCGTGGATCGGCGCCGTGCCGCAGCATCACGTGGTCGCCAGGCTGCCGGCGCAGCAGCCGCGGCAGCGGCTGATCCTGGCGGCGCACTACGACACCAAGACCGATCTGCTCGACCACGTGCAGCGGGCGCCGATCGAGCTGCTCGGCCTGCCGGTGACGGTCCTGATGATCGGCGCCGCCGCGTGGGCGGCGCGCCGCCGCTACCGCCGCGGGCCGCTGCCGCGCCTGGCGCGCATCGCCGCGTGGGCGGCGCCGCTCTACGGGCTGGGGCTCTTCCTGTCGCTGAGCGCCGGCATGGTCGTCGCCGCGCGCAGCCCGGGGGCGCTCGACGACGGCGCCGCCTGCGCGACGCTCGTCCGCCTCGCCGAGCGCCTGCGCGCCGCCGGCCCGCTGCCGCGCACCGAGGTCGAGATCGCGCTCCTCTCGGGCGAGGAGATCGGCGTCCAGGGCTCGTGGGAATGGGCCCGCCAGCGCTTCGCCGAGGCGGCCGATCTGCCGACCGGCGTCATCAACCTCGAGTTCATCGGCGCCGCGCCCGACCTGGCGGTGTTCGGCAGCGAGAAGTTCTCCCTCCGCGCCTTCCCGCCCGATCCGGCGCTGCTCGCCCTCCTCGATGCCGTGCACCGCCAGCAGCGCGGCAAACCGCTCTACGTCACCTGGTACGGCGCCGCCACCGACGCGCGCTCGTTCCTCGCCCACGGCGTGCCGGCGCTGACCCTGTCGAGCGACCTGCCGCGGCACGCCCTCGGTCGCGGCATGCACGGCGCCACCGACTCCCCCGATCGCATCTACCCCGCCGCGCTCGACGCGACCCTGGACTACCTCGAGGCCGCCGTCCGCGCCGCCGACCAGCGCGGCCTGCGCTGAGGCGCGGCCGGTTGTACGGAGGCGCGCCGCAATGCTCTAGTCGGGTCATGATGCCGTGCCGCGCGACGCGATGGGGGCGCGCGCTGGCGTTCGCCGGCGCCCTGGTCGGAGCCTCGCCCGGCGCGGGCGACGAGCGCGGCGCGCCGGGCGCGACGATGGTGCGCGACATCTGGGCGCGGACCCAGCCGATGTCGAGCTGGCCGCGCGAATTCCACCGCCTCGGACCGTGGACGGTGTTCCTCGCCACCACGCCGGCGGCGGGCGAGGAGCTGTGGCGCAGCGACGGCAGCGCGGCAGGCACCAGCCTGGTGACGGATCTGGAGCCCGGCCCGTGGAGTTCCGAGGTGCAGTGCATGGTCGAGCGCGGCGACAGCGTCTACTTCCTCGCCCGCGTGCCCAGGGTCGACGACGTCTCGCGCGAGCTGGCGCTGTGGCGCAGCGACGGCACGGCGCAGGGCACGGTCGAGCTGGCGCGCGTCGCCGGCGACCGCCGCTTCCAGGGACCGTGCGCCATCGCAGCCACCTCCGAGCGGGTGATCTTCGCCGCCGTCCACCGTCAGGACGACGGCTTCGCGCTCGACGTCTGGCGCAGCGACGGCACCGCCGCCGGCAGCGAGCGCATCGCCCGTCTCGTCTCCGCCGGTCGCTGGGATCCGCACCTGTTCGCGGTCGGCGACCGCGTCTACTTCGACGCCCTGAGCGACGGCGCGCCGGCGCTCTGGAAGACCGACGGCAGCGGCGGCGGCACGCGCCTGGTGAAGACGCTCGCTGCCGCCGGCGAGACGGCCTATCCGATTCCACTCGCGGCGCTCGGCGATCAACTCCTCTTCGCCGTGTACGGCCGCGAGGGGACGGCGGCGTTGTGGCGCAGCAACGGCACCGCCGGCGGCACCGCGCCGGTGGTCGAGCGCACCTTTCCCGCCGAGCTCGGGACGCCCAACCTGGTGCTCGGCGGCCGGATGCTGTTCTCGGTCGCCGGCGAGGGCATCTTCGCCACCGACGCCACCCGCGCCGGCACCGCCCTGGCGGTGGCGGGCGTCGAGGCCGCCGCCTTCGCCCGCCTCGGCGCCGCGGTGCTGTTCCTCGGCAGGGACCCCGACGGCAGCGCGCTCTGGCGCTGGGACGAGCGCGCCGCCGCGCCGGCCAGGGTCGTCGATCTCGGCCAGGCCGCCTTCGGCCAGGAGATCGCGGCGCTCGACGGCCAGGTGCTGTTCACCCTCGCCTCCGGTCCCGAGAAGAGCCTCTGGCGCAGCGACGGCACCGCCGCCGGCACCCGGCTCCTGACGACGCTGCCGACCATCGATGCGCTGAGCGGCGCTGGCGGCCGCGCCTTCTTCGCCGCCCCCGGCGACGACGAAGCGAGCGAGCTGTGGACGAGCGACGGCACCGCCGCCGGCACCCACCTGCTGGCCGACATCGCCGCGGACGATCAATTCACCGACTCCTCGTTCCCCGCCGATCTCGTCGCCGTCGGCGACCGCCTCTTCTTCACCGCCGTCGACACGGCGGCGCGCGGTCGCCAGTTGTGGGCGAGCGACGGCACCGCCGCCGGCACCGCGCTGGTGCGCGAGATCGGCGAACCGTACCGCGCCAACGACATCGGCGACCTCACCGCCTTCGCCGGGGCGCTGTTCTTCGCCACCGGCCGTCCGTCCACCGGCAGCCCGCAGGCGCTGTGGCGCAGCGACGGCACCACCGCCGGCACCGTGGTCGCCCAGTCGCGCTTCGCCGGCGCGCCGTACCGCCTGACGGTGGCCGGCGGTGCGCTCTACTTCCTGCTCGCCGACTACGGCTGGGTGTGCCGGACCGACGGCAGCGACGCCGGCACCGGTTGCGGCGGCGGCTTCCGGCAGGTGCGGGAGATGGTGGCGCACGGCGACCGCGTCGTCCTCAGCGCCGACCCGTTCATGCAGGGCGCCGAGCCGTGGATCAGCGACGGCACGATCGAGGGCACGCGGCTGATCAAGGACATCGCCCCCGAACCGGGGCGCGGCTCCGAGCCGCGCCTGCTGGCGACGCTGGGCGAGCAGACCTACTTCGTGACTACCGACGACAGCCGCGCCTCGGTGCTCTGGCGCAGCGACGGCAGCGAAGCGGGGACCCAGCCGGTCCGCAGTTGGCCCGGAACCGCCGAAGGGGTCGCCGTGCAACGGATGGTCGCCAGCGGCTCCCAGCTCTTCCTCAGCGTCGACGCCGCCGACGCCAGCACCGGACTGTGGGTCAGCGACGGCACCGCCGACGGCACCCGTCTGCTGCGCCGCTTCGACCCCGCCGCGGATGGCAGCGCCGGCATCCTCGCGTTGGCGCCGTTCGCCGGCCGGGTGGTGATGAGCGCCGCCGACGGGCCGCACGGCGCCGAGCCGTGGATCAGCGACGGCACCGCCGACGGCACCCATCTCTTGCGCGATCTGCGCCCGGGGCCCGACAGCTCGTCGCCGCAGTCGTTCGTCGACCTCGGCGATCGCTGCGCCTTCGTCGCCTGCACCGATCTCGGATGCGAGCCGTGGATCACCGACGGCACCAGCGCCGGCACGACCATGGTTGCCGACGTCGCGCCCGGCGTCGCCTCCTCCTCGCCGTCCGGCTTCGCCGCGCTGCACGGCACGCTGTACTTCGCCGCCAGCGACGGCGTGCACGGCTGGGAGCTGTGGCGCGAGGGCGCGGCGCCGACCTGCCGCGGCGACTGCGGCGGCGACGGCCGGGTGACCATCGAGGAGCTGATCCTGGCGGTCGGCATCGCGCTCGGGTCGCGCCCGGTCGGCGACTGCCGCGCCGTCGATGCCAGCGGCGACGGCCGGGTGACGATCGACGAGCTGATCGCCGCCGTCGGCGCGGCGCTGGCCGGCTGCTGACGGGCGCGGATGGTCGACGAGGACGCCGGCAGCCGCCGTGTCGCGGTGATTCGGGTCGCGGCCGGCGTGCAGGCCCCGGCGCGCGACGCCGTCGCCTGCGAGGAGCCGCTCGAGATCCAGGTGCGCGGCGTGTCGGTGGCGGTGCTGATGCGCACGCCGGGGCACGACGAGGAGCTGGCGCGCGGCTTCCTGGTCAGCGAGCGCATCGTCGGCTCGGCGGACCAGATCCTCGCCGTGCGCCACTGCCGCGTCGTCGCCGATCCGGCGGCCGAGGACAACGTCGTCGCGGTCAGCCTGCGCGACGACGTCGCCCTCGACCTCGAGGCGCTGCGCCGCAACTTCGTCAGCAGCGCGAGCTGCGGCGTCTGCGGCAAGGCCACGATCGAGCAGGCGCTGGCCACCGCGCCGCCACTCGACGTCGCCGTCCGCGTCGCCCCGGCGGTCGTGCGCGAGATCATGGCGGCGCTCGCCGCCGCGCAGCCGCTGTTCGCCGCCACCGGCGGCATGCACGCCGCCGGCCTGTTCACCGTCGTCGGCGAGCGGCGCGTCGTGCGCGAGGACGTCGGCCGCCACAACGCCGTCGACAAGGTGATCGGCTGGGCCTGCGCGCGCGGCGTGCCGCCCGCCGGCCACGTGCTCGCCGTCTCCGGCCGCATCTCCTTCGAGATCGCCCAGAAGGCGCTCGCGGCGCGGATCCCGATCGTCGCCGCCGTCTCCGCCCCCACCTCGCTGGCGGTCGACCTCGCCGAACGCGCCGGCCTGACCCTGATCGGCTTCGCCCGCGGCGAGCGGTGCAACGTGTACGGCAACGCGCGGCGCGTCGGGTGAGCGGCGGGCGGTGCGACGCGGGCACCGCGGGCGCGGCAACTTCCGAGTTGACACCCCCTCCCAACCCGATACTTACCGCTGCGGTCGACGCGTGAAGGAGGAGCCATGCAACTCGGCATGATCGGTCTCGGGCGCATGGGCGCCAACATGGTGCTGCGGCTGATGAAGGCGGGGCACCAGTGCGTGGTCTACGACGTCTCGCCGGAGGCGGTGCAGGGACTGGTCGCCCAGGGCGCGGTCGGCGCGACGTCGCTCGACGACTTCGTCGCCAAGCTGACGGCGCCGCGCGCCGCCTGGATCATGGTGCCGGCGGCGGTGGTGGACCGAACGCTGGCCGATCTCAGCGGCCGGCTGCAGCGCGGCGACATCATCATCGACGGCGGCAACTCCTACTACATCGACGACATCCGCCGCGCCGGCGAGCTGCGCGCCAAGGGCATCCACTACGTCGACTGCGGCACCAGCGGCGGCGTCTGGGGCCTGGAGCGCGGCTACTGCCAGATGATCGGCGGCGAGACCGAGATCGTGCGCCACCTCGATCCGATCTTCGCCGCCCTGGCGCCGTCGCGCGACGCGGCGCCGCGCACGCCCGGGCGCGAGAAGATCAGCGGCAGCACCGCCGAGGACGGCTACCTGCACTGCGGTCCGAACGGCGCCGGCCACTTCGTGAAGATGGTCCACAACGGCATCGAGTACGGGCTGATGGCGGCCTACGCGGAGGGCCTCAACATCCTGCACAAGGCGAACGTCGGCAAGGCGACGCAGGCGGTGGACGCCGAGACGACGCCGCTGCGCCATCCCGAGCACTACCAGTACGACTTCAACCTCGCCGACATCGCCGAGCTGTGGCGCCGCGGCAGCGTCGTCGCCTCGTGGCTGCTCGATCTCACCGCCCAGGCGTTCGCCGGCGACCCACAGCTCGGGCAGTTCGCCGGCCGCGTCTCCGACTCCGGCGAAGGGCGCTGGACGGTGCAGGCGGCGATCGAGGAGGGCGTGCCGGCGCACGTGCTGAGCGCGGCGCTGTTCGACCGCTTCGCCTCGCGCGCCGAAGCGGACTTCGCCAACAAGGTCCTG
Organism: bacterium; assembly: GCA_019637795.1. Classification (NCBI taxonomy): domain Bacteria; species bacterium. The sequence continues at coordinate 347,790 of JAHBUY010000005.1, read as the reverse complement.
TCGGCGATGCGCTTCGGCTTCGGCGGGCACCTGGAGAAGAAGAGCTGATGCCACGCGGAGGACGCCGAGCAATTGCTCCGCGCGCCTCGTGGTCTCCGCGTTGATGGGCCATCGAGCCGCATGGACGTAGAGGTTCTCCCGGATGCCGAGGCCGTCGCGAAGCGGGCGGCGACGCTGATCGCGGCGGCGGCGCGCGAGGCGGTGAAGGCGCGCGGGCGCTTCAGCCTGGCGGTGAGCGGCGGCCACACGCCGTGGGTGATGCTGCGCCTGCTGGCGGCCGAGGACGTGCCGTGGCCCGGCGTCGACGTCTTCCAGGTCGACGAGCGGGTGGCGCCGGACGGCGATCCCGACCGCAACCTCACCCACCTGCGCGAGAGCCTGCTCGCCGCGGCGCCGCTGCCCGAGGCGCAGCTCCACCCGATGCCGGTGACCGACGCCGACCTCAACCGCGCCGCGCAGGAGTACGCCGCGACGCTGCGCGCCGTGTGCGGGGCGCCGCCGGTGCTCGATCTCGTGCACCTCGGCCTCGGGCCGGACGGCCACACCGCGTCGCTGGTGCCGGGCGACGCCGTGCTCGGCGTCCACGCCGCCGACGTCGCGCCGACGGCGGGCACCTACCAGGGCCGGCGGCGCCTGACCCTCACCTATCCCACGATCGACCGCGCGCGGCAGGTGCTGTGGGTGGTCACCGGCGCCGAGAAGGTGGAGGCGCTGCGCCAACTGCGAGCCGCGAATGCGGCCATCCCCGGCGGACGCGTGCGCCAGGAGCGGGCCCGCCTGCTCGCCGATCGCGCCGCCGCCGGCGAAGGGTGAGCGCGCCGCGCCATGGCTGATCCGCGCGCCGACGCGAAGGAGCAGGCCGGCCGCCGCGCCGCCGACTACGTCGTCGACGGCATGACCGTCGGCCTCGGCACCGGCTCGACGGTCCACTTCACCATCGTCGCGCTCGGTGAGCGCCGGCCGGACATCGTCTGCGCCGCGACCTCGGAGCGGACGCGCGCCCTGGCGACCGGCCTCGGGCTGCGGGTGGTGCCGCCCGACGAGCTCCTGACGCTCGACATCGCCATCGACGGCGCCGACGAGGTCGACGCCGGCTGTAACCTCATCAAGGGCGGCGGCGGCGCGCACGCGCGCGAGAAGATCATCGCCGCCATGGCGCGGCGCTTCATCGTCGTCGTCGACGAGGCGAAGCTGGTGGAGACGCTGGGCGCCTTCCCGCTGCCCCTCGAGGTGCTGCCCTTCGCGCCCGCCGTCGCCGCGGCGCAGGTGCGCGCCCTCGGCGCCCGCGCCGTCACCACCCGCGGCGAGCGCAGCGACAACGGCAACCTGCTGATGGACGCGTCGTTCGGGCGCATCGTCGATCCGGCGTCGCTGGCGGCGCGGCTGGATGCGATTCCGGGCATCGTCGAGCACGGGATCTTCCTCGCGTCGATGGTGGAGCGCGTGGTCGTGGCCGGTCGCGACGGCGTGCGCGAGCGGGCGCGCTGAGCGGCGGCGGGAGGAGCGACGGCATGCGGGTCCTGGCGATCGACATCGGCGGCACGCACGTGAAGATCCTGGTCAGCGGCGAGACCGAGAAGCGCGCCGTCGCGTCGGGCCCGACGATGACGCCGCGCCGCATGGTCACGGCGGTGAAGAAGCTGGCGCGGGGATGGACGTACGACGTGGTCGCGATGGGCTATCCGGGGCCGGTGCTGCACAACGCGCCGATGTTGGAGCCGCACAACCTCGGCCACGGCTGGGTCGGCTTCGACTACCGCCGCGCCTTCGGCAAGCCGGTGCGCATCCTCAACGATGCCGCGATGCAGGCGCTCGGCAGCTACCGGGGCGGGCGCATGCTCTTTCTCGGGCTCGGCACCGGGCTCGGCACGGCCCTGGTCATCGAGGGGCAGGTGGAGCCGCTCGAGCTCGCGCACCTGCCGTACAAGAAGGGCCGGACGTTCGAGGACTACGTCGGCCTGCGCGGCCTCGAGCGCCTGGGCAAGAAGAAATGGCGCAGGGAGGTGGCGGAAGTGGTCGCCCGCCTGCGCGCCGCGATGCAGGCCGACTACGTGGTGGTCGGCGGCGGCAACGCCAAGAAGCTCGCCGACCTGCCGAAGGGGGTCGAGTTGGGCGACAACGCCAACGCCTTCCTCGGCGGCTTCCGCATGTGGGAGGGCGAGTCCGCGCGCGGCCGCCGCCAGCGCCAGCCGCCGCCGACGCGCAAGCGGGCCTGAGCGCCGCCGGGCGCGTCGCCGGGCGGCGGTCAGATCTCGGCGCCGCCGGCGTCTTCGTCGAAGGCGTCGAGCGGCGCGGCCGAGATCGCGTCGTCGACCGCCGGCGTCGCCGGCAGCGGCGGGCCGTCGGCCTCGGCGAAGGCGGGGAGCGCGTCGTCGCCCGTCACGGCTTCGATCGGCACGACCGCGTCGTCGTACGTCGCGGTCGTCTCGACCTCGCCGCCGGGGCGGGGCGGGATCACCTGTTGCATGACCAGGACCGCGAGCAGCGACGCGATCGCCACGCCGCTCCCCACCGCGCCGGAGCTGGGCAGGCGCAGCGACGGCCAGGCGCGGGCGCGCCCGCCGGCGCCGCGGCGGCGATCGAGCCACTCGCCGGTGGCGGCGATGGCGACCAGCAGCGCCGCCGCCAGCGGCAGCATGGCGGCGCGGGCGAGCGGCGTCGGATCGAGGAGCGTCAGCAGCTCGAGGATCGGCACCTCCAGGAAGAGGTGGGCGGTGTAGACCAGCAGGCTCTTGCGCCCCAACTGGCAGAGCCACTCGGCGCGCTCGCGGACGAGCGGGCTCCGCTGCCACAGCGCCGCCGTCCACGCCAGGACGAAGGTCGAGGCGATCAGATACCAGGCGAGCTCGGCGGGGCTCAGCGGCACCTTCACGAAGGCGAGGCCGGCCGGCGGCGCCGGCAGCGGCAGGCCGAGCGCCGCGCCGTTGCGCACCGCGAACACCAGCGCGAAGGCGCTCGAAACGGCGACCAGGAACCGCGGCGTCGGTCCGGCCGCGAACCACCGCCGCAGCGGGTCCGACAGCACGTAGCCGGTGACGAAGATGGCCTGCCACAGCAGCGGCGGGAACGGCCAGGTCGTCCCCGCCGATCCGGCGTAGCCGGCCGCGTAGACCGCCGCGCTCAGCGCCAGCAGCGCGCCCGACCCGAGGCGCCGCCGCAGGGAATCGAGCAGGGGCGTCGCCACCAGCAGGATGGCGTAGAGCGCCAACAGCCCGCCGGTGACGCCGGGCGAGGCGAAGGTGAGCAGGGGGAGCAGGTCGGCGGCGCGCGGGGCGTAGCTCGCCGGCGATCGTGCCCCCTCGATGAGGACGAAGGCCAGGGCCGCGGCGCGGTCGATGGTCAGCAGCAGGAGGGCGCGGCGGAGCAGGCGGCGACGGGCCTGGCGCGCCGCCGCCGGTGGGCCGGCCAGCGCGGCGCCGAAGACGCGCGCCACCGCGATGCCGGAGATCATCACGAAGGTGCCGGCGGCGAAGCGCGTGTAGGTGCCGATCCACAGCGCCAGCGTCGCCGGCATGCCGATCGGGTAGAGCGCCAGGTGCACCCACGTCATGTCGATGAGCGCCAGGCCGCGCCACAGGTCGAGCAGCGGCTCGCGGCGCGCGGAAGATGTGGTGGGGGTCGGCGGCAAGGAGCCTACCCTAGCCGCGCCGGGGGCGGATGGCGAGCCGTGCCGCCGGTCGCCGGAGGGCGGCGAGCGGAAAATCCTTGCCCGCGCCGCCGCTCCTGCGGCATGGAGAGCGCGGGAGGAGGCGATGCCACTGATCCGGCGGGCAGGCCTGGCGTGGGTGGCGCTGGCGGCGTTGGTCGGCGCCGCGGCGGCGCAGAACCATCCCTTCGCCTCGCATCCGGGGAGCTACGCGGCGGGATCGATCCTGCCCGACCACCTCGGTCAGGCGGCGCTCGACCAGGCGACGCGGGATTTCTACGACGCCTGGAAGGCGCGCTTCCTGAAGCAGACCTGCGGCGCCGGGCGCTACGTCGTCGAGGCGAGGACGCGCGCCGGCAACCTCACGGTCTCGGAAGCGCACGGCTACGGCATGCTGCTGGCGGCGCTGATGGCGGGGCACGACCCCGACGCGCGCGTCATCTTCGACGGCATGGTCACGTTCTTCCGCGAGCATCCGTCGGTGTTCACGCCGTCGCTGATGGCCTGGTACCAGCGCAAGTCGTGCGGCAGCGGCCAGGGCGCCGACAGCGCCACCGACGGCGACCTCGACATCGCCTACGCGCTGCTGCTCGCCGACAAGCAGTGGGGGAGCTGCGGCCCGATCGACTACGCGGCCGAGGCCGCCGCCGTGCTCGCCGGCATCGCCAGCGGCGAGGTGGACGGCAGCGGCTCGTACATGCGGCTGGGCGACTGGACCAATCCCGCCGAGGCCACGTACTACCAGTCGACCCGCTCCTCGGACTTCATGCCCGACCACCTGCGCGCCTTCGCGGCGGCGTCGGGCAATCCGCTGTGGTCGAACATCCTCGATCACACCTACGGCGTCTTCGACGCGCTGCAGACGACGCACAGCCCGCTGACCGGCCTGTTGCCCGACTTCATCGCCAACCCGCTCGGCACGCCGGCGCCGGTGGGGCCGAGCTTCCTCGAGGGGCCGAACGACGGCGCCTACGACTACAACGCCTGCCGCGATCCGTGGCGGCTCGGCACCGACTTCCTGGTCTCGGGCGATCCGCGCGCCAAGACCGCGGCGCAGCGCATCACCACCTGGATGCGCGGCGCCACCGGCGACGATCCGGGCAACATCAAGTCCGGCTATCAGCTCGACGGCACGCTCAGCGCCGGCGCCGACTATCGCTCGATGGCCTTCGTCGCGCCGCTCGGCGTCGCGGCCATGGTCGACGCCGGCAACCAGGCCTGGCTGAACGCCACCTGGGATCTGGTCGCCGCGACTTCGCTCGCCGACGAAGCGTACTACGAGAACACGCTCAAGCTGCTGGCGATGATCGTCATGTCCGGCAACTGGTGGACGCCGCAGGCGGTGGCCGGCGGCTGCGTGCCGCCGCCGAGCGCGCCGTTGTGCGCCGGCGGCGGCGCGCTCGGCGCCGTCCAGCTCAAGCTCGGCGGCCTCGCCGCCGCGCCCGGCTCGCAGAGCCTGACCCTGAAGGCATCGCTCTTCTTCCCCGGCGGCATCCCGGTGGCGCCGCCGTTCGCCGATGGCGCCCAGCTCCTGATCGAGGACCTCGGCAGCGGCGGCGCGTCGGTCTACGAGCTCAGCCGCTTCACGACGCCGGTGCCGGCGCCGGCCGCCGGCGGCTGCGCGCCCGGCGACGGCTGGGACGCCGCGCGCAGCCTCTACCGCAACCGCTCCGGCGCCCTCGATCCGCCCGCCTGCACCGCCGGCAGCGCCAATGGCCTCGGCCAGATCCGCTACAAGGTGCGCGGTCCCTCCGACCTCGACCTGCAGATGAAGGCGCGCAACGCCACCATCGCGCCGCCGCTCGGCCCACTCCGGCTCACCTGGGTGCTCGGCGCCACCCAGGCCGCCAGCGACGGCGGCGCGTGCGCCTTCAGCACCGCCGTCACCTGCGCCAGCAACGGCGGCGGCAGCGTCAGGAAGTGCCACTAGGGCGCGCGCGTCCGCCGGCGCGCCCGGCGCCAGTGGGCCGGCGCGCCCTCGCGAGCGGCCCGCCCTGCCGATCCAGCGACGTTGCGCCGCGCCGCGGTCGACGGCGACGGCAGCATTGACGACCGCGATGGCGATGTGGTTAGCGGGCGGCGTGTGGTGGTGCGGGGTACGAGAGCGTGATGGGTTCGGCGCGCTCGCACTGCTGGCGGGCCTGCTCCTCGCGACACGCGGCGCGGCGGCGCCCGGCCCGGTCCCGAGCATCTTCGAACCGCTGTCGCCGCCGGCGCACGAGATCCACGCCCTGTCGCTGCTGCTGCTCGGCATCTGCGCCGCGATCTTCGTCATCGTCGGCGCGCTGCTGACCTACAGCATCGTCCGCTTCCGTCAGCGGCCGGGCGACGACGACCGCGAGCCGCCGCAGGTCTACGGCAGCAACCAGATCGAGCTGGCGTGGACGGTGGTGCCGACGCTCATCGTCTTCGTCCTCTTCCTGGTGACGACGCGGACGCTGATCGCGGTGGAGAACGCGACGCCGCCCGGCGACGCGCTGCAGGTGCGGGTGATCGGCCACCAGTGGTGGTGGGAGTTCCGCTATCCGGACCAGGGGGTCGTCACCGCCAACGAGCTGCACGTGCCGCTGGGGCGGCCGACGTTCCTGAGCCTCGAGTCGGCGGACGTGGTGCACAGCTTCTGGGTCCCGCAGTTGAACGGAAAGACCGACGTCATTCCCAACCGCGTCAACCGCATGTGGTTCCAGCCGGCGGTCGCCGGGACCTACCTCGGCCAGTGCGCCGAGTACTGCGGCACCCAGCACGCGCGCATGATGCTGCGCGTCGTCGCCCACCCGCCGGAGGAGTTCGAGGCCTGGGTCGCCGGTCAGCGCCAGCCGGCGGCGGTGGATGCCGCCGCGACGGCCGGCCGCGACCTCTTCCAGTCCGTCGCCTGCGTCAACTGCCACCGCATCGGCGGCACCGTCGCCGACGGCGTCTTCGGCCCCGATCTCACCCACCTGATGAGCCGCGAGACCATCGCCGCCGGCGCCGCCGTCAACACGCCCGACGCGCTGCGCGCCTGGATCACCAACCCCGACGCCATCAAGCCCGGCGCCCTGATGCCGGCGATGAAGCTGGCCGACGCCGACGTGAAAGAAATCGTCGCGTATCTGGCGACGTTGAAATGACGCATTCCACCGCAGAGGCGCAGAAGCGCGGAGATCACGGACTGGCGTTGCGAGGCCGCCGCGACGCCGCGTCGCGGCGGTGAAGAGCAGACCATGGCTGTCGCCGAACATCCGATCGCCATTCCCTGCAGCCGCCCGGGGGTCACCAGCGTGCTGCACGAGTGGGTGACGACGGTCGACCACAAGAAGCTGGGGATCATGTACATCCTCTCCGGCCTGGTGTTCTTCGTCGTCGCCGGGCTCGAGGCCTCGGCGATGCGCATCCAGCTCGCGGTGCCGAACAACACCTTCCTGTCGCCGCAGGTGTTCAACCGCTTGTTCACCATGCACGGCACGACGATGGTGTTCCTGGTCGGCATGCCGATCATCGTCGGCATGGCGAACTATCTCGTCCCGCTGATGATCGGGGCGCGCGACCTCGCCTTCCCGCGCCTCAACGCCTTCGGCTTCTGGATGTTCTTCTTCGGCGCGCTGCTGCTCTACTTCAGCGTCCTCGGCGGCGACGGCCTGTACGGCGCCGGCTCGATGCCGGACGTCGGCTGGTTCGCCTACGCGCCGCTCACCGGCCGCGCCTTCTCGCGCGGCAACAGCACCGACTACTGGATCGTCGGCCTGCTGGTCGGCGGCGTCGGCAGCCTGACCACCGCCGCCAACCTCGTCGCCACCATCTGCACGATGCGCTGCCCGGGGATGACCTTCCGGCGCATGCCGCTGTTCGTCTGGCTGCTCTTCGTCGTCTGCCTGCAGATGCTGGTGGCGCTGCCGCCGCTGTCGGCGGCGCAGGTGATGCTGCTCTTCGACCGCTTTCTCGGCGCCCACTTCTTCGACACCCAGGCCGGCGGTTCGGCGGTGCTGTGGCAGCACTTCTTCTGGATCTTCGGCCACCCCGAGGTCTACATCCTCATCCTCCCCGGCTTCGCCTGCGCCTCGGAGATCATCCCGGTGTTCTCGCGCAAGCCGATCTTCGGCTACGCGATCATGGTCGCGGCGACGGTGGCGATCGGCTTCATCAGCCTCGGCGTCTGGGCGCACCACATGTTCACCGTCGGCCTGAGCACCGGCGCCAACGCCTTCTTCGTCTTCTCCACCATGCTTATCGCCGTTCCCACCGGCATCAAGATCTTCAACTGGCTGGGGACGATGTGGGGCGGCCGCATCCGCTTCGCGACCCCGATGCTCTTCTGCACCGGCTTCCTCTTCCAGTTCCTGGTCGCCGGCCTGACCGGCGTGATGCTGGCCACGGCGCCGTTCGACTGGCAGCTCTCCGACTCCTATTTCGTCGTCGCCCACTTCCACTACGTGCTGATCGGCGGCCTGCTCTTCACCATCTTCGCCGCCATCTACTACTGGTTCCCGAAGGTCACCGGCCGGATGCTCAGCGAGCGGCTGGGGACCTGGCAGTTCTGGATCTTCGCCGCCGGCTTCAACCTCACGTTCATGCCGCAGCACATCTCGGGCGTGCTCGGCATGCCGCGCCGCATCTACACCTACGACGCCGGCCGCGGCCTCGAGCTGTGGAATGGGCTCTCGACGGCGGGCGTGCCGCTGCAGATCCTCGGCGTGCTGCTGCTGGTGCTCAACATCGCCTGGGCGCTGCGCCGGGGCGCGCCGGCGGGCGACGACCCGTGGGACGCGTGGACGCTCGAGTGGTCCACCACCTCGCCGCCGCCCGAGTACAACTTCGAGACCATCCCGACCGTCCGCTCGCGGCGGCCGCTGTGGGATCTGAAGCACCCCGACGATCCCGACTGGAGGTACGAGTGAGCGCCGCCGTCGCCGTCGAGCCCGCCGACCACGGCGCCAACCGCGGCCGGGTGGGGATGGCGTGCATGATCCTCGCCGAGTCGTGCCTGTTCGCGGTGTTCGTCGCCGCCTACCTGTTCTACATCGGCAAGAGCCTCAGCGGGCCGTATCCCCAGGACGTGCTCGACACGCCGGTGGCGGCGACCGTCGCCCTGCTCTCGAGCTCGCTCACCATCACCCTGGCGGTGCGCGCCCTGCGCCGCGGCGGGCGTGGCGCGTTCGCGCTCTGGTGGGCGCTCACCATCGCCCTCGGCGCCTACTTCCTCCTCGCCACGGCGCTCGAGTGGCGGGGCCTGATCTACGGCCACCACCTGACCATCTGGACCAACCTCTTCGGCACCACCTATTTCTCGCTGGTCGGCTTCCACGCCGGCCACGTCACCGTCGGCCTGCTGCTGCTCGGCCTGGTGCTGGTGTTGGCGCTGCGCGGCGCGGTGCGCGCGGCGGACGCCGAGCGCGTCGAGGTGCTGTCGTGGTACTGGCACTTCGTCGACGTCGTGTGGGTGGTGGTGTTCACCGTCGTCTACGTGGTGGGGCGATGAGCGACCGCGACCACGTCGAGTTGCCGGCGCCGACCGCCTGGCCGATGATCGCCGCGCTCGGCATCGCGCTGCTCTTCGCCGGCCTGGTCATGCATCCGTTGGTGTCGGTGGTCGGCGGCGTCCTGACCCTCGCCGGCGCCGTCGGCTGGTTCGGCGAGGTGCTGCCGGTCGAGCGCCGCGAGCGCGTGCCGCTGCGGCCGCCGGCGCAGCGCCCCCGGCCGGTGCAGCCGGCGCCGCGCGCCGTGGCGCAGTTGGTGCCGGGCGTCGAGGGCCACCGGCTGCGCCTGCCGGTCGAGATCCATCCCTACTCGTCGGGGGCGCTCGGCGGGCTGGTCGGCGGCGCGGCGATGGCGGTGGTCGCCTGCGCCTACGGGCTGATCGCCCATGGCAGCCTGTGGTACCCGATCAATCTGCTCGCGGCGGTGGCGATCCCGTCGCTGGCCGCCGCCGACACGGCGCGGCTGGCGGCGTTCGACGCCCTGGCGTTCGGCGTCGCGGTGATCGCGCACCTGGCGATCTCGCTCTTCGTCGGCCTGGTCTACGCCGCCATCCTGCCGATGTTCCCGCGCCGCGCCACGCTGGCCGGCGGGCTGGTCGCGCCGCTGGTGTGGAGCGGCGTGCTCTGGGCCTCGCTCGGCGTCGTCAACCCGACGCTGAACGCGCGCATCGACTGGCCCTGGTTCGTCGCCTCGCAGATCGCCTTCGGGCTCGCCGCCGGCGCCCTCATCAGCCGCACGCAGCGCATCCGCACCATGCAGAGCCTGCCGCTCGCCGCCCGCGCCGGCATCGAGGCGCCGGGTCTGAGCGAAGGGAAGGGTGGCGAGTGAGAACCTGGATCGCGGCGCTCGCGCTGCTCGCGCCCCTCGTCGCCTGCGACAGCCTGCCCGGCAGGCCGACGGCGGCGGAGCGGCCGCTGCGGCCGGCGGAGGTCACCGACTTCGCCACCCTCTACCGGCAGAACTGTTCCGGCTGCCACGGTCCGGACGGACTGCTCGGCGGCGCGCGGCCGCTGAACGATCCGGTCTATCTCGCCGTCGCCGGCCGCGACCGGATCATCGCGCTGACGGCGCAGGGCGTGCCCAACACGACGATGCCCGGATTCGCGCCATCGGCCGGCGGCACCCTCACCGACCGACAGATCGAGATCCTCGCCGACGGCATGCTCGGCCAATGGGGGGCGCGCGGCCTGCGCGATTCGATGCTGCCGCCCTACGCGCCCAGCGCGCCCGGCGCGGCGAGCGCCGGCGCGCAGGTGTTCGCGGCGCGCTGCGCCGAGTGCCACGGCGCCGACGGCAGCGGCGGAGCGAAGGGCGGCTCGGTGGTGGACGGCGCCTATCTCGGCCTGGTGAGCGACCAGGCGCTGCGCTTGGCGGTGATCTGCGGCCGCCCCGATCTCGGCATGCCGCCCTGGCGCGGTCGCTCCAGCGACCAGCCGACGAGCGACCAGGAGATCAGCGACGTCGTCGCCTGGTTGGTCGCGCAGCGGCCGCAGTTTCCCTGATCGTCACCGCAGAGACGCAGAGACGCCGAGACGAGACCCATGAAGGCAGCCACCCGCAGTCGAGCAGACGATCTCCGTGCCTCTGCGTCTCTGCGGTGAAATTCTTCGGAGTGCGAATGAAGACCACGCGACGCAACTTTCTCGTCACCCTGGGCGTGGCGCTCAACGCCATCGCCGGCGCGCTGCTGGCGGTACCGATCATCGGGTATCTCGGCGGGGCGCTGAAGAATCGCAAGCGCGATCAGGCGTGGATCAGGCTCGGGGCGCTCGCGGACTTCCCGGTCGGTCAGACGCGGCTGGCGACCTACACCAATCCCTTCACCACGCCGTGGGATGGCGAGACGGCGGAGATCCCGTGCTGGGTGCGGCGCATCGCCGACGACCGCTTCCAGGTGTTCGCCATCAACTGCACCCACCTCGGCTGCCCGGTGCGCTGGTTCCCGGAGTCGGGCCTGTTCATGTGCCCGTGCCACGGCGGCGTCTATTACGAGGACGGTGAGCACGCCTCCGGCCCGCCGCCGCGCCGCCTCTACGAGTACGAGTATCGCGTCGACGGCGACCAGCTCCTGGTCCGCGGCGGCCAGTTGCCGACGCTGGCGCAGGGGGTGTGAGCTGACGGCCGACGGCTGACAGCCGGGAGCTCGCGATGCGCCTCGCCCGATCCATCGCCGTCTGGCTCGACGAACGCCTGCACCTGACGCGGCTGTTCGAGTCGACGGCCGGACACACCGTGCCCGCCAGCTCGGGGAGCTGGTTCTACGTCTTCGGCAGCGGCACCCTGCTGTGCTTCGTCATCCAGATCGTCACCGGCATGTGCCTGTCGCTGACCTACGTGCCGTCGGCGGACCAGGCGTGGACCAGCCTGATCTTCCTCAATTACGAGCAGTACCTCGGCTGGTTCCTGCGCGCCGTCCACAACTGGGGCTCCAACTTCATGGTGGCGATCATGACGCTGCACATGATCCAGGTGTTCCTGTTCGGCGCCTTCAAGTACCCGCGCGAGCTGACCTGGATCACCGGCTGCGTGCTCTTCCTGTGCGTGCTCGGCATGGCCTTCACCGGCCAGGTGCTGCGCTTCGACCAGGACGCCTACTGGGGGCTCGGCATCGGCACCGCCATCCTGGCGCGCACCCCGGTGCTCGGCGCGGCGCTGACGTCGCTGCTGCTCGGCGGCCCGATCATCGCCGGCGAGACGCTGTCGCGCTTCTTCACCCTGCACGTGTTCGTCCTTCCCGGCCTGATCATCGCCATGATCAGCGTCCACCTGCGCCTGGTGCTGGCGGCCGGGATCAACGAGTACCCGCGGCCGGGGCAGCCGGTGGATCCCGCCACCTACCGCGAGGAGTACGAAGCGCTGCTGCGGCGCGAGGGCGTCGCCTTCGTGCCGCACGCGATCGGCAAGGACCTCGTCTTCGCCGGCGTCCTGATCCTCGCCATCCTCGGCTGCGCCGCGCTCTTCGGACCCGCCGGTCCGAACGGGCCGCCGAACCCGACCCTGATCGAGACCAACCCGCGCCCCGACTTCTACTTCCTGCCGCTCTTCTCCGTGTTCGCGCTGCTGCCGCCGTACATGGAGACGTTCCTCATGCTGACCGCGCCGGCGATCGGCATCGTCGTGCTCTTCCTGGTGCCGTTCCTCTCCAACCGCGGCGAGAAGAGCGCGCGCCGCCGCCCGGTGGCCGTGGTCGGCGTCATCCTCATCATGCTCACCCTGTCGGTGCTCGCCTGGCTGGGCACCTACTCGCCGTGGTCGCCGGTGATGGACGCCTGGAGCGGCGCCGCGACGCCGGTGGAGCTGGTGAAGGGCCGCACGCCGCTCGAGCTGCAGGGCGCGGTGGTGCTGCAGGCCAAGCAGTGCCGCAACTGCCACAGCCTGGGCGGGCAGGGCGGCCTGCGCGGGCCCAGCCTCGACGCGGTGGCGACGCGCCTCACCCGCGACCAGCTCGTGCGCCAGGTGCTGCAGGGCGGCGGCAACATGCCCGCCTACGGCAAGAACCTGCGGCCGGCCGAGGTGACCGCGCTGGTCGCCTTCATGTCCACCCTGCGCCCCGACTACGAGCCGCGCGCCGTCGACGTCGCCGGGCCGTAGCGCGCGCGAACGCCGGCCGTTCCCGGCCGGGCGCTGCCAAACCGTGTCGTCGCCGGCTGCGGTCGTCGGGGGCGGGATCCTGCGGGCGAGACACGCGCGGCGCGGCCTCGATCGGATCAGCTCCGCGGCAGCCCGCGCGGGGCTTGCGCCGCCGCCGACGTTCGCGCTCCCGGCAGGCCGACCGCCGTCGGAGGTCGGCTTGCCGCGCCGAACGGTTCATGCAAGAACCGGCGGCTGTTCAACCTGTCTAATGAGATGCCCGTAGTCGAAACGGCCCTTCTTCGTTGGATCGTGCTCTGCCCGCTGCTCGGCACGATCCTCTGCCTGTACGCCGCCAAGAGCGGTCGCGACGCGATCGCGAAGTTGGCCGGCCCGCTGTCGGTGCTGGCCGCGTTCGCGGTGACGCTGGCGGCCGTGGCGCAGCTCTGGCAGTTGCCGCCGGAGGGCGCGCTGCTGGATCGCATGTACACCTGGATCCACGCCGCGCCGCTCACCCTCGAGGCGGCGTTCCGGCTCGATCATCTGAGCAGCGTGATGATCCTCGTCATCACCGGCGTCGGCTTCCTGATCCACGTCTACTCGCTCGGGTACATGCACGACGATCCCGACGTCGCGCGGTTCTTCGCGTACATGAACCTGTTCACCGTCTCGATGCTGATCCTGGTGCTCGGCGATTCGCTGCCGCTGCTCTTCATCGGCTGGGAGGGCGTCGGGCTCTGTTCCTATCTCCTGATCGGCTTCTGGTACCTCGACGAGGCCAACGCCGACGCCGGCCGCAAGGCCTTCATCGCCAACCGGATCGGCGACGCCGCCTTCCTGGTCGGCATGTTCCTGCTCTTCTGGAGCCTCGGCCAGGTGGATGCGCCGACGCTCGCCTTCACCGACATCAACCACCTCGCGCCGAAGTTGGCGGAATGGTCGCCGGCGGTGGTGACCGCGATCTGCGTCCTGCTCTTCATCGGCGCCACCGGCAAGTCGGCGCAGATCCCGCTCTACGTCTGGCTGCCCGACGCGATGGCCGGCCCGACCCCGGTGTCGGCGCTCATCCACGCCGCCACCATGGTGACCGCCGGCGTCTACATGATCGCCCGCCTGTCGCCGCTCTACGTGCTGTCGCCGTCGACCCTCGAGCTGATCGCCGTCATCGGCGCCGCCACCGCGTTCTTCGCGGCCACCATCGGCCTGGTGCAGCGCGACCTGAAGAAGATCCTCGCCTACTCGACGGTCTCGCAGCTCGGCTACATGTTCCTCGCCCTCGGCTGCGGCGCCTTCTCGGCGGCGATCTTCCATCTCATGACGCACGCCTTCTTCAAGGCGTGCCTGTTCCTGTGCGCCGGGAGCGTCATGCACGCGCTGCACGGCGAGCTCGACGTCTTCAAGATGGGCGGCCTGAAAAAGGCGATGCCGATCACCGCGCGCACCTTCCTGGTCGCGGCCCTGGCGATCTCCGGCTTCCCCGGCTTCTCCGGCTTCTTCTCCAAGGACCTGATCCTCGAGGCGGCGTACATGAGCGGCCACACCTGGCTGTGGCTGACCGGCGTGGTCGCCGCCGGCATGACCGCCTTCTACGTCTTCCGCGCCTACTTCCTCGTGTTCGAGGGCGTCAGCCGGGTGGACGAGGCGGCGCGCCACCACCTGCACGAATCGCCGCGCACCATGACCATTCCGCTGATCGTCCTCGCGGTGCTGTCGCTGGTCGGCGGCTTCATCGGCCTGCCCCATGGGCTGCTGTGGGGCGACGAGATCGGCCACTACCTCGAGCCGTCGGTCGCCGCGCTCGGACACCTGCCGCATCCCAGCACCGGCACGCTGGTGTTCCTCATCGCCGTCGCCAGCGGCGTCGGGCTCGCCGGCATCGGCCTCGATTACCTGATGTACGGCCAGCAGTCGGACCTGCCCGATCGCATCGCGGCGCGCCTGCGCGGGCTCTACACGCTGTTGTGGAACAAGTACTACGTCGACGAGCTCTACGACGCGCTGGTGATCACGCCCTACGTGCGCCTGTCGCGCTACTTCTGGCAGACCGTCGACGCGCGGTGGGTCGACGGCGCGGTGAACGGCGTCGGCGACCTGGTGCGGGTCCTCGGCGGGCGCGCCCGCCGCATCCAGACCGGCAACGTGCAGGCCTACGCGCTGGCGATGTTGATCGGCGCCATGGTCGTGGTCGCGGCGCTGGTGATCTGAGAGGCGCGCGATGCCGATCCTGTCGCTGATCATCTTCACGCCGATCGTCGGCGCGCTGCTGGTGGGCCTGCTGCCCGGCGAGCCGCTGCAGATCCCGCGCCGCGCCGCCTTCGCCTTCTCGCTGATCCCCTTCCTGCTGTCGCTGGTGATGCTGGGGATGTTCCAGCCCGGGGTCGGCGAGCTGCAGTTGACCGAGAAGGCCTCGTGGATCCCCAGCCTCGGCGTGTCCTACTCGCTCGGCGTCGACGGCTTCTCGCTCTGGCTGGTGGTCCTGACGACCCTGCTGACGCCGTCGATCATCCTCGCCGCCTGGGGCGACATCGAGAAGTACTGCAAGCACTTCATGATGCTCATCCTCGCGCTCGAGGGGATGATGCTGGGGGCGCTGCTCAGCGTCGACCTGTTCCTCTTCTTCCTCTTCTGGGAGCTGATGCTGTTCCCGATGTTCTTCGTCATCGGGGTGTGGGGCGGTCCCAACCGCCGCTACGCGACCATCAAGTTCGTGCTCTTCACCATGAGCGGCAGCGCCCTGATGCTGGCGGGGATGATCTATCTCGTGCTCCGCCACGCCCAGTCGCACCCGCTCACCTTCGACATCGTGACCCTCTACTCGGTCGACCTCAGCGAGCTCGAGCAGGTGCTGCTGTTCGCGGCGTTCACCCTGGCGTTCATGATCAAGGTGCCGATGGTGCCGCTGCACACCTGGCTGCCGGACGCGCACACCGAGGCGCCGACCGGCGGCTCGGTCGACCTGGCCGGCGTGCTGCTGAAGATGGGCTGCTACGCCTTCCTCCGCTTCTCGCTGCCGATGTTCCCGCACGCTGCCGAGCAGGCGTTCCCGGTGATCATGACCCTGGCGGTCGTCGGCATCGTCTACGGCGCCATGGTGGCGCTGTTGCAGCCGGACATGAAGCGGTTGGTCGCCTACTCCTCGGTCAGCCACATGGGCTTCGTGATGCTCGGCCTATACGCCTTCAACAACGTCGGCGTCACCGGCAGCGTCCTGCAGATGATCAACCACGGCCTCTCGACCGGGGCGCTGTTCATCCTCGTCGGCTACATCTACCATCGCCGTCATACCCGCATGATCGACGAGTACGGCGGCCTGTGGAGCATCATGCCGGTATTCGCGGCGCTGTTCCTGGTCATCACGCTGTCGTCGATCGGCCTGCCGGGCACCAACGGCTTCGTCGGCGAGTTCCTGATCCTGCTCGGCGCCTTCCGCGCCCATCCCCTGGCGGGCGGCATCGGCGTCCTCGGCGTCGTGCTCGGCGCGGCCTACATGCTGACCCTCTACAAGCACGTCTTCTTCGGCCCGGTGACGAACGCCGTGAACCGGACGCTGAAGGATCTGTCGGCGCGCGAGGTGCTGGCGCTGGCGCCGATTCTGATCCTGGTCTTCTGGATCGGGCTCTACCCGAAGCCGTTCCTCGATCGCATCGAGCCGACGACCCAGATGCTGCTCGGCCGCCTGAGCAAGGCGGGCGCGACGCGCTGGATGGCGGACGCGCCGCTGCCGCACACCCTGACGGCGCGCGCCGAGTAGCGCGCTGGCGGCGCGACGGACGCTGGGCGGCGCGCGCGTGCTGGATGACGCCGCCGGTGGGCGCGCCTTGCCGCCGGCGCGTGCGCCTGTCAGGTAACCCGCTCGGAGGGAGTGTCGCGTGCAGTATCCCGACTACCAGCATCTGCGTTTCGAGCAGCGCCCCGACGGCGTGCTGCTGCTCACCCTCGATCGGCCGCCGGTCAACGCCACCGACGAGCGCATGCACTGGGAGCTGGCCGAGGTGTGGAAGACCATCGGCGCCGACCCGGCGGCGCGGGTCGTGCTCGTCACCGGCGCCGGCACGGCGTTCTCCGCCGGCGGCGACATCCGTCTGCTCGAGGGCATGGCGGGCGACGCGGCGGCGGTGTCGCGCACCCTGCGCGAGGCCGCCGACATCGTCTACAACATGGTGAACCTCGAGAAGCCGATCGTCTCGGCGATCAACGGCGTCGCGGTCGGCGCCGGGTTGGCGGTGGCGCTGATGGCCGACATCTCGATCATCGCCGAGACGGCGCGCCTCACCGACGGCCACCTGCGGCTCGGTGTCGGCGCCGGCGACCACGCCGCCATCATCTGGCCGCTGCTCTGCGGCATGGCGAAGGCGAAGTACTACCTGATGACCGCGGAGTTCCTGGACGGACGCGAGGCGGAGCGCATCGGCCTCGTCAGCCTGTGCGTGCCCGCCGCCGACCTCATGGACCGGGCGTCGGCCGTGGCCGCGCGCCTCGCGGCGGGGCCGCAGAACGCGGTCCGGCTCACCAAGCGCGCGCTCAACGGCTGGCTGCGCGTCGCCGGGCCGATCTTCGACACCTCGCTCGCCTACGAGATGCTCAACTTCATGGAAGCCGACGTGCGGGAGGGGATCGCGGCGCTGAAGGAGAAGCGGAGCGCGCGCTTTCCGTCGGCGCGGTGACGCGGCGCGCGATGCCCGACGATCTGGGGCGGCTGCACACCGCGCGCCTGCTGCTCACTCGCATCGCCGCCGCCGATCTCGACGAGCTCCGTCGCATGCACCGCGACCCGGTGGTGATGGCGACCCTCGGCGGCGTGCGCTCCGACGAGGTCAGCGCCGACATCCTGACGCAACTGATGGCGCACTGGGACGCGCACGGCTTCGGCTACTGGATGGCGCACGAGCGCGCCACGGGCGCGTTCGTCGGTCGCGGCGGCCTGCGCCGCGTCGTGGTCGGCGGCGGCGACGAGGTCGAGGTCGGCTACGCGCTGATGCCGCAATTCTGGGGCCGCGGCCTCGCCACCGAGCTGGCGCGCGAGTGCGCGCGCGTCGGCTTCGAGGTGCTCGGCCAGCGTTCCCTGGTCGCCTTCACGCTGCCGACCAACGTCGCCTCGCGCGCGGTCATGCAACGGGTCGGCTTCGCGTACGAACGCGACGTCATCTGGGCCGGCATGCCGCACGTGCTGTACCGGCTCGACGTCGCGGGCTGGCGGGAGGCCGCCGGGACCCTCTGACCCTGCGCCGACCCGGATCGCGACGCGGACGCGCTCAGCGTCGCGCGCCGTCCGCCGGCGCCAGGCGCAGCGCCGGATCGAACCACTCCAGGATGCGGGCGTTCTCCTCGCGCGGATAGGTGTGCGACAGGTCCGCGATCTCGCGGTAGGTGACGTCGGCGCCGGCGCGCTGCAGCTCGCGGTGCGCCATGCGTGCCGTCGCCACCGGGAACATCCAGTCGCGCGCCCCGTGGACCAGGTAGACGCGGCGGCCGGCGGCGCGCGCCAGGTTGCCGTTCAGCAGGTTGGCGGGGTGCAGGACGCCCGAGACTGGGGCGAGCGCGGTGAAGGGCATGTCGTCCCGGAGGCCGCACAGCAGCGTGTAGGTGGCGCCGTCGGACAGGCCGGTGAGGAGCACGCGGCGGTCGTCGACGCGCCAGTGGGCGCGCACGTAGTCGACCATGGCGCGCAGCGCCGGCGCGTCGACGTCCTCGTCCATCAGCGACCACGTCGAGCCGAGCGATGTCGGTGCCAGCAGCAGACAGCCGCGGCTGCGCGCTTCGGTGAGCCAGGTCCAGAGGAAGTCGCCGCCGCTGCCGCTGCCGCCGTGCAGGGCGACGACCAGCGGCCAGTCGCGGGCCGGGTCGTAGGACTCGGGCACGTAGAGCGAGAAGCCGCCGCGGGCGCCGTCCTTCTGGCGGGCGACGATGATGCCGGTCGGGTGTTCGGGATGCGGCTCCGGGTCGAGCTCGGCGGCGCGGTCGTGCAGCGCCGGCTCGAGGAAGAAGCGCCCGACCGGCGGCAGCACGCGGCGCAGCGGATACAGCAGCTCCTGGGCGCGGCAGTGCTGGTGCATGGCGCCGAGGACGCGGGGGATCGCCTGCGCCGGCGATGCCTCGTCGCAGAAGAGCGCGAAGGCGCCGTCGGCGGCCTCGGCGGACTGCCGGATCTGGCTCGCGAAGTCGTCCAGCCCGCTCGGCACCGGCGCGGCGGTGAACGCCGCCAGCGCGGCGCGCAGGCGCGCGTGGATCGGGCCGGCCGCCTCGCGCAGCGCTGGCAGGTGCGGCGGGTCGAGGTGGCGTCGCACCTCCTCGAAGGCCGACAGGGCGGTGAGCAGCGCCGGGCCGAGCTCGCCGAGCCGCTGGTGGAACGGGTCCGCGGTCATCGCGGGGACCATATCAGACCCCGCGCGGCCGCGGACTCCAACCCCGCGACAACCCCCGCGACCCCTTGGCGATCGGAGCGGGGCGCGCTAAACGCCGCGCGGGAGGGGGTGCTCATGCGTTCATCGTTGGTCTCCGTCGTCATCACCACGGTCCTCTGCGCCGCGGCCGCCGTCTCCGCCGCCGACCTGAAACCAGGCGAGGCCGCGTACCGGCGCTACTGCAGCGCCTGCCACGGCATGGCCGGCAAGGGGGACGGGGTGGTGGGCGGCCTCATGACGCCGCGGCCGGCGGATCTCACGGTGCTGGCGAAGAACAACGGCGGCACCTTTCCGACCCTGCGGGTGATCAACATCATCGACGGGCGCGAGACGCTGCGCGCCCACGGCGAGAGCGAGATGCCGGTGTGGGGCGAGGTGTTCACCCGGCAGCGCAGCCAGGCGACCAACGCGCGCGCCCAGGTGCGCGGCCAGGTGCAGGAGATCACCAGCTACCTGCAGTCGATCCAACAGCAGTAGCGCCGGCGGCGGACGCGCCGGCGCGCGGGCATCAGTCCGCGGCCGGCGGCGCGTTCACGGTCGCCGGCGCAGCACCAGCCACTGGTGCAGCGCGTAGACGGCGACCGCGAGCGCCGGCAGGGCGAAGTAGGGCCAGTAGGTTCGCCACGGCGGCAGCGGCGGCGCGGCGTCGACGTCGAACGTCACCGCCGCTGGCGGGTGGCCGGCGCGGTCGATGGCGACCTCGACCCGCCAGGCGCCGGCAGCCGGCAGGTCGAGCAGCGCCGCGTAGAGCAGCTTGTTGGTCGCCTGGGCGCGGCTGGCGGTGGCGGTGACCATCGTCTCCTCCGGTTGCGGGTTCCGCAGGGTGACGGTGACGCCGGCATCGCCGATGACGTCGCCGCTGCGGCCGTCGAGCAGCAGCGCGCTGACGTCGATCGGGCCGGCGCGCAACGGCGTCGGCGAGGTGAAGACCGTGATGACGAGGTCGCCGACGCGCTCGCTGAGGCGTACCGCGCCGCCGTCGGCGCCGGCGGGCGCGGCGAGCGGGAGCGCCGCCAGCAGCAGCGCGGCCGGCGCGATGCGCGTCCGGCGCCGAGGTGGCGGCATGTCAGTGCACCATGCCGCGCATCTGCATCGGCTGGAAGACGATCCAGGCGCCGGCGACCCAGAGCGCGATCGCCAGCGCCGCCCACGGCAGGTGCAGCGCGACCGCCGGCCGGCCGCGGCCGTGGTTGAGCTCGAGGGCGGTGCGCCAGCCCACCGACAGGCTGAGGAGCAGGCCGGCATCGAGCAGCAGCAGCTCGAGCGGCGTGAGCCAGGCGGGCGCGTGCATGGCCGCCGCGTGCGACCAGTCGGGGGAGCCAAGGGCGACGCCGAGGTCGGCGAGGGCGCGCTGCGCCACCGGCACCGCCGTGCCGATGCCGGTGGCGAAATGGAAGAGGAAGTGGGCGCTCCACATGGCGAGGCCGATCGGGACCAGCGCCAATGCCAGGCGGCAGGCGAGGGCGCGCGGCGTCGCCGTGGCGCCGCTCCAGCGGTGGCCGATGGCCACCGCGGATCCCAGCGCCGCGACCGGGAGCGCGACCAGCGCCACCGGCAGCGCGGCGAGCGTCAGCGCCAGCGGCGAGTCGAGGCCGAGTCGCGCGGCGAGGGCGGCCTCGGCGCGCAGCACCGGCTCGAGCATGCCGGCCGCGTTGGCGAAGGCGCCGAACACGCAGAGCAGCGCCAGGGCGGCGATGTCGGGGCGTTCGGAGAGTCGCCGCAGCGAGGAGCGCGGCGGGTCGGTTGCCAGCTCCGCCGCCGGGGCGACCGCCAGGAGGCCGACGTTGTCGTGCGGGCAGGCGCGGACGCAGTCGAGGCAGAGGGTGCAGTCGAGGTTGCCGCGCTTCTCGGGAACGAAGAGCTCGAGCTCGCAGCCGCGCCGCGTGGGGGTGCCGCGGATGCAGTCGGCGCCGGCGCAGCTCCGGCACGTCTCCGGGTCGCGCGCGGCGATCGTGAACGGCGACACCGTGGCGTGCACGAAGTGGAACTGGCCGATGGGGCAGAGGTGCTTGCAGAAGGCGGCGCCGCGGAAGATGCCGTCGACCACCAGCGCGGCGGCGAAGTAGGCGAGGGCGATCGCCGCCGTCAGACGCGGGGCGTCCCAGAGGGCGAACGCCTCGTAGGCGCAGAGGTAGACGACGAGCAGGGCCGCCGCCAGCCATTTGCCGCGCAGCCGGCGCGGCCAGGCGCGGCGCCCCGGCAGCAGTCGCCGGCCGAGCGCGCGCGGCAGCATGAACGGGCACGCCATGCAGAACACGTTGCCGACGGCGAGCAGCGCGATGACGACCAGGCCGCGCCAATAGGTCCACGGCAGCACGCCGGCGAGGTTCATCGGGCTCATGCGCGGTCCGAGCAGGCCGTCGGCGATCACCGCCGCGGCGAGCAGCAGCATCAGGGCCTGGGCGGCGCGGCGCAGCGCCAGCGAACGCAGTGCGGCGCCGAGCCGGGGCACGCGCAGCAGGTCGAGGCGGCGGCGCGGCGCCGGAGGGGGACGGGGCGGTGCCGCCCTCGGCGCCAGGGCGCTGCCGTTCAGCCAGCCGATGACGATCGCCGCCGCGGCGACGAGATAGGTGGCCGAGCCGGCGACCCACATCAGCGCGCCGGCGGCCGCCTGATCGCCGCGCGCGTCCAGCGCGGTGAGCGCCGGCGCCGCGGCGTAGGCGGCGTAGAGCGGCCGATCGGCGAAGACGAAAAGGGCCGCGAGCAGGGTGTTCTGCGCGTCGGCGAGGAGGAGATACGGCACCATCGCCCAGCGCGGCCAGCGGGCGCGGCTGGGGTAGGGCTGCACGACCGGGAACCAGAACAGCAGGCCGGCGACGAGGAAGCAGGCGTGTTCGAACTGGTGCCAGTCGGGATCGCGCAGGGCGAGCTGGTAGGGGCCGGGGAGGTGCCACAGCAGGGTGGCGATCACCAGCGCCAGCCACGCCACCAGCGGGTGGACCACGAAGCGGCCGGCGGCCAGCAACGGCGGCCAGGCGAGGAAGGGGCCGAGACCGTGCTTCGCCGCTCCCTGCGGCAGTCCGCGCAGGAGCGGCAGCGCCGGCGCGCCCAGCCAGAGCAGGGGTGGCGCGACCATGGTGAGGAGGATGTGCTGCAGCATGTGGACGCGCAGCAGCAGCGGCGCGAAGGCGTCGATCGGCGAGGCGACGGCCAGGATGACGGTGGTCACGCCGGCGAGGAAGGCCGCCAGGCGGGCGGCTCCGAACTGCGCCGGCAGTTGGGCGCGCAGCGCCCGCCAACCGCGCCAGTAGAGGAGGACGGCGAGCACCGCGAGCGTGGCCGGCAGGAGGGGCAACTGCCAGGAGGCGAGCGCGGCGGTCGCGGCGTCCATTGGCTCCACCTCGACTGCGCCGGCCGGCCTGTCAACCGCCCGCGGCATCGCTTGTCGCTGCTCAGTGATTCTGTCCGCCCTCAACTGCTCAGTGATTCCGTCCCCCCGGGGTTCATCGTGGTGGTGACGGGATCATGTCGGTGGGGGAAACGGAAGGAGCCCGCAGGGCGACTGGAGTTTTCCCCACCGAGGCGGCGCTCGGCGGCCGCCGCCGCCGGCGCTTGAGCGTGCGGAGGGCGCCGGGCGAGGTGGCGGCGGCCGTGGCGATCACCGTGTCGCCGCCGTAGACGCGCCAGCTGCCGTCGAGGAGCTGGCGCACCTCGACGCGCGTCCCCGCATAGCTGCGCTTGCGCGGGCCGGGCGGGATGTCGAGGACCAGGCCGCCGATCCGCACGGTGTTGTCGTTCAGCACGGTCGCCTCGTACTGGAAGCTGCAGATCCGGCTCAGATCGGTCCCCCGTCGCACCGGCCGCCACGCCGGGGTGGCCTCGGCCGGGGGAATGGCAAACCGCTGGTTGTGCTCCGCCCGAAAGGCCTCCAGCACGGCATTGGCCTCCTCCACGGTCGTGGCCCCCACCAACCGGAGCTCGGAGACCAACCGATCCTGCAGCGTGCCCCACAGCCGCTCCACTCGGCCCTTCGCCTGCGGCGACAGCGCGTAGATCACCTCAATCTCCAAGGCCGCGAGCGCCCGGCCCACCTGCGTCGGGTCTTGGACCCCGCGTAACTCCTCTTCCAGCGTCCAGTGCGCGTCGTTGCGCTTCAGGCTCCCGTGCCGATCCATGTAGGCGCTGTACGGAAGTCCTTTCGCCTCCGCGATCGCTCGCAGCACCCGCAGGTACCCTGCCGCGCACTCCTGCTCCACGAACGACGCCCCAGGCAGCAGCTCGCCGGTCGCGTCATCGATCGCTCCCATCAGGCACAGCATCGGCCCGCGC